>CAZNNH010000129.1:8701-17888 GCA_964574335.1 uncultured Acidobacteriota bacterium | reverse complement strand
CGAGCGCGAGGACTTCATGGAGGACCCGCCCAAGCGCTTCTTCCGCCTGGCGCCGGGGCGCGAGGTGCGCCTGCGCTACGCCTACCTGATCACCTGCCGCGAGGTGATCAAGGACGCCCAGGGCGAGGTCGTCGAGCTGCGCTGCAGCCACGACCCGGCCTCGCGCGGCGGCAACGCCCCGGACGGCCGGCGGGTCAAGGCCACTCTGCACTGGGTCTCGGCGACCCACGCGGAGCCGGCTCAGGTGCGTCTCTACGACCACCTGTACGTGCGTCCCGACCCCGGCGCCGAGCGCGACTTCATCGAGGACCTGAACCCGGAATCCCTGACCACCCTGGACGGCTGCCGCCTGGAACCGGGCTGCGGGGGGCTGGGGGCCGGTGTCCCGGTCCAGTTCGAGCGCCAGGGCTACTTCTGCCTCGACCCCGACTCCACCAAGGAGCGGCCGGTCTTCAACCGCACCGTCACCCTCAAGGACACCTGGGCCAAGATCCAGAAGAAGGGCCAGCAGGACACATAGCAGCGGCGACGCCCGACGGCCCAAGGTCATTCACTTGTGCCCGCACGCCGCCCCCTCTACAGCCGCTGCGTCCCGTCCACTTTCGCGAGATCACGATCAAACGTGCCAAGGGGCAGATGCCCCAGCCTTCGCGCAACCTCGAGGACCAGGCAGTCAGAGAAGCTGATGGCCGGTCTCTTGCGGAACTGCAGCAGCGCCGCTGCGACGACCTCCGGATCCTGAATCGTCAAGTCGTGATGGTTCAGGAGCATCTCCACGGCGGTCGCCAGAGCGGGGTCATCGAGCCCATAGACAGACGTGAGTACCCAAGTGGCTTCGACCAGGACGATATGCGATACCCACGCACCTCGGGAGACGAAGCTCTCCGCAGCCGATACTTGCCGCGGGTCGTCGCGGGTGATGAGACGGACGAGTACGTCCGTGTCAGCGGCGCGCATGGCGCCGCTTCGCGTGGGTCTTCAACCCGGTCTTCAGCTCGTCGAGCGTTCGCGGTGTCGGGGGCGTGGAGAAGACCGCCTCATGCACTTCGGCTGACGTGAAACGGCCCACCCGCCGGACCACGATCTTCTCGCCGTCTTCGTCCCACTCGAGCGTAGACCCAGGTCCGACACCGAGCTTCCGCCGCACCGCCGCCGGGACCGAGATCTGCCCCTGTGCCGTGACACGGGAATGCGCGATGACCATGAGTCACATTACCACGGTACTGGCCCTGTGCCAACGGTGCGATCCGCCGTCTACTCGCTCTTGGCTCCGCCCGGCGCATCGCGTGGATACCAGGGGTCCTTTCGGTCGTAGAGAGAGTCCTTGCCGTCTTCGTGGAGGCGCAGGACGTTGCCGTTGAGCTTGAACGTCGCAGTAGATGCGCGGGGCTGGGTGAAGGCCAGGGCGTTCTCGTTGACCGAATAGCAGCCCTGGTATGCAGTGAGAGGAAGCCGGAATTCGAAGCGTCCGTCTGCCAGGTACCGCTCGTAGGCCACAGCGCCCGTGTAGTGCGAATAGCGCCAGGCACCGACGATGGACTCGAGACTGTTCTCCGGGGGGTGGAGGCGTTGCTTTGTGGTCAGCGGTGTTCCGTCGGGGGCCGTCTGGACAGCTGCTCACCCTCGAGGCGGAATGCGCCGCTGTCCTTGTCATCCAACAGGAGGTGACCATTGACCACGCGCCACTTCATGTTCACGATCACGGTGGACCCCGTCACCGCGGTGCCGTCCGCCTTGAGCTCGATGGCATAGCCAATGCCACCACGAGACGTCGCGCGGCTTTCGTAGAAGCCCGCCAGTGTCGGCTGAGCCGATGGCGTGCAGCTGGCAAGAAGGGCGATGAGGACGACGCTGGTCATCCACACGCTCCTTGGGGTTCGCCCAACCCTCGATAGACAAGTGAGCCTCGGGCACGCGCCCGCCAAGTGGGTGGCCGGGCGCGTCTCCAGGTTTCGGGGGCGGTCGGGAGGGAAGTCATGGCTTCGGGTCCTCAGGCGAGGACCGTCAGCAGACGGTCGGCGCTGATGACGGTCCCTTTCTCCTTCGCGGTGAGGTCGAAGCGCTCCTGGACATCCGGAATGCCGACGATCTGCAGGGTGATGGGGGGCGAGAGCGCGGCCGAGAACGACCGAAGGCTGGCGGCCGGCGTGGCGTCGCGAAGGCGGCACTCCGCGAGGAGCCATGGCTTCCTGTCGCGCAGCAACAGGAAGTCGACCTCGCGTTTCTCCTTGTCCCGGACGTAGCGAAGCTCGAAGAGGCCGTAGCCGGCGTCGGTCCAGAAGTGGGCGGCCTTCAGGAAGTGGCTGGCTACCAGGTTCTCGAAGCGGGCGCCTTCGTCTTCGACCTCGGACCACTCCCACAGGTAGAGCTTGGGCCGCTTGCGGATCGACCGGGTCACCCGGCGTGTGTAGGGGGGAACGGTGAACGTCACGTAGAGGTCGCCGAACCAGCCGAGCCAGCGACGCATGGTGGGATGGCTGACCTCGAGGTCCTGCGCCAGCGACTGGACCGAGACCGGGGAGCCCACCCGAGTCGGGAGCAGGGCCGCCGTCGTCTCCAGGAGCGCGACCTCCTGGGCGCGGGTGAGATCGCGGAGGTCTTCGCGGACCAGGCGGTCGATGCGGGTGCGGCGCCAGACGTTCCCGAAGAGCGGCTCGGCCTTCAGCAACGGCTCCGGGAAGCCCCCGAACCTAAGCAGTTGCGCGAGCAGAGCCGACTCGGAAGGCAAGCGCGTGTTCAGGCGGCCGGCGAGGGTGTCGGGGGTCGCGGGGTCCTCGCCGCGCAGCTCTCCGACGCTGAGCGGATGGAGACGGAAGGGGAAGTAGCGGCCAAGCAGGCTGTCGCCCCCGCGCCTGAAGAGGTCGAGCCGGGCGCTGCCGGTCACCACGATGTCGGCCTCTGCACCGCGCATGTCGAAGACGCCCTTCAGGCCGCGCTTCCAGCGCGGCGCCTTGTGCAGCTCGTCGAAGACCACGAACGGCCTGCGGCCGACCGTCTGTGGGACGAGCGCCTTGGGGTCTTTCGCCCACGCCCGTCGGAAGGCGACGTCGTCCCAGTTGTAGTAGATGAAGGCCGCCTCGCCGCCGCCCGGCTCGAACTGCCGGGCCAGGGTCGTCTTCCCCACCTGCCGCGGGCCGGTGACGAAGGCCATCTTCCCGTTGTCGAGCGCCGTGCGCCGGATCAGGTCGAGATAGCGCCTCCGCAGCATTCTGACCATTCTGCATCGCTACGTTCATTTGGTCAAGACCAAATGAACGTAGGCCTGGATTTGGTCAGCGGCGCTCTGGATCCCCACGCCGAACCCGCTCGGGTCAGTCTCACGACCACCTGTAGGTACGTCCCGATTCCGCCGGCGCCGAGCGCGACCTCATCGAGGACCCGAAGCCGGAGTCGCTGGCCACCCTCGACAATGATGAGGGCTTCACGGCCTTGCTGCGTCAATCCCACCTCTTGATGCGGGGGCCCACCGACGCTACTGCGCCCCTCGCCAGCAGCACCTCGCGATAGAAGCGCCCTCCCTGCCAGCTGATCCGAAGCGATCCGCAGCCCGCAAGGTCGTCGGCATGCTGGTCCAGCATTTGGGCGAATGCGGGCCGCGTCAGCGCCCACGTGCCTCTGACGGAAGCGTGAGACACGAGCTCGCGGTCCCAGCGGGGTTCAGCCATGATGAGGCAGCTATCGTCGTGCCCCCAGCACATGAAGGACAGACGACAGGCAGGTCCCGAAAGCTCAAAGGCGGAACTGTCCGGCATGTGCAGAAGTACGTCGGAGATGCGCATGCCGGGATGAGCGGCAGACTCCCACATTGCGTTTTTTCGGGCGCCGAGTGCGAACAGCACCACCACGATAGCGGCATCAACACACATGGCAGAGATGAGGATGCCCCAGCCGCCTCGCGTCCAAGGACGACGCGTCCTACCACTCGCTGCTACGGTCGCCTTCTCACCACATGCACGGAACGACCACGGTGACAGCAAGAGAGCGATGAGTGCCACTGGTGGCGCATACCAGAGGGGTGGCGTGTCGCCGCGCGCGACTAGGGCAATCACTGCCAGCGTCAGGGCAATCACGCTCGTAGCAACGCCTTGTCGTCGCAGTTGCCAGAGTTGCGCGCTGGCAAGGCCCGCAGCGGCTGGAAAGAGTACGACTGCGCCCACTGTTACCGTGACTGCGACGACTCTCGGTGTGTCGGGACTCAGTCCACTCCAGACAGCAGAACCCACAGTGGGGACTGCCAACAGGGCACCCACGACAACGAAGAATGCCACGAGGACGGCAGCTGCGAGGCCCTCGCCGACAGCCACGCACCTGAGCACAAGTCTCACGCTGGTTCTCCCAGGGTCAGCCCGACAACCGCCAGATCGCAGCCAGGGCTCCCGGTCCGTAACGATATCGCCGTGAGAATAGCGAATACCTGGGTTCCGACAAAGCCATTGTGGTCGGCGGCCGGGACGCGACGCGGGGACATTCAGCGGAGGCTGTCCTGCGGGCTCCGGATCCGTCGCGTGGCCAGGTTCCCGACGCCGGGCACGAACAGAGCCAGCCGGATGACGTTGCGGGACTCAGCGGAGGACAATGTCACCGCCGAGGCTACCCGAAGGGCGTTTGGTGGGCAGTCGATGGTCGCCACCGCCATGCTGTTTCATCTCACCACCGCTCCAGGTCCGGCGACTACTCTACGCCCTCGTCGGTCGTGGCGGCTGGGTTCGTGTGCTCCCAACCCTGGTAGAGAACCGCGGGGTCGTCCTCTGGACGAACCACCACGGCCGCGTCGCCGGTATCTGGCAGGATGAAGAAGGGGCCGCACTTGCTCGCCAGGCCAACCACTATTCGGAGTATGAGGTCGGGCCAGCCCTTCTCGAACCAGAACTCGGCCTCTTGCGTCTCTCCACGATACTGGGACACGTTCAGGAGGGTCCACCCTCCGCGGTCGGGGTCATCTGTGTGCTCGACCATGGCCTGCCACGTGCGGCCAATCGCGGGCTGTTCGGTGTACGTGCACTTGAAGTCGTGGAGCGTGCCGAGCACCGCGCGTATCTCCGCCGGAGTCGGGTTGCGGCCGTTCTCGCAGGGCGCATCACTGACACCGAGGTCGGGTAGCGCACCCCGAGCCTTGTCATCGACCGGGAACACGGAGTACAGGACACCCATCGGCCACTGCTAGGGCGGCGAACACCGGCAAGAGGCCTGTGGAGCGCGCTTCATCTCGTTGATTGCCTTGGCCGGCCGCATGCCCAATGCTACCCGCCAAGAAGGCTCGCCTTGCCGCGCGCGGAATAGCACGGCTCCGGCAATCAGCAGCGCTGGAAGGAGCGCCACGAGGACAACGAGCCGTCCCGGATGGTGAACGGTCACGTTCTCGACCACGGTACGTCTACCCAGCAATTGGAGGATCGCGCTCGGAGCTGGCCGTTCGAGGCGAGACCGCCGTGAGGATAGCGAATATCCGGGTTCCGACAAAGGGGTCCTGGTCACGGAAGGGGTGCACGCCACCGGGCACCACCATCAGAGGCTGCCCAGCAAGCCCGCATGCGTCGCTTGGTTGGGTTCGTGAGGTGGGTGTAGATCAGGTCGGTCTGGACATGTTTGCGACCCAGGAGTCCCGGACGGTGCGAGTGTCGTAGCCATCCTCGAACGCGTAGACGCCGGCCAGCCGGGGAGCGCCCGAGGCGCGCACGGCGATCATGGGGTCGCGGTCCACGTGGGTGCGCTTGACCCCGGCGAGGCGCGCCCCGGGAGCCTCGAGCGCCGGATCGCGCTAACATGGGCCCACCTGACAAGCGAGCCTCGGGCATGCCCGCCCCGGCGGATGGCCGGGCGTGCCCTAGGTGTCGGGGGCGGTCGGGAGGAGAGTCATGGCTTCCGGTGCGGTGGTTCGTTTCATGAAGCAGCAGGGTTTCGGCGACGAGCCCGCCGATGCCTGTGACATGCACTTCGAGGGCCTCTACTACCAACCCCGCCGGGTCTTCCCGTGCGTGCTGGCGGCGATCGCCCTCCAGGTCGTCTCGGTGCCGGCCTCGGCGGCCGTCCACCTGGCCCTGTCGGCCGTGCTCTTCTGGAACACGCTGCTGCCGGCCCTGAACCCCTTCGAGGCGGTCTACAACCGCCGGGTCGCCGGCCCGCGGGGCTGGCGACGCCTCGAGCCGGCGCCGGGGCCGCGGCGCTTCGCGCAAGGGATGGCGGCGGTCTTCAACCTCGCCGCCAGCGGCGCGCTGCTGGCCGGTCTGCTCCCCCTGGCCTGGGTGCTCCAGGCCCTGCTGGTGATCGCCTTCTCGGCGCTGCTGTTCGGACGCTTCTGCCTGGGCGCCTATCTCTACCACCTGCTGCGCGGCCGGGTGGCCTTCGCCAACTCGACGCTGCCCTGGGGGCGCGGCTAGCGATCCAGCTCCTTGGGCAGCCACAACCCGCGCAGCTTGCCGAGCGGCGGCGGGCCGGCCTGCTCCCAGCGGTCGATCGGGAGCTCGACGACGGCCAGCGCGGCGGTGGGAAGGGCGTGTGCTTGGCCTACCAGCCGTTCCAGGAGCTGCTCCATCCCCGGGTTGTGTCCCACCAGCATCACATGTCCCACGGCGTCGGGGAGTGACCTGAGCACGGCCAGGTAGGCGTCGGGCTCGGCCAGGTACAGCTCGGAGAGCAGCCGGACCTCGCCCGTGTAGCCACAGGCCTCGGTCACCCTGAGCGCGGTCTCTCGGGCGCGCTTGGCGGTGGAGCTCAAGATCAGCTCGGGGACCAGCGCCTGCTCCTTCATCAGGCGCCCCATCCTCGGTGCGTCCCTTTCCCCCCGGTGGTTGAGGGGCCGGTCGTGGTCAGGGAGGTCCGCGTCCTTCCAGCTCGACTTGGCGTGGCGAAGCAGCAAGACCAGCTTCACGGCGACCTCCCTCCTGTGGGAGTGTAGCGCGTCCCGACCGCCGGCTTAGAATGACGGCCGCGGAGGTGCACGGTGGGTGTGATCGTCCAGAAATACGGAGGCTCGTCGGTGGCGGACGTGGCCCGGCTCAAGCGGGTCGCCGAGCGGGTGGCGACCACCCGCGCGCGGGGCAAGCAGGTGGTGGTGGTGGTCTCGGCCATGGGCCACACCACCGACGAGCTGCTGGCCCTGGCCCGGCAGGTCTCGCAGAGCCCGGCCCGGCGCGAGCTCGACATGCTGCTCTCCACCGGCGAGCGGATCTCGATGGCCCTGCTCTCGATGGCCCTGAACGACCGCGGCATCCCCGCGGTGAGCTTCACCGGATCGCAGTGCGGGATCATGACCAACGACTCCCACAACAACGCGCGGATCGTGGAGGTGCGCCCCTTCCGGGTGCAGGACGAGCTGGAGGCGGGGCGGGTGGTGATCGTGGCCGGGTACCAGGGCGTCTCCTACAAGCGAGAGGTGACCACCCTCGGTAGGGGCGGCTCGGACACCACGGCGGTGGCCCTGGCCGCCGCCCTCGACGCCGAAGCCTGCGAGATCTACAGCGACGTGGACGGCGTGTACTCGGCCGACCCGCGGGTGGTCCCGGAGGCCCGCCGCCTGTCGTCGCTCTCGTACGAGGAGATGCAGGAGCTGGCCGAGGCCGGGGCCAAGGTCCTGAACGCGCAGGCGGTGGAGTTCGCCAAGGAGAAGGGAATCGCCCTGTACTGTCGGGCCACGGCCGGCGGCGAGGGGGAGACGGTGGTGCGGCGCGACCCGCCGAGCCGGGCCGAGGGTGCCATCGGCGTGGCCAGCGAGAAGGACCTGGTGCTGGTCTCCAGCGCGGCGGGCGGAACCGAGACGCTGATGAAGCTGGTCGAGGGGCTCGAGGCGCGGCAGGCGGCCGGCAAGGAGCTGCTGTTCCGCTCCCAGGCCGGAGGCCTGGCCTCGATCCTGCTCTCCAGGGAGAACCTCCACGACCTGGATTCGATCGTGGCCGGGCTCAAGGCGGGCGGTGCCGGTGTGGAGGTCCGCACCGGCGTGGGGGCGGTGTCGGCTATCGGCTCCGGCATCAACGCGCGGCTAGGCAACCTGCGAAAGGTCCTCGACAGCGCGGTGGCCCTCGGCGCCGAGGTGCTCGGCGTCTCGACCTCCAGCTTCCGGATCAGCCTGCTGGTCGACGAGCGCCATCTACCGGATCTGACGCGCCGGCTGCACCAGGCCCTGGTGGCGTGATCCCAAGAGCCCTGCGTCGGTGGTGGCCGGCGGCCGGCGCGATGCTGCTGGCGGCGGCGACCGTCGTCTACCTGAGACCGGTCGCCGTCTTCTTCGAGGTGGCCGGGCTCCGCCTGCGCCTCGCTGGGGTGCGCAGCGCGTACGTGCAGGCCGGCCCGTACCGCCTGCACTACCTCGAGGCGGGCTCGGGGCCTCCGGTGGTCCTGGTCCACGGCCTGGCCAGCAGCGCGCTCATGGACTGGGGCCGGCTGATGGCGCCGCTCGGACGTCGCTTTCGCGTGGTGGCCCTCGACCTGGTCGGCTTCGGGGACTCGGGGCGCCCGGCCGACGCCGACTACTCGATCCCGATGCAGGTGGAGGCGGTGCGCCGCTTCATGACCGCGGTCGGGATCGAGAGGGCCCGAGTGGCCGGGATCTCGATGGGCGGCTGGATCGTCTCCCGGCTGGCTGCCGAATCGCCGGAGAGGGTCGAGCGCCTGGCCGTGGTCTCGGGCGCCGGCCTGCGTCCCGATCTGGGCCCGCTGCCGGTGGAAGCGCTCTTTCCACGCGACGAGGACGGCGTCCGACGGCTGGTGGCCACGGTCCGGCACAAGGCGCCCAGCATCCCCTCGTTCGTGGCCCGCGACATCCTGGCCTTCCGACTCCGGGAGGAGTGGGTCATCCGTCGCACGGTCCTCTCGATGCACCGGGGACGGGACTGGCTGAACGGCACCCTCGGCCGGGCCGACATGCCGGTGCTGGTGATCTGGGGGCGGCAGGATCGCCTGATCCCCGTCGCCTACGGCCACGCCCTGGCGGGCCAGTTTCCGCGGGCCCGCCTGGTCGTCCTCGACGGCTGCGGCCACGTGCCCATGGCCGATTGCCCGGAGGCCTTCGACCGTGAGCTGCTGAGCTTCTTGAACGCCCCCGCCGGGTGAGCCCGCCAGGGACATGATCCCGAATCCACCGGCTACCGAAGGATTCGGGTCATACGGCCATGGGGGACGGGTCATGTCCCCTTAGGCGGCCAGGCGAAGGACGCGCGGTAGATCAGGATGCTGTAGGCGACCCGGCCGATCG
>CAZNNH010000129.1:0-8601 GCA_964574335.1 uncultured Acidobacteriota bacterium | reverse complement strand
GGCCAGGCGAAGGACGCGCGGTAGATCAGGATGCTGTAGGCGACCCGGCCGATCGGCGTCTCCTGGCGGAGGCGGGCCATCAGCCGCTGGTCCTGCGGCTCCAGGTAGATCCCCTGGAGGCTGGTGGCGCTGACCGCCAGCACGTCGCCCGGGCTCACCTGGCGGGTGAAGTGGGTGGTGTAGGGGATGGTGTAGCTGGGCAGCATCTCGGCGTCGACACCGTAGTACGAGGGGGGTGCGGTGCCGAAGTAGGAGAGCTTGTACCGGGCGATCCCGCGCGCGCGCATCCAGGGGGCCAGCCGATTGATGTCCTGCCCCCAGTCGAGGTTGGAGTCCACCAGCACCCGCCAGCCGTTGGCCGGCCCGCCCACCGTCTCGTTGAAGTAGGAGAGCTCGTGAGGATGGACCCTCAGCGTGCCGAAGGCGTACCAGGTGCACAAGACCCCGAGCGCCAGCCGGCCGAGCGGCCTCCGCCAGGTGAAGAGGCGGGCCCCCGCGGCGGCCGCAGCCACGAACAGGAACGGGTAGAGGGGGAGCAGGTGGCGGTGGCCGATGTTCATGCCCTTGCCCACCGCGAGCGAGAAGTAGACGACGACCGGAAGCCAGACAAAGCGGACGGCGCGCCGGTCGGGTCCGGAGCGGAGCAGGCCGGCCAGCGCCAGCGCCAGCAGCAGCAACAAGGGTAGCGGCGTCTTCACCAGCAGCGACACCGGGAAGTACAGGACAAATCCGGTGTCGGACAGCTCCCCGAGCAGGAAGGCGCGGCGCGACTCGGAGTGCTTGAGGAAGCGGACCAGGCCGAACAGGAAGGGCTCCGGCAGCAGCCCGTGCTCGCGCGCCGTGGTGATGGCCTGGTGGACCATCGGCTGCTCGGACTCGAGCGCGTCCCAGCGGAAGCTGGAGGAGACGGCGGGGTCGGCGGAGAAGGAGCCCTGGAAGCCGTAGCAGGCCCAGATCCCGACGAGGGCCACCAGCGCCACCCCCAGCAGCAGCCCCACGAGCCACAGCGCGCGCCTCCCGCGGGACTCTACCGGCCGCTCCTTCCCGAAGGCGACCAGAAGCGGCCCCGGTCCCAGCCACTCCACGGTCACCAGGACCGCGAAGATCGGCACCAGGCCGAGGGCCGAGAACTTGCAGCCGAGCGCGGCGCCGACCGCCAGGCCGCACAGGGCCAGGCGGAGGGGCGTGGCCCTTCGCAGCAGCGTCTCGAGGCCGATCACGGCCAGGAAGATCGATGTGGCGGCTCCCAGGTCGGTGGTCAGGATCTGGCCGTGGGCCAGCAGGTCCGGAGAGAAGGCGCCAAGCGGCAGGGTGAGGACCGCGGCGGTGGGTCCGAAGCGGGCCCGCGTCCACAGGAACACGGCCAGGATCAGCCCGGCGCCCAGCACGGCCATCGGGACGCGGCTCCAGAAGAGGAGCCGGTCGGCGTCGTTCCAGCGAAAGAGGAAGCGCCGTCCGAAGCCCCAGATCCGGTGGTCTCGCCAGGTGGTGTCGGTCTCGTCCATGCGGACGTCCAGGAACAGCAAGGGCACCGCCGCCAGCGTCTTGGCGAGGGGCGGGTGGTCCGGGGACAGGCGGTAGTCGTGGAGGGCCAGGTGCGTCCAGGCCGCCGGCACGTGAGCGGGCTCATCGAAGGTGGCCGCGCTCTGCCGCGCGCCGTCCACGGCCAGGGCCACGTAGACGGTCAGGGCCAGACCGAGGGCCAATCCGTCGCGGACGCCCAGCGGGGCTCGGGGCTTCGACGAAGGCGGCTCGGGGGTCGACATCGTGGGAAGAGCTCTGCGGCTCGCTCACGGATCGTAGGGCACAACCGCCCCGCGCGTCCAGGACGCGGCAGGCGTACACTCGGCGCATCTCGGAGAGGGACATGGGCGGAATCAGGATCGGTTCATGGGGATGGCGAGCGCCGGTCATGGTCGGCTGGCTGCTGATGGGCCTGATCGGCTGCGAGGAGAACTCACCGGTGGCTCCCAGCCTCGTCTTCGGCGAGGAGGCCGCGGGCCAGCAGGTGGCGCTGACGGTAGGCCAGGAGCTGGTTCTGAGGCTGGAGGGCAACCCCTCGACCGGCTACGACTGGGAGCTCGCGGAGCTCGACACGTCGGTGGTCGTGCAGCAAGGGGAGCCACGGTTCTCTCCCGGCTCGAACCTGCCCGGGGCGTCCGGCATCGAGACCTGGCGTTTCCGGGCCGTCGGGCGCGGACGGACCGATCTGAGGCTCGTGTACCGGCGAAGCTGGGAGACGGAGCCGCCGCTACGTGAGTTGCCGCTCCACCTCTCCGTGAGCTGAGCCAGCGCGGCGGGACGATTCGGCTGCGGCGTCACGCGCTCGTCGGTCTATCATTCGGGCCATGACCGGAGTGGACATGGGCCCCGTGGATGACGTTCTCCTCCAGCCCTACCGACTGAGCCCGGACCTGACCCTGGCCAACCGCATCCTGATGGCCCCGATGACCCGGTCGATGGCCAGCCCCGACCTGGCCCCAACGGCGGCCACCACCTCCTACTACGCGCGTCGAGCCGACGTCGGCCTGATCATCAGCGAAGGCGTGGTGATCCGGCCGGACGGCCAGGGGTATCGGCGCACGCCCGGGCTGTGGACCGAGGCGCAGGTCGCCGGCTGGCGCGGCGTGGTTGAGCGCGTCCACGAGGCGGGCGGCCGGATCTTCGCCCAGCTCTGGCACGTGGGGCGGGTCTCGCACCCGAGCTTCCTCGGCGGCGCGATGCCGGTGGCGCCTTCGGCGGTGCCGCTCGAGGGGCGGGTGCCGCGCACCGCGAGCCTCGTCTACGGAAGGCCCCGCGCCCTGGAAACGGACGAGGTGGTGGGCCTGGTCGACGGCTTCGTGCTGGCCGCTCAGCGAGCACAACGGGTCGGCTTCGACGGGGTCGAGATTCACGGCGCCAACGGCTACCTGATCGACCAGTTCCTCCACCACCACACCAATCGCCGCCAGGATGACTGGGGCGGCACGCCCGAGAAGATGGCCCGATTCGCCCTGGAGGTGGTCGACGCGGTCGCCACCGTGGTCGGAGCCGGGCGGCTCGGCCTGCGCCTGTCGCCGGGCAGCTACACCCACCTCGAGGGAGACCCGCGGGACGCGCGGGTCTTTCGCCACCTGCTCGGGGAGCTCGAGGCGCGCGGGTTGGCCTACCTCCACATGGGCGTCTTCGACGACACCCAGCGCTTCCCGGAGCTCGACGGCTCGGGGGCGAGCGAGTTCCTGCGCGCCCACTACCGCGGGACGCTGGTCGGCAACGGTGGGTACACACCCGAGACGGCGAAAGACGCGATCGAGGCCGGTCGGTTCGACCTGGTGGCCTTCGGTCGCGCCCTGGTCGCCAACCCCGATCTGGTGGCCCGGTTGCGCGCCCGCGAGCCCCTTCGGCCCTACGAGAGCGAGATGCTCCGGGCCCTCTGGTGAACCGCTCTCGGTGATTCCTACCCATTTGAGAACAGACGGATGGGCCGGTATTGACATTAATTACCGAATGCGATAAGTTTCCATAAAGATGAGCGCGTCGTTCGAAGCGGGTCGCCGCATGGCGGAGTTCGAGCGGGAGTGCCGCCGACGCGGTCTCTCGCTCACGGTCCAGCGACGCCTGATCCTCGAAGAGCTGATCGCGCGTCGGGACCACCCGACCGCCGACCAGATCTACGAAGGGGTGCGGGGGCGTCTCCCGGGCCTGTCACGCACCACCGTCTACCGGGTCCTGGAGACCCTGGTCGAGGTGGGCGTGGCCCACAAGGTCCTGCACCCGGACGCCGTGGTGCGGTTCGACGCCGTGACCGAGCGTCACCACCACCTCATCTGCCTGGAGTGCGACCGCCTCGTCGACCTGGAAGACTCGCTCGTGCCCGACGTTCGGCCACCCGACACCGGGCCGACCGGGTTCACGATTCTCGATTACTCGATCACCTTCACCGGCGTCTGCGCCTCGTGCCAGCAGCCGGCCGAGAGGAGAAGATGGCAAAGCAACTGAAGGACACGAAGACCCATGGCAACCTGAAGGAGGCGTTCGCCGGCGAGTCGCAGGCGAACCGCCGCTACCTCTACTTCGCCAAGGTGGCGGACGTCGAGGGCTACCCGGAGATCGCCAGCAACTTCCGCGAGACCGCCGAGGGCGAGACCGGCCACGCCCACGGGCACCTCGACTACATCAAGCAGGTGGGCGACCCGGCCACCGGCCTGCCGCTGGGTGACACCGCCGAGAACCTGAAGGCGGCGGTGGCGGGCGAGACCCACGAGTACACCGACATGTACCCGGGGATGGCCAAGACCGCCCGCGACGAGGGCTTCGCCGAGATCGCCGACTGGTTCGAGACCCTGGCCAAGGCCGAGAAGTCTCACGCCGGCCGCTTCCAGAAGATGCTCGACACCCTCAGCTAGTCCCGACCGAAGGCCGCGGGACCCGAAGGCGCCCTTTTCGCCTTCGGCCCGCGGCACGCCGTTGCCTTCTTCTTTCATCATCATCCCGAGAGGACCCCGACTCATGAGCCAGCCCAGCGGGAACGTCTCCTTCAAGCCCACCGCCGGCCTCACCTACGACCCGGAGGACGCCCACTACTGGGACCCCGAGGCGCTCCAGGCGGAGATCACGCGCGCCTTCGAGATCTGCCACGGCTGCCGCATGTGCTTCAAGTACTGCGACAGCTTCCCGCTCCTGTTCGACCTCATCGACAAGCGGCACGACGGCGACGTGCGCAAGATCGACGCCGCCGAGACCGAGCGGGTGATGGCGGCCTGCTTCCAGTGCAAGCTGTGCGAGGTGCAGTGCCCCTACACCCCCCGCGACGGCCACGAGTTCCAGCTCGACTTCCCCAAGCTGGTCCACCGCTACAAGGCCCAGCGGGCGCGGCGCCTGGGCGTCCCGCTCCGCGACCGGCTGCTGGCCGACCCGGACGGCGCCGCCCGCCTGGCCCGGGCCAGCTTCGGGATCGCCAACGTGATGAACCGCTTCTGGCCCCAGCGGGTCCTGATGCAGGCCGCCCTGGGCATCCACCGGAGCAAGCGGCTGCCCGACTTCGCCCTCTCCACCTTCGAGCGCTGGGCGGTCCGGAACGGCCGGGTGGCGACGAAGCCGGACGGGCACGAGGTGGTGCTGTTCCAGACCTGCTACGTGCAGAACAACGAGCCCCAGATCGGCCGCGACACGCTCGACGTCCTCGACCGCAACCAGGTCAAGACCGCGTGTGTCCAGGGGCTGCAGTGCTGCGGTATGCCGGCCTGGGAGAGCGGCGACCTCGAGGGGCTGCGCCGCAACGCCGCCATCAACCTGCGGATCCTCCTCCCGTTCGTGGAGGCCGGCTGCAAGGTGGTGGCCATCAACCCGACCTGCGCCATGATGATGCGGCGCGAGTACCCGGAGCTCGTTCCCAGGGAGGAGCGCGAGGCCGCCGGCAAGCTGGCCGAGGCGGTGCGTGACCCCTCGGAGCTTCTGTGGTCGCTGCGGGACCAGCCGCGCTTCAACACCGACTTCAAGAGCACGCCGGGCGAGACCGTGGCTTACCACGCCCCCTGTCACCTGCGAGCCCAGGCCGCCGGGTTCAAGGGGCGCGACCTGCTCCGCAAGATCCCGGGGGTCACGCCCAAGACCACCATGGAGTGCTGCGGCCACGACGGGACCTACGCCATGAAGGTGGAGGGCTTCGAGGTCTCGAAGCGCACCGGCGCCAAGGCCTTCGCCGGGATGAAGGCCCACGAGGCCAAGGTGTGGGCCACCGACTGCCCGCTGGCGGCCCTGCAGTTCCAGCAGCACGCCGGCAGGAAGCCGCTGCACCCCATGACCATCCTGGCCCGCGCCTATCGCGAGGACGGCTTCCCCACCCGTATCGAGAAGAAGACCCAAGGAGAAGGAGGAGCATGACACCGGTCGCCCGCCAAGAGATCGTCGACTACCAGACCTACGAGGAGCGCCGCCCCGAGCTGCGCCGGGCGGTGATGGCGGAGAAGGAGCTGCGCCGGATCCACGTCGGCGAGCACCTGACGTTCCTGTTCGAGACCCACGACACGGTGCGCTACCAGATCCAGGAGATGATGCGGGTCGAGCGTCTGGTCAAGGAGGCCGAGATCGTCCACGAGATCGAGACCTACAACGAGGTTCTGGGCGGCCCCGGAGAGCTGGGCTGCACCCTGCTGATCGAGATCGACGACGTGGAGCAACGCGACGTCCTGCTCCGCCAGTGGCTGGGCCTGCCCGAGCACCTCTACGTCAAGCTCGCCGACGGCCAGCGGGTCAGGGCCAAGCACGACCCGCGCCAGGTCGGCGAGGAGCGCCTCTCCTCGGTCCAGTACCTGAAGTTCGACACCCAGGGCCAGGTGCCGGTGGCCATCGGCACAGACCTCCCCGCCCTGACCTGCGAGACCCCCCTGACCGACACCCAACGCCAAGCCCTGGCGAACGACCTGGGGGGTCAGGTCTAGACTTTTGACTTTCGGCGCTCCTTCGAGCCTGCCGGCAGCGAGCGGGATCGGATTGGGCGTGTCGGACGGGTGAGCCGGCGCCGGGTCGACACGGGCTCGAGCCCTCAAAGGCTCGCTGAGCGCGGGCGGACGGCGTATCATCGTCGCTCGCACTCGGCGGACGTTCGATGCTGAGCCGTGCCGCCAGCCGCGACAGCGACCACCGATGCTGAATCCCCCGTCCCATGAGGCCGGCCCAGGCCTGCGAGCCCGCTTCTGGCGCTGGCTCGCCCACCCCCGGCTGCCCCTTCGCCTGGCCCTCCTGGCCGCGCTCCTCGCGTCGCCGTCCCTGCGCATCGGCTGGCACACCGACGACCACATCCACCGGGCCGTCCTGACCGGCCTGCCCGGGCTCGGCGACTCGGCGCGCTCTGCGTCCGACCTCTTCGTCTTCGTCCGGTCGGGCGACGAGGTGAGGCGGCAGGTCGAGCGCGGTGCACTGCCGTGGTGGACCAGCCCCGACCTGCACCTGGCCTTCTTCCGGCCGCTGACCGCGGCCACCCACTGGCTCGACTACCGGCTGTGGCCCGAGCGGCCGGAGCTGATGCACGCGCAGTCGCTGCTCTGGCTGGCGGCGGCGGTGGGCCTCGCCGCGGTCTTCTTCCGGCGCCTGCTGCCGGCCTCGGCGGCCGGACTCGCCGCCCTGGCCTTCGCCCTCGACGACGCCCACGGCATGCCGGCCGCCTGGCTGGCCAACCGCAATGCCCTGGTGACCCTGGTGCTCGGTCTGCTGGCCCTGCTCGCCCACCACGCCTGGCGTGAGCACGGCCGACGCTCCGGCGCCCTGCTCTCCCCCGTCTTCCTGCTGCTGGCCCTCCTCGGGGGGGAGGCCGCGATCGGCGCCATCGCCTACCTCGGCGCCTACGCGCTGCTGCTGGAGAAGGGGGACCTGCGCTCCCGCCTCCTGTCCCTGGTTCCGGCAGGCATCGTCTCGATCGGATGGTTTGTCGCCTATCGGAGCCTCGGCTACGGGGCAGCCGGGTCGGCCATGTACATCGATCCCGGCGCCGACCCCGGGGCCTATCTGCGCGCCGTGCTGGAGCGCGCCCCGCTGCTGCTGTTCGGCCAGTGGGGCCTCCCCTCGGAGCTGCACCTGCTGATGTCGGCGACGGCTCGCTCCGTCTACTGGTGGGTGGCCTGCACCTGGGTGGCGCTCGTGGCGCTGGCGCTCCTGCCCCTGCTGCGGCGCGAGCGGATCGCCCGGTTCCTGGCCGGCGGGATGCTGCTGTCGCTGCTGCCGGTCTGCGCCACCTTCGCCGGCGACCGGCTGCTGGTGTTCGCGGGCCTCGGCGGCTCGGCGCTGCTGGGGCTGCTGCTCACCGGCATCTGGCACCCCGCCGAGTGGATGCCGCCGGGCGGCTTCCGGCGCTCCGGTCTGCGGCTGCTCGCCGGCACGCTGCTGGTGATCCACTTCGGCCTGGCGCCGCTCCGCCTGCTGCTCTCCTACGAGGCCGTCGAGTCGTTCGGCAAGGTGATCCTGAAGGCCGCCCACAGCCTCCCCGACGATCCAGCGGTGGCGGCCCAGCGGGTGGTGATCGTCAGCTCCCCCTCCTCCTTCGTCAGCGCCTTCGGCCCGGTGATCCAGGCCCTCGAAGGCCGCCGCGTCCCCGATCGCCTTCTGCTCCTCGCCTCGGGCGTTCACCCGATCGACGTGTCGCGGACGGACGCCCGGACGCTGCTGGTGCGTCCGGAGGGCGGCTACCTCGCCCCGCCGGGTAACAAGCCGGCCTTCTCGATGAGCCACGCCTTCCCCACCTTCGACCGGCTGTTCCGCAACAGCCCGGTCCCGGAGGGGTACCGGGTGGCGCTGTCGGACGTCGAGATCGAGGTGGTCGCCGTGACCGAGGACGGACGGCCGCTGCAGGTCCGCTTCCGTTTCACGCGGCCCCTGGAGGACGCGGGCTACCGCTGGCTCCGGTGGCGGGACGGCGTCTACGTCCCCTTCGA
Organism: uncultured Acidobacteriota bacterium; assembly: GCA_964574335.1. Lineage (GTDB taxonomy): Bacteria > Acidobacteriota > Vicinamibacteria > Fen-336 > Fen-336 > CAZNNH01. The sequence continues at coordinate 196 of CAZNNH010000129.1, read as the reverse complement.
CCTGCCCGCCGAAGGCGAAACAGCGCACCTGGACGCGATCTCGGTCCCGCTTCGGCCCCAGTAGCGCCTCGATCCTGCGGTGGGTTCGTCGGGCCTGGGCTACCCGGGCCGGCGAGGACGCGGCCTGCTACGGCCGGCGAGAGCGTGGCGGAGAGGGGGGGATTCGAACCCCCGGAAGAGGTATAAGCCCCTTCAA
>CAZNNH010000128.1:8900-17951 GCA_964574335.1 uncultured Acidobacteriota bacterium | reverse complement strand
GCGGTTCCGGGTGGCCTTCGTGGCGCGCCGATCGGCCGAATGGACCGAGCCCAGGATCTGGGAAGGCGGCGTGCTGGCCCCCGAACGCGAGCGGGAGCGCCACGAGATCGTGGTGGCGCCCGGCGCGGGCAAGTCCGGCAGCGAGCCGGCGCCGACGATTCCGCCGCTGCCGGAGGAGGGCGAGGCACCGACCCGGTTCCGCCTGGTCTACCCCGGGCTGGTGGCCGAGATCGTGGCCGCAGACGCGGGCGTGACCCTGGGAGGCCTCGGGGCCCGGATCGCGGAGTCGCTCCGCGGCCGGTGGGTGGCGCTTGCGGGAGGACCCGAGCCGTTGCGCCTTCGCATCACGATGTCGGCCCAGGATGCCGCCTCTCTCTATCGGTCGCTGCCGCCGGGCACGCGACTGCTCACCCCGGCCCTGGAGCCGGCGGCGGTTGCGCGGTGACCCGTCCCCGGGGCAGCCACCCGCGCCGGTCCCGCTCGATGCCGCCGCTTGACCGCGTGTTGTACCCTCTAGTCATGCGGAGGACCATGGTCGGGGTGCTGGCCGGCGCCACGCTTCTCGGCGCCTCGGGACCGGCGATGGCGCAGGAGGGGGACGGGGCGCGGGGCAAGCTGCTGTTCAGCGAGCGCGGCTGCGCCGCCTGCCACGGGGAGCTGGGTGCGGGCGGGGCGGCGCCGGCGTTGTCCGGCCGGCCGGACTTCACGCCCTCGGCGATGGCGGCGGCGATGTGGAGCCACGCCGCCCTGATGTGGGAGGCGATCGAGCGGGCCGAGATGGCGCGGGCCCGTCTGAGCCCCCAGGAGGCGGCGGACATCCACGCGTTCCTCTCCGGAGCTCCCCAAGAAGAGGCGCCCGGGGATCCGGCCCGCGGCCGCGAGGTCTTCGAGGCCAAGCTGTGCCTGGCCTGCCACGAGCCCGGCGGTTACGGCATGGTGGCGCTGAACCGGCCGGCCGGCGGCTTCTCGGCGTTCACGTTGATCGCCTCGCTGTGGGAGCACGGCAACGGGATGCTGGCGCGGATGGTGGCCACCGGCCGCAAGTGGCAGACGCTCTCGCCGGAGGAGACCGCCTCGCTCCTCGCCTACCTCAACACCATCGAGTAGGCCTCTCGTTGCCGTCCCGGCTTGCGGGCGGGGCTACACTGAGGGTCAGCCCAGGAAGAGAGGGCTCGGAGAGGTCGTGGCCGACAGCCTGGACCTGGCCGAGCTGAACGCGCTGCCCTGAGCGGAGAGGTGGCGCCGCGAGCGGGGAGGCGTCGAAGGCGCGGACCTCGTGTGTGCGGGCGTTCCCGGGCACTTGGCGCCGGCCGCAACCTCGATGTCTAATCCCCCATGCGCTACGCCCTCGTCGGCCTGGTCCTTGCCGGCTGCGCCGTGCCCGCCCTGGCCCAGCCGATCCTCCACCTGAGGTGGGAGCTCGAGCAGGAGGTCTTCGCCGGAGCTGGCGATCCGGGCGTGGCCCGGGTGGCGTTTCTGCTCACGAACCGCGGACCGGAGCCGCTGCCGGCCTCCGGCTGGGCCATCTACTTCAACGCGCTGCACCGGCCGCGGTCGGGCACCGCCGGCGGCGGGGTGGCGATCGAGAACGTCACCGGGGGCCTGTGCCGGATCGTGCCGGGACCGGGCTTTCGTGAGCTGGCGCCCGATCACAGCGTCGAGATCGAGTACCTCACCGACCTCTTGACCAACCGGAGCTTCGCCCCGGTCGGGCCGTACGTCGTCTTCGACCAGGCGCCCGAGAAGGGCCGGCCCCTCCGCTACACCTCGGTGCCGTTCGAGCGGGGGCCGCAACCGGGCCGGGACCCTCGCGTGATCACGCCGGCGCAGCAGTTCGAGCGGGACGCGGCGGTGGACGAGCTGGCGGTCGAGGCCCTGCCCCCGGTGCTTCCGACCCCGCTCCTGCTGGAGAGACGGGAAGGGCGGCTGCCGCTTCGAAGCTTCCCCGCGATCGTGGCGCCGCCCGAGCTGGCCGTCCACGCCCGTCTGGCGGCCGAGTACCTTCGCCCGCACCTGCCGAAGCGCGGGGACGGCGAGCCGGTGTCGGTCCGCCTGGAGACGGGCACGATCGCGGGCCAGGGCTCGCCCGAGGCCTACGAGCTGGTGGTCGACGCCGGCGCCGGGATCCGGATCACCGGCGCCTCGGCGGCCGGCGTCTTCTACGGCCTGCAGTCGCTGCGCGCGATGCTGCCGGTGGTCGCCTCCGGCGAAGGGCTGTCGCTGCCGGCGCTCCGCATCGTCGACGCCCCCCGCTTCGGCTATCGCGGCTTCATGCTCGACGTGGCCCGCAACTTCCAGCCCAAGGCCGAGGTGCTGCGGGTGCTGGATCTCCTGGCCCGCTACAAGCTCAACGTCTTCCACTTTCACCTCACCGAGGACGAAGGCTGGCGGCTGGAGATCGCGGGCCTGCCCGAGCTGACTTCGGTCGGCGCCCGGCGGGGTCACACCCTCGACTCCAGCCGCTTCCTGCCCCCCGCCTACGGCTCCGGTCCCGACCCCGACCGGCCCTTCGGGAGCGGCTTCTACAGCCGGCAGGACTACGTCGAGATCCTCCGCTACGCGGCGGAGCGGCAGATCGAGGTGATCCCCGAGCTGGAGATGCCCGGCCACGCCCGCGCCGCCATCAAGGCGATGGAGGCGCGCTACCGGGACCTGATGGCCCAGGGCGACGCCGAGGGCGCGGCCCGCTACCGGCTGAGCGACCCCGACGACCGCTCGGTCTACACCTCCGCCCAGGGCTATCACGACAACGTGATGAACCCGGCCCTCGACTCGACCTACGCGTTCGTCGAGCGGGTGGTGGACGCGGTCGTGGACCTGCACCGCGAGGCGGGGGTGCCGCTGCGTCACCTGCACGTGGGCGGGGACGAGGTCCCGGACGGCGCCTTCGAGGGCTCGCCGGCGGCGCTTCGGTTCCTGAAGCAGAACGCGCTCTCTTCGGTCGACGAGCTCTGGTACGTCTTCTACGGCCGGGTTGCGGAGATCCTGAGTCGGCACGGCCTGCGGCCCTCGGGCTGGGAGGAGATCGGCCTTCGCAAGACACGGCTCGACGGCCGGCCGAAGATGATCGTCAACCCCGGCTTCGTCGGGCGGGGGTTCCGCGCCTACGTCTGGAACAACGTGGTCGGCGGCGGCCAGGAGGACCTGGCCTACCGCCTCGCCAACGGCGGCTACCCGGTGGTCCTGTGCCCGGTGACCAACCTGTACCTCGACCTGGCCTGGAACCCGAACCCGGAGGAGACCGGCCTCGACTGGGGCGGCCTTTCGGACCTGCGCAAGCCCTTCGAGTTCATCCCCTTCGACTACTACAGGAGCGTCCGCTTCGACCGCCGCGGGCGGCCCGTGGACCCGGCCGTGTTCGTCGGCAAGGACCGGCTCACCGACTACGGGCGGGGGAACGTTCTCGGCATCCAGGGCAACCTGTGGTCGGAGACGCTGAACGCCCCGGGCGAGCTCGACTACAAGCTGGTGCCCAAGATCTTCGGCCTGGCCGAGCGGGCGTGGGCCCCCGAGCCGGACTGGGAGCGGGAGAAGGACAGGGCCCGGTCGGACGCGCTGTTCCAGAAGGCGTGGTCGACCTTCGTGAACGTGGTGGGCAAGCGCGAGCTGCGACGCCTCGACCGGGAGCAGCCGGCCTGGGCCTACCGGATCCCGAAGCCGGGCCTGGCGGTGGTGGACGGGGAGGTCCGGGCCAGCCTCGAGATCCCGGGCTTCACCCTGCGCTACACCACTGACGGCACGGAGCCGACGGCAAAGAGCGCCGAGCTCCGGGGCGGGATCCCGATGGCGAGCGAGGTGCGGGTGGCCGCCTTCGACAGAAACGGCCGGAAGGGGCACACGGCCCGGCGGGTGGTTCCCGGGAGCTGAGCCGTGGGCTCCCCGCGCCGATGCCTCAGGGGGTCGGGTTCATCGCCTGGTAGGTCTCGACGAACTGGCCCGCCGCGTCTTCGACGGCCCGGGTGACGCCCTGGGCGCAACAGCGGGCAGGCGCCCGGGCGAGGGTCGCTGCCTGCCGTCGAGACGAAGCCGGCGGCCGCCTGGTCTGCGGGAGGGCCCTTCTTGGCTCCGCGGTCACGTGGACTATCGTTGCCGGAGACAGGAGGGCGTGCGGTGGCCCGGAGGTCGCCTTGAGGGACCACGAGTCGATCTTCATGGTGCTGATGGCGCTGCTGACGATGGGGCTCGCCGTCTATGCCGCCGGAGCCGGGGCCCGGGTGCTGGTGGGCGCCGCGGTGGCCGGGTTGGTTGTGGCCGTCCTGGTGATCCGATCGAAGCGGGCCTGATCGTGGTCATGAAGGAGCCCGAGAGGCGCACGGGCGAGACCGATACCCCGGTTGCTGAGGACGCCGAGGGCAGGTACGACGGCCTGATTCCGGATGGCTGGGGCCGGGCCACCCAGTGAGCCGGTCGCGTACGGCCGAAAACCCGTATTGTGTCCCCGGGTTTTCGTGGGTGCGGAGCTTCTCGAGCAGCTCGGTGCTGACCCAGTAGATGTCCCGGTTGCCGCGCCGGCTGCTGGTGAAGAACAGGTACTTGCCATCGGCCGTGACGTAGGGCCGGTTCTCGGAGCGGGGGGAGTTGACGAGCGGCCCCAGGCTCACCGCCTCGGACCACCCGCCGCCCGGGCCTCGGAAGCTGAGGTAGAGGTCGTCCATCCCGAGCCCCCCGGGCCGGGTGGAGCAGAAGATCAGGTAGCTCTCGTCCGGCGCGATGAAGGGGTCCCACTCGTCGTGCTCGGTGTTGAGCGCGGTCAGGTTCTCGGGCTCGGAGTAGGCGCCTCGATCGAGGCGGCTCACGTACAGGTCCGACCTGCCGAGACCTCCCGGCCGGCGGCTGAAGAAGTAGAGGCCCTTGTCGAGCGACTCGGCGGCGAAGCTCTCGTCGTGCTCGGTGTTGACGGGGGCGGGAAGCGCGGCCCTCTCGCCCCAGCCGTCCGGCAGGATCTCCACCCGCCAGATATTGGAGACCAGGCGTCCCGCGGCCGCCGTCTTCACCTGGTAGAGCAGGGTCTTGTCGTCGGAGGAGACCACGAAGTCGCCGTTGTCGACCAGCGTCTCCCAGAAGGGGATCAGCTCGGGGGGCGTCCACTGACCGTCCCTCAGGCGCATGATGTAGGTATGGCACCGGCGCTCCAGGAACTTCTGGTAGAGGAAGACGGTCCCTCCGAGGGCGAAGCCGCTGCTCCCCTCGGAGCGGTCGTCGACGATGAGGCCTGGGGCGAACAGGCGGGGGACCGCCCCGGGCGGCTCCTGGCCGAGGTAGGGGCCCTCGAGCCTCGGGAGCGCCTCGGCAGTCAGATGAGACGCACCGAGCGTGAGGCTCATCAGGAGGATCCGCGCGCGGGTGCGTTTCATTCCTGCCTCCTGTCGGGCGGCCGCGGACGCGGGATCTGGTCGCCTGCTCAGGCGCCGCGACGGATCCGCTCCCGCAGGCTCTCGAGGGCCCTCTCCCGGGTGGGGTGAAGCTCCGATGCCGACTCGGAGCGGATGGCCGTGGAGATCACCAGCGACTGGGCCACCAGCGAGCCGCCATAGCGGACGTCGCCCTTCGAGTACTGCCGGTTGAACTCCAGAAACGCCTCCTGCAGCGGATGGGCCTGCTCCTTGGCCACCGCGAAGCGGTCGTAGCAGGTGACGAAGTAGGCCCTCTGGGCCCCGGACGGGAGGACATGCTCGTCCATGAAGCCGCGGGCCACTCGCAGCAGCTCGGCCACGTCGTCCGGTGTGGCGATCGGGCGGTGGAAGACGATCTCCACGATCGGTCCCTCCCAGTCCACCACCTGTATCGTCACCAGCGAATGGGCACCCCTGTCGCTCATCGTGAGGTCGCTCCTGTCGGCAGCTTCGCCGTGTTGGCCCGTCAATCTACCACCGTCTCGGCCCGCCAGGCGTGGGTCACCCTGAGTCGGGCACCGGCGGGACCGCCGGTCAGTGTGGGACAGAGACCCTGGACCGTCCATCCTGAGTGCTTCTTCGAAGCTGAACCCCGGAAGGATCCCGGACTAGCCGCGGATTCCTCGGGCGCGGCTGGACGAGCGCCCCGACGCCCTGGTCCAACGGAGCGCCGCCAAGGTCGGTTCAGACTCCGTGCCTGAGAAGTAAGGACCTGCAGATGGCCAAGGCGGAGCCCTCAGGACAACGGCCATCGCGACGCGATGGCACGGCGGACCCGTCGAGATCCTTCGCTTCGCCCGTTCACCCGGGACTCCGCTCAGGATGACGGAGCCGCCGCTGGGTCCGTGGACAGGTGCTCGCGAAAGAAGCCCAGGACGCGTCGTCGGTAGCCGGCTGGATCGTAGCGCGCCAGGTCGACGTGTGCCGCCCCGTCCACGAGCCAGAGCTCCTTGGGCTCCCGGGCGGAGGCGTAGAGGGCTCGCGTTTGCGCCTCGGTCGTGTGCTCGTCTCGCGTACCGCCAATGACCAGGACCGGACAGCCGAGCCGGTCGATCGCGTCGATGGGTCGTAGCTGACTTGGACCGACGCCCAGGCACGGCTCAAGTTGCAGGAGCAGAAGCGGAGACAGAAGGCTGGAGAGGCGTCCCACGCGGCGCCGGATGCGGTTGTCGACGGCCTCCGCGATGGTGGGGTAGACGGCCTCGAGGATCGCCGCGTCGAGGTGCAGACGCCTGCCCGCCAGAACCAGCGCCGCGCCGCCCATCGACACGCCCACCGCCCCGACGGGCTTGCCGGCGAAGCGCCTGCGAAGCTCGCCGACGCCCGCTTCCGCGTCTTTCGCCTCGAGGTTGCCGAACGTGATGCGTTCGCCGGTCGACTCGCCCTGCGCTTGAAGATCCGGGACCAGGACGGCGTAGCCGTCGGCGACTAGGAGCTCAGCGCGCGACAGCATCGCCCCTCGGTTGGCCCGGATGCCGTGCAGCACCAGGACGGCTCCACGTGGGTGAGGGGGCGCGAACAGCCAGGCGGCGAGCGTCGCTCCAGAGGGGCTGCGCAGGGAGAGCTGCTGCGGCGGAAGCTGACCGGGCGGCACCACCGACACGCTCCGATGCGGTGCGATCAGCACCCGGCCGACCACGTAGGGCCCGGCGAAGAGCCCAGTGACCCCCACGACCAAGGCCAGTGCGGCCCGGTGACGGGTCGTCATGTCCGTCTCATGCCGGCCCGGGAAGGGAATCGGCCGAAGGCCCGCCATGGAAGGAGCCTTGGCGTCGCGCGAGCGGCGTGCCAGGGGCGGCCACCCTCATCGTTCCACGACCGTGTAGAGCGCCGGCGACGAGAAGATGGCCGCGGGCGCGATCACCGGCTCCTCCAGCGGGAAGTGCTCCCCGTAGCGCTCCTCCAGCTTCGCTCGGACCTCCGGCGCCGAGAGGTCGAAGTCCCGGAGCTTCTGGATGTCTCCGAGCCGGATCCCCAGGCTGCGATCGTACAGCTTGAAGACCAGCTCCGAGCAGTAGAGTCGGTCGTCCGACCACTCGAACGTCAGGTCGTAGGGCCGACCTTCCATCCGCCGCGCCACTCGGCGGATGGCGTGAAGTGCCGCCGGGGTCAGGAGCGACCGGGCGTTCTTCAGGCGCTTGACCACGTAGTGCCGCCCCTGCCCGCGGTCGATCCACTCGGCGAGCGGTGTGTACCGGATGGTCGCCACCGCCTCCAGGACGTACGGTCGCCCACCCCGGTGGAGCACGACACCCATGTGGCTGTACGGGCTATGCGTCGCAAGCTGGATGGCGCGACTCTGGGCGGACCGGGAGGTGTGGAAGACGATGTCGCCGTCGCGCACCGTCGGCATCGGGTGGGCGCCACAGCCGGACGCCAAGGCGAGCAGGTTGACGAAAGCCATCCCGCGCATCTCAGATCAGGCCCGACGAGGTCTGTCCCATCGCGAGCGAGGCGCGGGAGCCCGGCTCAGGGCTCCGGCCTTCTGGTGCTCGGTACGAATACCATCTTGGCGACGACGCTCGTCGCGACGGTCTTCTCCTCGGCCGGCCGCCGGGTCGTCACCGAGGTCCGATAGAGCCACCCGCCCGGCACCCTCCGCCGCTCGGTCCGCTCGATGTCGCTGGCTGTCTCGCCTTCGGTCAACAGGTTCCAAGTACCCATGGCGAGAGAGCCTAGGTCATCGGCGTGGGCGACGACACGCGCTTGGGATGGTTGCGCAGGTGTCCCAATCGCAGATCAGAATGCCACCATGACCCCGGCCTGCAGCCCTCGATGGCGCGCCGACACTTGCATCGACACGGCCACGCCGGGGAGCCGCTTCCATCTCTCGGTCTTGAGCAGGGTCCCGACCACAGCTCCCGAGCCCAGCAGGACGCCAATGAACGCCGGCTCGCCCACGCCAGATTCGTCCAGCGTGTCGAACACGGCGTACAGGCCCACGATGACCCCCCACGTGGCTGCCCCGGCCAGCAGGCCTTCCCCGGTTCGCCGGCGGAAGCCGCGGCTCACGTCGAGCGTCGCCACATCGGCCCACGCGACCCGCTGGACAGCGTCGCCCGATTCCGTCCGGATGGTGAGCGCGTCCGGATCGACTCCGGTGACCGAGCCGACGATGACACCCGAGAGCGTGGTCTTCACCCGCACGCGGGACCCGTTCAGGTCGGTGCCGTCCTGGGCGGCGAGCGGGCCCGCGCCCAGCAGCACCACCGCAAACCACGCGACTCGCCTCCTCATTGAATCAGCCCTCCAGGTAGCGACGTTGGAGTCCGTCGCGGGCGGCTCGGCGGTCCTGCCGCCAGAGGCATCCTGCCGTCCGCGCGGGCGGTCTCTCAGAGAAGGGCCCCCGCTGTCGACCACTGTCGGCGCGCGCTGCGCGCCGACGCGGTCCCACTCGGGGATCGGCAGGCGGCCCAAGCCGCCGCGAGCCGGGCGGAGGGCTGCGGGCACCTTCTTGGCCGCTCTGCTCGAGGCAGGGCTGTTGCGACCGTTCACGTCGGGCGTAGGATAGAGCCCGTCGAGGCCTCCGAGACGAGGTGGGGAGATGAGCACGTCGACGACGTTTCGGTGGATTCGAGTGGGGCTTCTGCTGGGGTTGGTGGGCATGGCCTCGGTCGCCAACGCGCCGGCCCCCTACTGGGCCTGCCAGGGCAAGTCG
>CAZNNH010000128.1:4405-8800 GCA_964574335.1 uncultured Acidobacteriota bacterium | reverse complement strand
CATGGCCTCGGTCGCCAACGCGCCGGCCCCCTACTGGGCCTGCCAGGGCAAGTCGGCGGGAGAGCGCTGCACCGCCTACGGCTCCAGCTCGGGTTGCGGCGTCACCGGGGACGACAGCGTGTGCCGGCTGGTCTCGAGCTGCACCGACGACCCGGAGACCGATGTGAACGAGTGCCTCTACTGCCAGTGACGCCCCGGCCAGGCCGGCTCCGGCGGTGACGGGTGCGCTGTTCGACGCCGCCCACCTGGCTGCCCTCGGCGTCACGCTGGCGGTGGAGGGCGGCGGCATGGCGCTGCTGGGCGCGGCGTTGCGCCTGGGCCGGCGCCGCACGCTGCGCTGTACCGCCGTCGCGCTGGGAGTCAACCTCGTCTCGCACACCGTCTTCTGGATCGGCTTTCCGCTGGTGGCGGCGAGCTGGCCGGGCGGGCTGGTCGGTGCGGAGGCGGTGGTGGCGCTCGGCGAAGGCCTCGCCTATCTCTGGCTGTGCCGGCTCACCTGGTGGCAGGCGCTTCTCACCAGCGGGCTTCTGAACCTGCTCTCGTTCGTGGCCGGGGTCGAGCTCTGGCGGCTGTGGCCCTGAGCCCGGCAGCGGGGGAGGGTCGCCCCACGCTGGACGTGCGGACCGGCCTGATGGTGGTGGGCTCGGGCGAAGGCGTGGTCTACGCGGTCCGGGTCCCGTTCTGAGTCGGGCACCGGCGTGGCCGGTCAGTAGTGGAAACGGTGCCCCGTCATCCTGAGTGTTTCTTCGAAGCTGTACCCCGGAAGGATCCGTGCTCCGGCCTGTGTTCCAGGTCCTTCGGGCGCGACGGCCGGACGGGCGCCCTCAGGATGACGCCTTGGTCCGACCCAGCGCCGCCAAGGTCGGTTCAGGCTCCGCGACTGGGAACAAGGGGCTTCCACGGTCTGTGACTTCGGAGGTGAGGGACGCGGCGATGGTGTCGGCGAGGCAGATCGCCGAGGCCGCGGCAGAGGTCAGATCCGCCTTCGTGCGGCGGCGGGTCGATCGGGCGCTGCTCGCCCGGCTGTACGAGGCCTACCGGCCCACACCGGACATCGAGTCGTTCGTGGCCCGCGCGCTTTGTATGTTTCCAAACCTCTGCTGTGGCCTGGCGAGCGTTGCCCTCGGGGAGCGCCTTCTAGAGGCGATCATCACGCGAGGGTCCTATGCCGGAGCTCGGCACACGTTCGTGCTGGCCCACGGCCTCGTGGTGGACGTTACGGCCGACCAGTTCGGGGGGCCGCCGGTCTACGTGGGGCCACCCGTGTGGCCGTGGGAAGCTCCTGGCCCGGTCACTTGGCCTGGGCCGTCTCCAGCCTCAGGAAACGGGCGGCGTTGAAGTAGAGGATGTCGCGCTTCTGCTTCGGCGTCAGGTAGTCGGCGTTCTGGATGATGCTGATGGAGTAGGTCATCAGCTTGGGCCAGCCCAACTGGTCGGTGCCGAACATGACCCGATCGGCGAACCCGGCGTCGACCAGCCGCTCGATGTACCGGTTGACCTCCTTCAGTGGGTAGCTCCAGATCAGCCCGGCGACATCGACGTAGACGTGGGAGCTGGCCTGGAGCAGGGTGAGCATGTTGTCGATCATCGGGTAGCCGGCGTGCATCACCTGGACGCGCAGCTTGGGATGACGCGCCAGCAGATCCTCCAGCAGCAACGGGTCTCCCATCGACCCCCGGAAGCTGGGCATGGTGACGTTGGCGCGCCCGGACCCGCCGGTCCCCATGTGGATGGCGACCGGGACGTCGAGCTCCTCTGCGAGGGCGAAGTAGGCGTCGACGGACGGGTCGCTCGGCGACAGGCCCTCGTACTGCAGGCCGATCTCGCCCATCACCTGGAAGCCGTCCTCCGTGAAGGCCTTGCGCAGGTCCTCGAGGGGGACGCGCGCTCCCGGCGTCATTCCCTCGTTGAAGCTGGTGCCGGGGATGACCCGCCCGGGAGCGGCGTCCTGCCACCTCTTCACGCTCTTCGGATCGCCCAGCACCACCGCGGTGACGTTGAGCCGTTCCATCTCGGCGACCACGTCGTGGATGTACTCGCCCTTGGCGGAGGGATAGAGCTTGGGCGTGCACTCCTCGGAGACCCAGCCGAACGGGGCCTCCTGGGTGCTGGGATCCGAGGCCGCGAAGCCCGACGGGTTCGGACACATCGGCCCCAGCCCGGGAAACGACTCGTCCATGGCGTGGACGTGGATGTCGATCACCGGAGGGATGTCGGTACCGGTGTTCTGGGCCACGGCCAGGCCGGGCGACGCCAGCCAGGCGCCCAACCCGATGGCCGACAAGAACGTCGAGCGGTGACGATGAAGCACCATGGCGAATCTCCTCTCACGGTAGGGGTGAAACGGCGACGTCCACCCCGCCGCACAGTATGGCTCCAATGCGGCCGGAACGTCCCGGCCCACGTCATCCCACCGAGTGGCCATGAGCTGTCACCCAGCTCACCCGACCGCTTCCCGGATCATGTCCTGCACGTGGGGTCCGAGGATCAGGACGCCGATGACCACCGCGCCGGTCGCGGAGAGGAGCACCGCCCCGGCGGCCACGTCCTTGGCCTGGCCGACCAACGGATGGAACTCCGGCGAGGCGACGTCCGCCAGGAGCTCGAGGGCCGTGTTCAGGGCCTCCGCGGTCCAGACGGCCATCATGGCGAGGATGAGGGCACACCATTGCGCCGCCGTGACCCGGAACAGCAGGCCCAGCACCACCACGCCGACGGTGGCCACCGTGTGGATCCATGCGTTGTGTTGAGAGCGCAGCATGAGCAGGGCGCCCCGGCTCGCCACCACGATGCTGCGGAGTCGTCCGGTGAAGGTGAAGGCGTGTCCCATGCCGCTGTCTCCTCGAGACCTCAGGAGCCCTGATGGACTCCGGATGGACGTGGTCCCAGTACTCCCACCGACGAACGGAGGTGCTCCGGCGGGCCCACCCGGGCGATGATGTCCCAGAAGCGAGGGTCGTCGCGCAAGCCGTCGAAGAAGGGCTCGATCCAGGTCATATAGAGCTGGGCGTTGTGCTGGTCGTAAGCCTCCTTCAGAAGCTCGACCGCGCGATCGTGTCTGCCGAGGCCGGCGGCACCGATGGCCAACAGGTAGGGGTCCCACCCGTGGGGCCTGGCCGGATCGTCGAGTTGCCGGAACATGGCGGCGGCCTCGCCCCGCCGGCCCGCCGCTGCCAGCAGCCAGACGCGGGCCGGGTCGGGACCCCATCCCAGAACCTCGTACCTGCCGAGGGCTTCGTCGTGGCGCCCCTGGAGGATGAAGGCCAAGAGGGTCGACTCCTGGGCGATCCGGTAGTGGGGGTCCAGCCCGGTCGCCTCTCGGAGGTGGCGGAGGGCGTCGTCGTACCGCCGGGCCCCGAGGCAGATCCAGCCCAGATGGCTGTTGGCAAAGGCGGACAGCGGGTCGAGCTCGGCCGCTCGTCCGGCCTCGGCGATGGCCTCGTCGAACCTCCCGAGAGAGAGAAGGTAGGTCGCGTGGCGGGCCCGGGCGTCGATGCTCCTGGGATCCAGCTCGACGGCCCGCCGGAGCTCCCGCCCGGCGGCATCCCAGTCCCAGTCGTAGTTGAGATCGACGACGCCGAGCGCCGCATGAGCTTCCGACTGGCCGTCATCGAGGTCCAGCGCCTTCCGAGCCGCCGCCCTCGCCTTGGAGAACATCTCGGCCGGCGGACGGAAGTAGCCGAGAGACCCGTAGCAGAGGGAGAGGCCCGCGTAGGCCGGGGCGTAGGTCGGGTCCCTCTCGATCGACTGCTGGAAGAAGGCCACCGCCTTGTCCAGGTCCCGAGGCCACTGGTGGTAGTGGTATCGGCCGCGTAGGTAGGCCCGGTAGGCTTCGGGGTCGACCTCTCGCCGAGGGCTGCCGCCGGAGCCTCCCACGCGGTCCAGCGTCGCCCGGATCTCCCCCGTGATCGTGGTGGCGATCTCGTCCTGGAGGACGAGGACGTCCCGGAGGTCCCGGTCGTAGGTCTCGGCCCACAGGTGACGTTCGGGGGCGGCCTGGATAAGCTGCACGGTGACCCGGACCCGGTCCCCGTCCGGGACGACAGAGCCCTCCACCAGGGCCTCCACGTTCAGCTCCCGTGCGATGGCCGGTGCGCCCAGCGGGCTTTGCCGGTAGCGCATCACCGACTGCCGGGAGATCACGCGCAGGTCCCTGGCCCGGCCCAGGCAGCCGATCAGGGCCTCGGTCATCCCCTCCGCGAAGTAGTCCTGGTCGGGATCGCCCGAGAGGTTGGCCAGGGGGAGCACGGCTAGAGAGCCGATCCTCGAAGGGTGAGCCCAGATCAGCCGGAGCCCGGCCAGGGCGACCGCTCCCAGGGCCACGGCGGCGGTTCCCACGAGAAGCCTCCGTCCCCATCGGCTCTCCGGTGCGGAGCGGCTGCCGGCGAGCTCATC
>CAZNNH010000128.1:0-4395 GCA_964574335.1 uncultured Acidobacteriota bacterium | reverse complement strand
ACGATAGCCGTGTTTGGGCACCGTCTCGATGAATCGCGGCTCTTCGGCGTCGTCCTCCAGGGCGCGGCGGAGCCGGCGCATGGCGGCGTTGAGGCTGCGATCGAAGTCGACGAAGACGTCGGCGGGCCACAGCCGCTGGCGAAGGGTCTCCCGGGTGACGAGCTGGCCGGGCTCCTCGAGCAGGGCCTGCAGGACCTGGAGCGGCTTGTCCTGCAGCCGGATCCGGCTCCCGTCGCGAAGCAGCCGGGCGTTGCGAAAGTCGACCGTGAAGGGGCCGAAACGATACGTCTCACGTTCCATCGGCACCAGCCATCCCCAGCCAGCCCCAGGGGCCGGCTCGGCGGCATGATTCTACCCGGCCGTTCGCTCCCTCGGGTCACCTTCAGGTCACTCACAGGTCACCGGCCGATGCCTTGCGCATGCGCGCGCGAGGACCCATCTCTGAGTCGACGATTCTCTAGGCTCTTCAAAGCTTCGCCCCGGGAAGGGGAGAAAGGCGGTCATTTATGAAGGTCCGTATCGTGCTTCCGCTTCTGGCGCTGGTTCTGACCAGCGCGCTCGTCGCGGCCGGCGAGGGAATGGCGCCGGCTACGGGAACGGGACCCCTGTGGCACCTGAGGGGGAAGGCCTGTCGGGTGGGAGACGTCCGGCCGGTGCTTTCGGTCTGGCCCGCTGAGGACGGGGACTTCGACAGGTTTCTGTTCGAGGGCGTGGCCGTGGCCGGGAACGGCGTCGTGTACACGCAGGAGCAGTGCACGGGCGACGTGTACCGGATCGACCGACACGGGGTGGCCAGCGTCATCGCGACCATCGACTACGGCACCTCGAACGACTACTACTGCAGCCAAGCCGGCGGCCTCGGCATGGCCATCGGCCCCGACGGCGACCTGTGGGTGGCCGTCATCTCCTGGGTCCCCGAGTCACACGGGGTGTGGCGGGTGGGGCGGGACGGCTCGGCCGAGCTGGCCGTTCCCATGTCCTTCGAAGACGTCCCGGTACCCAACGGTCTGACCTTCGACTCCCGCGGCAACCTGTACGTCACCGAGAGCCTCCTCGGGGGCATCTGGAAGGTCGAGCCGGGCGGCGAGCCGACGCTGTGGCTTCAGGATGATCTGCTGCTTCCGCCGGGCGGTCCCTGGACGGGCTTCGGCGCCAACGGCATCGCCTACCGCCACCATGCCCTCTACGTGGTCAGCACCGACCGGGGCATCATCCTCCGAGTCCCGATCGGGCGCGACGGCTCTCCGGGAGAGCCCAGCGTGTTTGCCAGCGGGCTGGTCGGTCCCGACGGCGTGGCCTTCGATGCCTACGGCCAGTTGTTCGCCGTGACCGCCTATGGTGGGGAGGTGGTGCGCATCCGGCGCGGTCGAGAACCCGAGGTGGTGGTGGATCTGCGCGCCGCGGGCGCGGACTATCCGGCCAGCCTGGACTTCAAGAGGAGCCCACAGGGCGCCGACACCGCCTACATCACGAACTTCGTCCCCCTCGACGGCCAGCCCAACCTGGTGAAGGTGAACCTGTGCCAGAAGCGCCCGTGTAAGGGGCGCTGACCAGATCCACCGGGGACCCCTCAGGGACCGCGGAGGCTGGCGGTCAGCTCGGCTGAGGGGTTCCCGGAACGCGGGCCGGTCTCCTTCTGGCCGGCATTCTTTGGCTGGGGCTCGAGCACTGGGGCCGTGTGCCCGCCCAGCCCCTGCTCTACCTGGCCTTCCACGACTTCATGTGGGTCTGTGCGGGATGGAGCGTTCTCAACCTGGCTCCCATCCTGCCCCTCGACGGTGGACAGGCGCTGGAGGCCCTCTTCCAAGCGTTCCGGGTGCGGCAGCCGAGGCGTACGACGCAACTGGTCTCGATCGGCGCCGGGGCGGTGGTTGCGGGCACGCTCCGTCGGATGTGCCGTGGCGATGCTTCACAGGCCGAGCGCCTGATCCAGCTCGAGATCCGGCGAGCGGGAGGTGGGATCTCCAGGCGGCGGGCTGCAGCGAGAGCCGTCGACTCCCTCCGCCGGGACAGTCGCTGACCCCGGACTTCTATTCAGCCTCCGCCCGGCTCGGCTCCCACAGGTCCCACCGGTTCCCGTACAGGTCTTCGAACACGGCGACCGTGCCGTAGGCGGCGGTCTTGGGTTCCCGCACGAATGTGATCCCGCGCGAAAGGAGCGTGTCGTAGTCGCGCCAGAAGTCGTCGGTCTCCAGGAACAGGAAGACCCGGCCACCGGTCTGGTCGCCCACGCGACTCTGCTGCTCGGGCGTCGTCGCCCGCGCGAGGAGAAGGCTCGCTCCCTCGCCCCGCGGGGGTGCGACCACCACCCAGCGCTTGTCTTGCTCCGGTTGATACGTGTCCTCGACCAACCGAAAGTCGAGCTTCTGGGTGTAGAACTCGATGGCCTCTTCGTAGTCACGGACCACGAGTGCCACCAGGAAGAGAGATCGCTTCACGGTGGGCCCAGTGCCCCGAAGTCTCGCATCTGCCGCGCTACGTGGACGAGGAGGTACAGCGTGCCCAGGGCCGCTCCGCCCACAGCCATCCTCCAGTCTCGGCGGTGCACGTCGGGCCGGAGCGACCGCATTGCGAGCAGCCCCGAGACGGCGGCAATCGCCGCGTAGCCTACAGGGACCGTCAGCGGGAGCAGCGGAAACCACGCCAGGGCGGCCGCACCCACGCTCACTGCGGCCTGAGCGGCCCCAGCGGTGGCGTCCGGCGCCCCCGGATCACGCCCCGGGGGCACTACGCCTAGCTCGCCGGCTCGTTCCCGTGACCGGAGCATCGCAAACGTCGCCTACGCGAGGACCGCCGTCGCCAGTGACACGCCGACGCAGACGAGGCTCTCGAAGGAGGTTTCCGGGTTGCCGGCGCTCTCGGCGCGCGCCGTACGCACTGCGAAGTAGAGGGCGGATGCCCCGGAGGCCATACCCAACACTGCGGTCAGGACGGCGAATCGACGGTTCATCCCCGGCCTCCCGCGCGGGGTTCGACCGGTGGGTCATCTGAGTCGCCGGCGCCGGCCCCTGGCAGAGGGCCAGGCGTACGGATTCCCGACCACTTCCGCGGGGTGGCGGCACGCGCCGAGGCTTCCCCGAGACCTTCATCGCGGAGAGTGTCGGTGCGCCTTTCGAGAAGGCTGCCGGAGGAGTGCATTCGAGGACGTGAGTGTAGACCATCCGAGGGAGAACGTGCCGTCGAGTATCATCCCGGGCATGTTCTCGCAACGCCCAGCTCCCGAGATGCGTCCGAGGTGTCACCGGGGGACGAGCGGTCTCGCTGTGGCGTCGTTGCTGTTGCTGGCGAGCTCCGCGTCGGCCGAGCCCGAGTCGGGATGGTACCGAGGGTTGATCGGACCGACCGCCACGGACTGCGATACACCCGAGCGCTACCAGGAGAACGACGAGATCGAGATGGTGCTTCGCGTGGTGGGGGACCACGTCACGGGAAGCTACTTCTTCACCAACCTGGATGACGTCGTGAGCCTCGAGATCCCCATCGAGGGACGCATCGTTGCCGACGGTTCCCTCGAGCTGACCGACGAAGGGGACGCGCGGCACCCCGCTGGGAGGTGGCGCGGCATCCTCGATGTGGATCTCCATGGGACCTGGACCGACAGGACGGGGAAGAAGCGGGCGTTCTTCCTGACGCCCCTGCCGAAGGATGAAGAGCCGGAGCGGGAGATCGCGCCGGGGATCGCCATCCGCGGCCAGAGGGTGGTTGGCACGAACCTGGTCCTCCCGTTCCTGACCCGGCACCCGAGCCCCGACGTCATGCGGAGGATCAACGACCGGATCCGCAGCTCCTTCGCGGGGCACCGTTGCCCTCCCGACCAGCCGTTCCCGGCCTGGCCCGACGACTACGGCGTCGACTGGGAGGTGACCCACGCCTCGCCCGCGCTGTGGAGCGTCTCCGTGACGGAGGGGTGGTTCTGCGGTGCCGCCTATCCGAACGACCAAGACGACTCGTTCACGTTCGACCTGGAGACCGGCGAGGAGATCTCCTTCGAGGCGCTGTTCCGCGATTGGGAGAAAGACCGCGCCGCCATCTTGGAGCTCCTGTTCGCGGACGCCCTGAGGAACGCCGGTGAGGAGTGCCAGGAGGCGGCGGCCGCCGACCCGGCCGACACCGATCTAGCCCCAGGTCCCCGCTTCTTCGGGGGCGTCTTCGCCTACCACCTCGCATCGACGTCCCTGAGCGTGAAGGAGCAGGGTCTCATGCACGCGTTCCGCGCCTGCGCGGTGTTGGCCGAGGTCCCCTACGAGGAGCTCCGGCAGTACGCGGCTCCCGGTGGCGCCATCGAGCGCGTCCTCGCCGGGACGCCAGCGGGCGCTCCCTGAGCTCGGACCAGAGCCGAAGCTCGAGACCTTGGGCCAGATTCTGGAGGGGAACGGCACATACAAGGCGGGTTGG
>CAZNNH010000127.1:0-18066 GCA_964574335.1 uncultured Acidobacteriota bacterium | reverse complement strand
GCTCCTCAGGCACCGGCAGCGCCTCCACCGTCACCGCCTTGGTGCTGCGGTCGACGGCGGAGCCGGCGTCGAAGAAGGAGAGGCGGGGGATGCCGATCCGGAACGTGGCGGGAGGGACCGTCAGCGAGCCGGCCTTGGTGGGAAACAGCAGCCGCCGCAGGATCACCGCCCGCTGGTAGCGCTCCCCCTCCACCGCCACCACCTCCGGCGCCGGCCCCCGTCCCTTCTCATCGATGCTCTCGGACCAGAAGCCCGGGTACTGGGGGGCGTCCGCGAGCTGGATGTCGGTCACCGCCGTCTGGGTGTAGAGCCAGTAGGTGAGCAAGAGCGCCTCGCCGACGTAGAGCTTCTGGCGGCTGGCCTCTGCCTGCACGAACAGCTTCGGCTCGGCCTGGGGGCGGGTCCGGCGGCCGAAGAGGGAGTCGAACGGGTCGTCACCGAAGGGGTCCGCGAAGGGATCCAGCCGACGGGAGCGCGGCTGGGCCTGGGGCCGGATGCTCCCCGGCACCACCTCGATCGTGATCGCCTCGGTGGCCTGGGGCTGCCCGCCCAGGTTCAACCGGATCGAACCGATGGTGGCGGTGCCCACCTTCGTGGGCTGGAGCACGAAGGTGAAGGTCTTGCTCTGCGACATCTGGCCGTTGACGATCGAGACCTGCTGAGCCACCGACGGCCCGCCCGCCACCCGCAGGTTGGTGAGCGCGGGCGTGGGGATCGACCCGACGGCGCCACCGGAGCTCCCCTCGACCGTGACCGTGAGCTGGACCAGGTCCTGGAGGCCGATCTTGCGCGCGTCCACCTCGGCCCGCACTCCCTCCTGAGCCGACGCCGAGGCGGCCAGCAGCAGGAGGCCCAGCGCGGGGAGGAGCCGCCTCACCAGTCCTTGCCTCCCTTGGCCTGCTTGCGGCGCGCCGCCAGCAGCTTCTTCTGCTCGGCCTTCTCGTTCTGCTGCAGGGCATCGAGGAGCTGGTTGGCCATCTCCTTCGACATCCCTGCCTCCTGCTTGAAGCGCTCCTTCTCCTTCTCTTCCTGGGTCTTGGGACGCTGCGGCTGCTTCTGGTCCCCCTGGTTCTGCTTCTGGTCTTGCTTCTGCTGCTGGTCCTGCTTCTGGTCCTTGTCTTGATCCTTCTTGTCCTGGTTCTTCTGCTGTTGCTGCTGCTCCTGGAGCGCCCGCAGCGCCAGCTCCAGGTTGTGGATGGTGTCGGGATCGCTCGGCGCCAGGTCCAGGGCCTGCTTGTAGGCGTCGATCGCGCTCTTGTAGTCCTGCTTCTGGTAGCGGGTGTTGCCGAGGTTGAAGCGCGAGGCCGCCGCCAGCGGCGAGCGGGCGTTTCGTCCCAGGGCCTCGTAGATGGCGCCGGCCTCGTCGTACTTCCCGTTCTTGTACAGGCCGTCGGCCAGGTTGAAGCGGCCGGCCGGGTCGCCGGGTCGGGCCGCCGCGGCGCCCTCGAAAGCCTCGAGCGCCTTCGGGTGGTTGCCCCGCTCGTACTCCTCGAGCCCCTGGCTCGTCAACCGGCGCGGACGCAGCAGCACCTCGTCGGTCAGGTTGGAGCTGGGCTTCTCTTCCTCCGCCGCCAGGCGTCCGACCGGCAGCAGCAGCAGCAGGACCACCGCCGCCCGTCCCCACCGGGCCGGCAGCGGCAGGGGCAGCAGCAGGCCCAGCGCCAGCGCCAGCAGCCCCACCGCCAGCGGCACCTGGAAGCGCTCCTTCTTCCGATAGGAGTACTCCCGGGCCAGCGAACGCTCCTGCATCCCGTCGATCGCCGAGACCAGGCCGGCCAGGCCGGTGTCGGTGGTGCTGATCCGGAAGAAGCGGCCGCCGGTACCCTGGGCGATCGCCTCGAGCGCAGCCGGGTTGAGGCGCGAGACCACCACGTTGCCGTCCTGGTCCTTCTTGAAGCCGGCCGGGTTCCCCTCGCGGTCGAAGTTGGGCACCGGCTCCCCTTTCTCGGTGCCCACGCCCACGGTGTGGACGATCACGCCCGCCTCCTTGGCCCGGCGGACCGCCTCGTCGACGTCGCCCTCGAGGTCCTCGCCGTCCGAGACCAGCACCATCACCTTGTTCTCGCGGGCCTCGTCCACGAACAGCCGCAGACCCTCGGCCAGCCCTTGGCCGAGCGAGGTCCCGGGGGTGGGGACGAACCCCGGCTCGAGCGTCTCGAGGAACAGGCCCACCGCGTCGGCGTCGAGGGTGAGCGGCACCAGCGGGTAGGCCTCGCCCTCGAAGGCCACCAGCGCGAAACGGTCCTCGGGGAGGCGCGACATCAGCGAAAGCAGCGCCGCCCGGGCCACGAAGAAGCGGCTCGGCGAGACGTCCTCGGTGGCCATCGAGCCGGAGGTGTCCAGCGCCAGCACCACGTCGACGCCCTCGCGCTCCACCTTCTCGCGGACGATCCCCCACTGCGGGCGGGCCAGCGCCAGCACCAGGCCGGTCACGCCCAGCAGCAGCAGCGCCAGGCGGATGAAGCGCCAGTGCTCGGCCGGACGCCGCACCACCCGGTCCCAGAGCGGGCGCGCCACCAGCCGGGTCATCCGCCGCCGGTCGCGGCCGGTCGTCCACAGCTCGGCCGCCGCCAGCAGCGGCAGCGCCAGGAGAGCCCAGAGCCAGAGCGGGTCGGCGAAGGTCATGCCGGCGTCACCCGTTGGCCGCCGATCCAGAGCAGGCCGCCGGCCAAGAGCAGCCCGGCCGCCGCCACCAGCCAGGGGTGGAACAGCTCCCGGTAGCGATGGTAGGCGTGGAGCTGGATCTCCGACTTCTCCAGGTGGTCGATCTCATCGAAGATCCGGCGCAGCGTCTCCGGGGCGTCGGCACGGAAGTACTCGCCGCCCGTCTCCTGGGCGATCTGCTTCAGCAGGTCCTCGTCGATGTTCACCTCGGTCTGGATCACCCGCTCCTCGACCTGGCCGGTGAGCGGGTCGCGCACCTTCACCGGCATCGGCACCGGGCCTTCGTGGCCCACGCCTACAGTGTAGGTCCTCACCTCCATGGCGCGGGCCAGGTCGGCGGCGGTCTTGGGGTCGATCTCGCCGGTGTTGTTGACGCCGTCCGTCACCAGCACGATCACCCGGCTGCGGGCCTTGGAGCGCCGCAGCCGCGTCAGCGAGGTCGCCAGGCCGGAGCCGATCGCCGTGCCGTCCGGCAGCATCCCCAGCTTCACGTCGTCGAGCTGGCGCAGCAGGACGCCGGCGTCGGTGGTGGGCGGCGACTTGGTCAGGCTCTTCCCCGCGAAGACCACCAGGCCGATGCGGTCGTGGGTGCGGCGTTTGACGAACTCGGCCACCACCTCCTTGGCCACGTTGAGCCGGTTCCTGGGCTGGAAGTCCTGGGCCGCCATCGAGCCCGAGACGTCCAGGGCCACCACGATGTCGACCCCCTGGGTGGTCACGTTCTGGCGCACCGAGCCGAGCTGGGGACGGGCCAGGGCCACCGCCGCCAGCGAGATCCCCAGCGCCGCCAGCAGCATCGGCAGGAACCGGAGCCGCACCCGCCAGGTGGGTCGCGGTCGGGCCCGGCCCACGCCGGGAAACAGCAGCGCCGGACCGTGGCGCTCGCGGCGCCAGGCCAGCAGCAGCACCAGCGGGCCGAGCAGGCCCGCCCACAGCCACAGCGGCTCCTGGAAGCGGAACCCCTCCATCACGTCGCCTCCCCGCCCGCCGCCGGAGCCGGCCGGAGCTGCTCCTCGAGCTTGGGGATCCACTCGCGCACCGCCTGCAGGTGACGCTCGGCCTGCAACGTCAGGCCGGCGCCGCGCGCGAACTTGATCTCGTCCGCCGCACCGGCCAGCTCGCGGACCGGGCTGGCCAGCCAGCCGGCGGTCCGGTGGCCGCGCAGGAAGGCCACCGTCTCGGCCGACGTCATCTCCAGGACCGGCGCCGAGAGCCGCTTCTCGAGGTAGGCCTTGGCGATCTGGGTGAGCTCGATGTAGAAAGCGCGCAGCTCGCCGCGGGCCAGCAGCCCCGAGGCCTCGAGCTGGGTCAGCCGCTGCTGCGCCTCGACGTCGGGGGGCACCGCCGGCTTCGTCACCGGCAGCGGGGCGTGGGTCCTGCGCAGCCGCCGGATCAGCCAGTAGGCGAGGCCGCCCAGCAGCAGCAGCAGCGCGCCGCAGACCGCCCAGAAGGCCCGGCCGATCGACATCCCGCGCGGCGCGCGGATGTCGACCAGCTTCTGCTCCTGCTTGTCCTTGGGGAGCACCGAGAGCACGCGCAGCGGGATCGGCTCCGAGCGGGCCTCACCCTCGGTCCCGTCGGGGAGCCGGTAGCCGACCGCGATCGCCGGGACCTCGACCTCGCCGGTGGCGTAGACGGCGGCCTGGTAGCGGCGGACGTCCGGCGGCAACGGCGTCTCGGGGGGCGGAGCCGGGCGCAGATCGACCTTGTCGTCGCCGGGCGCCTCGGGAAGGTTCCAGGTGGTGCCCTCGGGCCCCGACAGCTTCAGCTCGACGGTGAAGCGCTCGCCGACGCTGACGTCGGTCTTGGAGGCCTGGGCGGTGACGGTGGGCTCGGCCGCCCCCGCGGGCAACGAGACGCCGAGGCCGAGCGCCAGCAGCAGGCCGAGGCGCCTCACCGCCGCCGCTCCCGGGCCTTGAAGAAGCCGGTCAACGGTCGCTCGTAGGACTCGGCGGTGGAGAGGGCCAGCACGTCGACGCCGGCGCGGCGGAAGCCGTCCTTGGCGGAGACCACGGTGGCGGGTTGAAGCGCCCGCCGCACCGCCGGGTCGGCCAGGTCGACCACCCGGCGCACGCCGGTCTCGGGGTCACGCACGGCCAGCAGACCCGCCTCGGGCAGGGCGGCCTCGTTGGGGTCGAACAGGTGCAGGGCGATCACGTCGTGGCGGCGGCGCAGCATCCCCAGCGGCTTCTCGTAGCCCTGGTCCTGGAAGTCGGAGAGAACGGCCACGATGCCGCGCCGCTTCATCACCTGCGCCGCGAAGCGGAACGCCCCGGCCAGGTCGGTGCCGCGCCCGGAGGGTGTGGTCACCAGCAGGTCCCGGACGATGCGGAGCACGTGGTCGCGGCCGCGGGCGGGAGCCACGTAGGACTCGATCCGGTCGCTGAACAGGATCGCCCCCACCCGGTCCTGGTTGGCCACCGCCGAGAAGGCCAAGACCGCGGCCAGCTCGGCGGCGTAATCCCGCTTGAGCAGGAACTGGGAGCCGAAGCCCAGCGAGCCCGACACGTCGACCAGCAACAGCAGGGTGAGGTCGCGCTCCTCGACGAACTTCTTGACGTACGGGGTCCCCATCCGGGCGGTCACGTTCCAGTCGATGGTGCGGGCGTCGTCGCCCTGCTGGTACTCGCGCACCTCGGCGAACTCCATCCCCCGCCCCTTGAAGACGGCATGGTAGCTGCCCACGATCCCCGACTCGAGGATCGAGCGAGTGCGGATCTGGATCCGCCGGATACGTCTCAGGGTCTCGCGATCCAGCATCTCGCGACAGTCACTCCCGACGATCCGCTGGTGGGCCGCTGCAACGGCGGCGGTGACGCGGTCCGGGGCGCCCGGAGCGCAGGCGGCGGCGGGTGTCGCGCTCGGGCGACGCCGCTTCGCGCGCTCCGGCCTGATCAGCCGCCTCGCTCGGATGGGGCGGCTGATATCGGCATTCGTCAACGAGTCGCGCGCTTCGGGCGTCCCGCTCGCGCGCACCGCCTGCTGTGGCGCCACGCACTATGGCACCTCGACGCGTTCCAAGAACTGCTCGATGATGGCGTCGCTGGTGACGTTCTCGGCCTCGGCCTCGTAGGTGAGCAGGATCCGGTGGCGGAGCACGTCCTTGGCGATCTCCTTGACGTCCTCGGGGACCACGTAGCCCCGGCCGTGGAGGAAGGCCACCGCCCGGGAGGCCTCGGAGAAGGCCAGGGTGGCCCGGGGCGAGGCGCCGAAGGCGATCAGGTCGGCCACCTGGGCCAGCCCCACCTCGCGGGGACGGCGGGTGGCGGTCACCAGCGCCACGATGTAGTCGCGGATCCGGTCGTCGATGTAGACGTCGACCACCCGCCGGTGGAGCTGGCGCACCGCGTCGGCGGTGAGCACCTTGCCCACCGCGGGGACCTCCCCGGTCAGCATCCGGTCGAGGATCTGGCGCTCCTCCTCGTTGAGCGGGTACTCGATCCGGGCCTTGAGCAGGAAGCGATCCACCTGCGCCTCCGGCAACGGGTAGGTCCCCTCCTGCTCGATCGGGTTCTGGGTGGCGAAGACCAGGAACGGGTCCGGCAGGGGGTGGGTGGTCTCGCCGATGGTGACCTGGCGCTCCTGCATCGCCTCGAGCAACGCCGACTGGACCTTGGCGGGGGCGCGGTTGATCTCGTCGGCCAGCAGCAGGTTGGTGAAGACCGGCCCCTTGCGGGCCACGAACTCGCCGCTCTTCTGGTTGAAGATCATGGTGCCGATCAGGTCCGCGGGGAGCAGGTCGGGGGTGAACTGGATGCGCGAGAACGGCAGCTCCAGCACCTGGCCCAAGGTCTTGACGGCCAAGGTCTTGGCCAGCCCCGGCACGCCCTCGACCAGGAGGTGGCCCCGGCACAGCAGGGCGATCATCATGCGGTCGATCAGGGGCCGCTGGCCGACGATGACCTTCCGGATCTCGGACATCGCCGCCTGGACCTGGAGCGACTCCTCGCGGACGGCCTCGTTCAGCTTGGCGATGTCGACTGGGCTCTCGGCCATGGCACCCCTCTCCTGTCCTGCTCCGTCCCCAGGGATTTTGACGCGCCAGCGGGCACGGAGGCCGGCGGCGAGCCACCCTCTCGGCGTCCTTTTCGAGCTGGCGTCGGTCGACGGGCCGTCTCGCGATCGGCCCGATGGAGCCTCGGGGAGGACGACACGGCTCCGTCCATCAATCTACGTCGGGCTCCAATGGAGCGTCAACCGTGCAGCCGGCGGGCCGGCGGGCCCGTGCTACGCTGCGGCGTGACCGAGGCCGAGACCCGAGGCAGCTCCGGCTTCCGGGCCGGCCTGGTCTCGCTGCTGGCCGGCGCCCACTTCCTCCACGACATCTTCTCCTCGCTGCTGGCGCCGCTGCTGCCACTGCTGATCGAGAAGCTGGGCCTGAGCCTGGTCCAGGCCGGCTCGCTCAACGTGTTCACCCAGCTCCCCTCCTTCCTGAACCCGTGGCTGGGGGCCTGGGCCGACCGCCGGGCCCTGCGCCGCCACCTGGTGGTCCTGGGTCCCGGCGCCACCGGCACGCTGATGTGCCTGATGGGCCTGGCCCCCAACTACGCGATCCTGGCCATCCTCCTGCTCTTCGCGGGCTTCAGCGTGGCCGGCCTGCACGTGGCGGCGCCGGCGCTGATCCGAGAGGTGTCGGGCCGCGCGGTCGGGCGGGGGATGAGCTTCTTCATGGTGGCGGGCGAGCTCGCCCGTACCGCCGGACCGCTGCTGGCCGTTCCCCTGGTCTCCTGGCTGGGGCTCGAGGGGCTCTACAAGGTGATCCCGGTGGCCCTGCTGTCGTCGCTGGTCCTGTGGTCGCGGCTCCGGGACGTCCCGGAGCCCGGCAAGAGCCAGGCCCGGGTGCTGGTGCTGTGGGGCCAGATGCGCGGCGTCTTCCTGCCGGTGGCCGGCATCCTGATGAGCCGGGCCTTCATGGCCGGGGCGCTCACCACCTTCCTGCCCACCTTCCTCTACGGCGAGGGGGAGAGCCTGTGGATGGCCAACGTCTCGCTGGCGCTGCTCGAGCTGCCCGGCGCGGCCGGGGCCCTGCTGTCGGGCACGCTGAGCGATCGCTACGGGCGTCGCACCGTGCTGCTGGCGGCGATCCTCGGCTCGCCCCCCCTGCTGCTGCTGGTGCTGGCCGGCCACGGCCCCTACCGCCTGCTGGCGCTGGGCGCCCTGGGCTTCTTCACGCTCTCCACCACGCCGGTGCTGATGGCGTTGACGCTGGAGCGCTCCGGCGACGCCGGAGCCGCCGCCAACGGCACCTACATGATGATCAGCTTCGCGGCCCGGGCCCTGATCGTCCTGGTGGTGGGCGCCATGGGCGACGCCCTGGGCCTGCGGGAGACCTACTACTGGTGCGCCCTCTTCGGGACGCTCGGCCTCCCCTTCGCCCTGATGCTGCCCCGGGACCGACCGGGCCGATCCGATGAATGATGATGGAACAAACCCGGGCCGCCTCGCGTTTGGGCCATCAGGAGGGGATTTGTCCATGCTCACCGTGCTGGCTCTCACGCTCGCCGCGGCGGCTCCCGCCACGTCCGCGGACCCCCAAGCCATCCTGGCCCAGGTCAAGCAGGCCACGGGAGGCGCCGCCTGGGACCGCATCACGTCGGCCCACTACCAGGGCACCCTGGAGACCGGCGGCCTGAAGGGCACCGTCGACGGCTACGAGGACGTGCTCACCGGGCGCTCGGTGAGCCACTTCCAGCTCGGCCCGGTGAGCGGGGCCGGCGGCTTCGACGGCACCACCGTCTGGTCGCAGGACTCGTCGAAGCAGGTGCGGCTCGAGGAGGGCGGCGAGGCCCGCGAGGCCGCCGCCAACGACGCCTACCGCTCCGCGCTCGGCTACTTCTTCCCCGACCGCTGGCCGGCGACGCTCGAGTACGCGGGCGAGAAGACCGAGGGTGACCGCCGGTTCCAGGTGGTGCGCGCCACGCCCAAGGGGGGACGTCCCTACGACATGTGGATCGACGCCGGCACCCACCTGATCGACCACACGGTGGAGAAGGCCTCGATCGAGACCCGCACCGTCTTCTACTCGGACCTCCGCGAGGTGGAGGGCGTCCGGCTCCCGTTCGTCCAGCGCTCGACCAACGGCGAGGAGAAGTACGACCAGTGGGTGAGGCTCGAGAAGATCGAGCTCGACGTGCCGGTGACCGACGAGCAGTTCGCGCCGCCGGCGCCGCCGCCCCCCGACTTCACGATCGATGGCGGGACCGCGTCCACCATCCCCTTCGAGCTGCTGAACAACCACATCTACGTGCAGGTGGAGCTGGACGGCAAGGGGCCGTTCCGGATGCTCTGCGACACCGGCGGCGCCAACATCGTGACCCCGGAGCTGGCCAAGAAGCTGGGGCTCGAGAGCGAGGGGGCGCTGCAGGGGCGCGGCGTGGGCGAGAAGTCCGAGGACGTGGGCCTGACCAAGGTCGAGTCGCTGCGGATCGGCGACGTCACGCTGAAGGACCAGGTCTTCGCCGTCTTCCCGCTGGCCGCGCTGGCCCGGGTCGAGGGGGTCCCGTTCGACGGGCTGGTCGGCTACGAGATCTTCAAGCGCTTCGTGGTCAAGGTGGACTACCAGGCCTCGCGGCTGAGACTCACCCTGCCCGAGGCGTTCGAGTATCAGGGCTCGGGCACGGTGGTGCCGTTCAAGTTCAACAACCACATCCCTCAGGTGGAAGGCGAGATCGACGGGATCCCGGGGAAGTTCGACATCGACACCGGCAGCCGGGCCTCGCTGGACCTGCTCGGCCCCTTCGTGGAGAAGCACGGCCTGAAGGCCAAGTACTCGCCCAAGCTCGAGGGCGTGACCGGGTGGGGCGTGGGGGGACCCGCGCGCGCCGCCATCACCCGGGCCGGGGAGCTGAAGCTGGGCGAGGTGACGGTGAAGGCGCCGGTCACCGAGCTGACGCTGCAGCAGAAGGGGGCGTTCACCGACCCGTACGTGGCCGGCAACGTCGGCGCCGGGGTGCTGAAGCGCTTCAACATCGTTTTCGACTACGGCCAGCAGCGGCTGATCTTCGAGAGAAACGCCCGCTACTCGGAGCCCGATGCCTTCGACCGCGCCGGGCTGTGGATGAACCAGGTTGACGGCGGCTTCGAGGTGATGGACGTCTTCGCCGGCTCGCCGGCCGCCGAGGCCGGGATCGCGGTGGGCGACACCATCCTGAGCGTGGACGGTCAGCCGGTGGCGAGCCTGCCGGCGCTGCGTCAGCGATTCCGCAGCGACGCCCCCGGCACCCGGGTCCGCCTGGAGATCCGGAAGGGCGAGACCCAGCGTGAGGTGGTGCTCACGCTCCGCGACCTGGTCTGAGTCAGTACCAGTCCTCGAGCCGGAGCCCCTCGATCCGGGCGAGCTCGCTCACGTTGTGGGTGACGAGGACGGCTCCGTGCTCGAGCGCCGTGGCACCGATCAGCAGGTCTAGCGGGCGGCGCGCCCTCTGCTTGCACTTTGGGAATCAATTCCCATAATACAAGACATGGTCCGGCGGGGCATCTACACACGTCTGGTCCGGGAGAAGCTCCGCCGGTTCCCGGCGGTCGCCGTCCTCGGGCCTCGCCAGTGCGGCAAGACGACCCTCGCGATGCAGCTCACCGCCCTCTGCTTCGACATGGAGACCGCCGGGAGCGAGGCGCGGCTGGATGCCGAATGGGAGGCCCTGGCGACGGGCAGAAGGCTGGTCGTGATCGACGAGGCCCAGCAGGCTCCCAAGGTGTTCTCGCGCCTGCGTGGCACGATCGATGCCGACAGGAAGCGTAACGGACGGTTCCTGCTCCTGGGTTCGGTGTCGCCCCACCTCATGCGGAACGTCTCGGAGTCGCTGGCGGGCCGCCTGGGGCTCGTCCACATGACCCCCTTCATCCTCCCCGAGCTCACGGCCAGCCGGCTGGATGACCTGTGGCTGTACGGCGGCTATCCGGACGGCGGCATCCTCGGGCCGGAGATGTTCCCCGAGTGGCAGCAGGCCTATCTCGACACGCTGGCAGCGCGAGACCTCCCCTCCTGGGGGCTCCCCGCCAAGCCCCAGCAAACGCTGCGCCTGCTCTCGATGCTCGCCGCCGTCCACGGGCAGCCGCTCAACGCCTCCCAGATCGGTGCCTCGCTGGCGCTGGACCACAAGACGGTGCTCAGCTACTGCGACTTCCTGGAAGGAGCCTTTCTGATCCGACGGCTCCCGCCATACTCCACCAACATCAAGAAGCGGCTGGTCAAGAAGCCCCGCGTCTTCTGGCGGGACAGCGGCCTGCTCCACGCGCTGATGAACGTCCGAAGCCTCGACCAGCTCTATCGCCAGCCCTGGCTGGGCCAGAGCTGGGAAGGCTTCGTGATCGAGCAGACCCTGGCCGCTCTGGCCGCCGGAGGCGGCCGGGCCCAACCGTTCTACTTCAGAACCTCCGATGGCTTCGAGCTAGACCTGGTCCTCGACTGGGGCACCGAGCGCTGGGCGGTCGAGATCAAGCTCACCAGCGACCCCTCGACAGGAATGATCGATCGCCTGAACACGACCGCCGACATGGTCGGTGCCAGCCGGCGTTTCCTGGTCTGTCGCATCGCACGGAGCATCGAGAGCGAGCCTTTGCTCGTCACCAACCTTTCCGGCTGGCTGCGGCGACTCGCCGCCCCTGCCTGAGCTCGCCGGCGAGCATCAGGACGGTCTCCCCCATGGAGACCGCGGCGGCGAGGTAAGCTGAGGCCGACGACGAAAGAGCCATGACGGAGACCCCCTCCACGCCCGCCCCACCCGACGTCCCCTGGCGGGGTCTGCTGGCCCTCACGGTGGTCGGCCTGCTGGCGCGCCTGCTGTTCCTGGCCCTGGAGCCCCGCGTGTCGCTGGCCGGCGACGAGGCCTCCTGGACCGACATGGCGATCTCCCAGGTGGCCCGGCTGCGCCACCCCTTCTCGCCGATGCACAGCCCGATCATCTTCTACCCCCCCGGCTACCCGTACTTCATCGCCGCCGTCTACACCACGTTCGGCAACCTGGAGGCGGTGCGCTGGGTCCAGGCGTTGCTCGGGGCGCTGCTGGTGCCGGTGGTGGGCCGGGTCGGTGCGATCAGCTTCTCGCCCCGCGTGGGCCTGATCGCGGCCGGCATCGCCGCGCTTTATCCCGACCTCGTCTGGTACTCGACCCACTTCTGGTCGGAGACGCTGTTCCTGGTCCTGCTCTGGTGGGGCCTGGAGCGCCTGCTGACCGCCGGTGTGCAGGTGCGGCAGGTGCCCGCCTTCGCCTCGGGGGTGCTGCTGGGGCTGGCCGCCCTCACCCGCGAGACGGCCCTCCACTTCACGCCGCTCTCGGCGCTGTGGCTTTGCTGGCCTCGGACCCGAAGGGGCGCAACGCAGGCGGCCGCCCTGCTGCTGGCCACCACCGTCACGGTGGCGCCCTGGACCTACCGCAACTGGAGGAAGCTCGGCGCCTTCATCCCGATCTCGGTCTTCGGTCCGATGAACCTCTGGCAGGGCAACACCGACCTGCCCCGCGACACCCTCTACGAGGAGTTCGACGCGGTCCCCGAGATCGGCGCCCGCTACGAGCTGGCCTGGGAACGCGCCCGTCAGGAGATCCTGGCGCGCCAGCCGCTCTGGATCTTCGAGAAGCTACACTCGGAGCTGCCCCGTTTCTTCGGCGTCGACCCCGAGCTGGTGCACCACCTGGGGGCCGGGGCCTACGGGCCCCGCGGCCCGTCGTTCGAGACTGCCGCCCGCCTGATGACCGGCTTGCCCTACGTGGCGGTGCTGATCCTCTTCTCGTTGGGCGTGGTGACGGCGGCACCGCTGACCCGGCCGCGGGTGCTGCTGCTGCTCTTCTTCATCTACTACACGGCCCTCCACGTGGTCGCCTACGGCGCCGATCGCTTCCGGGTGCCGGTGCTGCCGGTCCTGTTCGTGTTCGCGGCCTTCGGCTGGACCGCCTGGCGCGACGGCGACCTGGCGAGGCTGTCCCGCTGGCGACGCGTCGCGGGCATCGGCCTGGTCTTGCTCTTCGCGCTGCTGGTGCTCACCGGCTCGCCCCCCGCCCCCTCCCCAGCGGTGCCCTAAGAAAGAGCCACCGCCAAGGCGGCCCGGCCCAAACCGCTTCTGGTCACTCCGCCCGGCGTTTCCGCTCGAGCACCAGGCGGAGCACGCGCGCGCCCGCCCGTATCTGCCCTCGACACGCCGGCCCCATGCGTCTTCGAAGGTGAGGGGCGCAGCCTCGCGCAGCAGACCGATGCGGTTCGGGTTTCCGGCCGCCACCGCCTCGATGTCGTCGCGGATCGCGACAAGCGCGGAGAGCCGGCCCTCCGGGCTCTGCGACTGCCAGAAGTCGATGTCCCAGGCCTCGGCGTCTGCGTGGTCTGAGGCCCGGTGGGCGACCAGTCGCTCTCGTCGGAGGCGACTGCGCGCCGCCATGGCCGCGCCGTCCTCGTCGGCTCCCCTTTGTATCATTCTAGCGGATTCGAGGGGCAGGGTTCTCAAGCCTGCATCGTCGCCCAGAGATGGGGGATGGCGCGCCGACCGGGCGCGGCGATCCGTTCCGGGCCCAGCCAAACGAGGCCGCATCGGCGTGGGCGCCCTGGCTCGATGGCAGTGGTGGTCATGCCCGGAGACGGGCCAGGCGCGTGGTAGCCTGTCGGGCAATGGCACCTGCTCGAGACCGGCCGGGACTCAGAAGCCGCCTCCTGTCATGCCTGCAGCTCGGCCTGCACTGGCAGGTGCTGATCGCCATGGGAGCCGGGATCCTGACCGCGGCCGTCTTCGGCGAGCGGGCGATGGTGGTGGCCCCACTGGGCACGATCTTCATGCGGCTGCTGCGGATGGTGATCGTGCCCCTGATCCTCACCTCGATCGTCAGCGGCGTGGCCGGGCTGGGCGACGCCCGCAGCGTGGGCCGGGTCGGGACCAAGACGCTCCTGTACTACGTCTTCAGCAGCCTGATCGCGATCCTGATCGGTCTGTTCCTGTCCAACCTGATCCAGCCCGGGGTCGGGCTGCCGGCCCCGGCGGCGGGAGCCGAGACCATCAGCCCGGACCAGCTCCAGACCCCGGGCTCCCCGGCCGAGATCCTGATCCGGATGATCCCGCTCAACCCGGTGGAGGCGGCGGCCACCGGCGACATCCTGGGCCTGATCTTCTTCTCGCTGGTGTTCGGCCTGGCCATGAACCACCTGCCGGAGCGCCCGTACCGGTTCCTGCTCGAGCTGTTCCAGGCCGGGTTCGAGGCGATGATGAAGCTGACCGGCGGCATCATCCGGCTGCTGCCGATCGGCGTCTTCGGCCTGATCACGGCGGCGATGGCCAGCATGGGCCTGGGCGTCTTCCACCAGGTGGGCAAGTACATGCTGACCGTGGGGATCGGCCTGGCCCTCCACTTCTTCGTGGCGCTGCCGCTCTTGTTCTTCCTCTTCACCCGGAAGAACCCCTTGCTCCACTACCGGGCCATGGCCCCGGCGATGGTGACCGCCTTCTCCACCAGCTCGTCGTCGGCGACGCTGCCGGTGACGATGGAGTCGCTCGAGAAGCGGGCCGGCGTCTCCAACCGCGTCGCCAGCTTCGTGCTCCCGATGGGGGCAACGGTGAACATGGACGGCACCGCCCTGTACGAGTGTGCGGGCGCCCTGTTCATCGCCCAGGCGCTGGGCGTCCACCTCAGCCTGATGCAGCAGGTGTTGGTGGTGCTGACCGCGCTCCTGGCCTCGATCGGCACCGCCGCCATCCCTTCCGCGGGGCTGGTGATGATCTTCATCGTCCTGGAGGCGGTGGGGCTGAACAGCCCGGCCGCCTACGCGATCGTGGGCCTGCTGCTGGGGGTGGACCGCCCCCTGGACATGGCCCGCACCGCGGTCAACGTGACCAGCGACAGCATCGGCGCCGCCATCGTGGCCCACACCGAGGGGGAGCAGCTCCGCTACGGCGAAGAGGCGTCGACTCGGACCGATCCGCCTTCCGGAGGCTCAGCGGAGGGCTGACCCCCACCCTGGGGAAGCCATCACGCGACATGCTGCCGGCTGTGGTGCCGACTCACAGCTACCACGGATTCGAAAGCCGATCGATCAGCAACTGCCCCCACTCTGTCGGCCGCAGCGGCGCGCCGATGGCGCAGCCGCCTTGGGTCCTCTCGAGCAGGTTGGGCGGACAGTTCATGTGAAACGTCCACGCCAGGTAGGGCACCTCATGCTGCTCGGCCAGCTCCATCAACGCGCTGCAATCGTCGAGCGTCATGTAGCCGCTGGCCGGTCCGAACTCACCGATCACCACTGGAAGCGACTGTGACGGTGTGATGAAGCGATCCCGGAACTCTGACTGCGGGTCGTAGACGTGTACCTCGTAGGCGATGTTGACGCCGCCGTAGGCCGTGATCGGGTGGTCGATGTAGTAGTCGAGGTAGCGTGCCCATCCTCCGGTGCCCTGGACGGTGATGACGTGGTGGGGGGCTCCGAGTCGAGCCTCCTCCTCGCGGATCGCCTGCACGGTCTGGTTCATCGCTTCCCACACGTCCGCATCGAGGGCGTGGTCGAAGTTGGACTGCGGCTCGTTGACCAGGCCGAAGATCACGTGGGGCGAGTTGGCGAACGTCCTGGCGAGCAGACGCCACTGCTCCCGCGTCTGCTCGGTCGGCCAGCCCAGGTCGTTCACCGACGGATTCGCCCAGAGCGAAAGCAGGACGACGACACCCGGCTTGGTTCCCGCGTGATCCACGATCGCCCGGATGTCCTCCAGGTACTCGGGATCCTCGAGAACCGTGCCGTACTGCCTGGCCCCGTTCGACTGCTCCGCGCTCCCCGCTCCGTAGGCTTCCAGAGCCAGCCGGATGAAGCTCGCGCCCCACACGTCGACCAGCGTGTCCATGCGCCGGATCACCTCTTCCGGGTTCGGGTCGTTCCATGCGCACGCCCAGCAGGAGCGAGTGTCGTGGAGGTTGGCGCCGCGCCCGCGGAAGATCGTCCCGTCCGCCCGGTAGATGTGGTTGCCGGCCGTGTAGAGAAAGCCGTCTGTGGTTGCTGGAGCCGTCCGATCCGGATTGCTCCGGGCCGGCGAGCTGTCCGACCCACTGTCCTGACAAGAGACGCCCGGTGCCCCGGCACACACTACCAGTGCTGCCAGGGCGACCGTCCTCACGCGCCGGGCCGGCTTTGTGAGACTCGTCATGTTGCTGTCCCCCCTCCTGTCGCGCGACCGAATGTAGCACGCGCAGATGGCACAGCCTGCGGGGGTGCGGCCGTCCGATCGGGGCTCGCCAGCCCCTACTCCTCGCGGAGCGCCACCACCGGATCGACCGATGCCGCGCGGCGCGCCGGCACCAGCGACGCGCCCAGGGCGACAGCGAGCAGCGTGGCGGCCAGCGTGATTCCGAGGGCGGGATCCACACCCTCGATGCCGTAGACCAGGCCGCGCATCCAGCGGCCCACGGCCCAGGCTCCTGCCGCGCCGAGGACGATGCCGGCGGCGGCCATCAGCGCGCCCTCGCGCAGGATCTGACCGAGAATCCAGCGGCGCTCCGCCCCGAGCGCCATCCGCACGCCGATCTCGCTCGAGCGCTGCGCCACCGCGAAGGACTCACCCCGTAGGTGGCGACGGCCGCCAGCAGCAGTCCGACAGCTCCGAACCACGCGAACAACGTGGTGTGGAAGCGCTCCGGCGCAAGGGCGTCCGAGACGACACGCTCCATCGGTCGGACATCCCCGAGGGGAAGCCCCGGGAGGATCGAGGCGACGATGGCCGCGATCGGCCGCTGGAGGGCGGCCGGATTGCCGGTGGCGCGCACCGCCATGGCGGCTCGCGGCGTGGGGCTCTGCGCGAAGGGGACACTGATCAGAGGATAGGGATCGGAGCGCGCCGCCGCCATCCGCACGTCGGCGTGCACGCCGACGATCCGAAGCTCCATCGGGACACCCGGCGCAGTCTCGTCCACGTGGATCCTCTGCGAGAACGGGTCGACGCCCCCCAGGTATCGCTTCACGAACCTCTCGTTCACGATGGCGACCGGCGGCGAGCCCTCGCGATCGCGTGGCCGAGGGCCACCCTCGCCACTCCGCCAAGCGAGGCGAGGACCAGGCCCTCCGTGAGGACCTGGCGGAAGAGCCTGCCTCCCGAAGCACCCAGGGCGGCGCGCACGGCCAGCTCCCGCCGTCGCGTGCGGCCCCGGGCCAGCAGCAGGTTGGCGACGTTGGCGCACGCGAGCAGAAGCAGGAAGGCAACGGCACCTACCAGAAGCCACAGCGCGGCCTTGGTGGAGCCTGCGACGAAGTCGTTTCGGAAGGGCTCACCGCTGACCGTCCGGCCCTGGTTGGTCTCGGGATGCGCCAGCGCAGCCTCCCGGGCCAGCACTGCCCTCTCCGCGTTGGCCTCGTCGAGGGTCACCCCGGGCTTCAGGCGTCCCAGTACCGGCAGGGAGCGGACGTGGGAGATGCGGCTGCGCTCCTCGGGGAGGAGCGTCAGCGGCAGCCAGAGCTGGGTGGGGTTGCGGTCGGGGGGCCCGCGGAGAGCACGCCGACCACGGTATGGGGAAGGATGCTGGCCCCCGCATGTCTTGGCACGAGGCGGTCGGACAGAGCCTCGGTAATACGAGGGCGGTTTGAGTGTCAACCCGGGCAACAACAGGGGCGGCGCAAGAAGTACCACCTCTCCTGTCAGCGGGTTTGCAGCTCCTCGCAGGCAGCGCTGCCGTAGACAAAGCGCACAGGCGGCGACCCGGCCACTTCGCCGTGGCCTGACGGCGGATGTCACGTTCCGGCGAAGAGGCTCTTCAGGTCCAGCGAGCTCACCTTCCCCTTGGTGGCCAGGGCAACGTACTTGCGGGCCAGGGCATCTTTGCCGATCCCCAGTATCGTGCTGGTCAAGCCGATCGCTTCGGCGAACTGGGACGGCTCCATGCCCGACAGGACCCGCCTCCAGATGACCTCTTCCAGCACGTTGAAGGCGGTTTGCACCTCGTACAGCTCGAAGCCGGACGAGAAGCGAGCCTCGGCGATCCTCTCGGAATGCTCCACCATGGCTGTCGCGCTCCGCTGCTCGAGGCACTGCAGGACGATGCCGAAGAGCGCCGTCAGCCGCTTACTGACCTCGTCCTGGCCGTCGGCATCGTAGCGCTCCAGATGAGAGCGCGAGACGCCCTGGGTCGCGTCATCGATGATCGGTTGGGAGTCCTCTTTGAGAAGCCGCAGGACGTCCATCTGGTTCTCCTTTCGACGAGGCCCGGCACCGGCCCGCCCCACTGAAGAGTCTAGCCGCAGTCTCCCTCGTGGCGGCGTGCTCGTAGCATCGCCGTATTCTCTCCTCTGCGATCACGGCCTTGTAGCCGTGCCACTACCATTCCGACGGTATTGGTGCAGAATGGCAGGAGCATGGGCTCTGCCTTCGGCCCAGCATGACGACCGGCTCGCCGATTTCCTTCAGGCTGCTGTACCCCGACAACAGGGCTTGCTCTCTGAACCTGGGGCGAAGAC
>CAZNNH010000126.1:16314-18077 GCA_964574335.1 uncultured Acidobacteriota bacterium | reverse complement strand
CGAAGTCGTAGACGGCGATCGTCTCGTCCTTCTTCTTGTCGAGGCCGTAGGCGAGGGCCGCGGCGGTGGGCTCGTTGACGATGCGGGCCACGTCGAGGCCGGCGATTCGACCCGCGTCCTTGGTGGCCTGGCGCTGCGAGTCGTTGAAGTAAGCGGGGACGGTGATCACGGCCTTCTCGACCTTCTCCCCGAGGTGGTCCTCGGCCGCCTGCTTCAGCTTCTGCAGGATCATCGCCGAGATCTCGGGGGGGGAGTAGAGCTTGCCCTGGATGTCCACCCGGGCGTCACCGTTCGGGGCCTCGGCCACCTTGAAGGGGACCATCTTGTTCTCCTCGCTGACCTCGGAGAACTTGCGTCCCATGAAGCGCTTGATGGAGAAGACGGTGTGCTCCGGGTTGGTGACGGCCTGCCGCTTGGCCACCTGGCCCACCAGCCGCTCGCCGTCCTTGCCGAAGGCGACCACCGACGGCGTGGTCCTTCCCCCTTCTGCGTTGGCGACGACCATGGGGTCGCCACCCTCGAGGACCGCAACCACCGAGTTCGTGGTGCCCAGATCGATTCCAATCACTTTGCCCATTCCGTTCCCCTTGTCCTTAGTGCCCGGTCCTAGGTGCCATCCGATCTTCGAGTGGAATATATCGCTCAGATTAGCGCTTGTCAAGCATGAAATATGAGCCATGTGCGCTCATGCCTGTTGGCCCGTGAGCCCTGCCCTCTTTCACTCCCTCGGGCATCCCGGGGTGGCGCGCGATCGAGCCTTGCAGCCGGTGGACGGCCCCGGTAGAATCCTGCCTAAGGGGGAGTATCTCCTGAGCGAAGAGGGACTTCTGTCCGAGGGCCAGTCCGCCGACCTGGACCGCCATCTCTGCCAGGTGGTGGGCCTCAACCAGAACTTCACCTCGAAGGCGGGCGCCCAGTATCACATCCAGGTCGAGGACCGCGGCCCGTTGATGGACCCGGTGACCGACGCCATGGTGCGCCGGGTCAACGTCATCGTCTACTCGAACTACGGCGAGCCCAACGCTCGGATCATCCACGGCCGCGACCACGACTTCCCGGACGTCCGGAGCCAGACCCACAACCGCTTCATCGAGGAGCGCATCAAGGTGCTGGCCAGCGAGGCCCGGGCCATCATCGCGATCAAGGAAGAGCGGCTGGTGACACGGATCAAGCGTCTGATCCGCGAGTACTACCTCACCAAGCAGGAGTCCAAGAAGCGGGAGTTCGCCGAGGCCAACGCCCTGTATCCGTTCCTGTTCTCGCGGGCCTGGCGGGAGCTCAAGGACGAGAAGGAGCGCGGCGTGCGCCCGCCCCCGCCGCCGCCCGAGGCCGAGGCGGAGGCGGAGGCGCCGCCCGAGGAAGTGCTCTATCCTCTCGACGCCGGTCTGCGCGAGCGGGTCCTCGAGATCGAGCGGATCATCATCGACCTCGAGGAAGGCGTTCGGGTGCTCAAGACGCAAGGGGGCGCCGACGACATCCTGCTCCAGACCTGCCGCAAGCTGGTGGCGCGGGCCCGCGAGAGCCTATCGGGACGGGACGGCTCCGATTTCAGCGAGCGGCGCCTCGACATGATGCGCAACAGCCTGCGGACCACCTGGCGACAGGTCAAGTCGCGTCTCAAGTCGTCCTGAGTGCCGCCAAGACCGGCCCTGCTGCCTCGGGGGACACGATCCGGGTTTGATGGCGGGACCTCCAAACCCGGTCATGTCGTCTGCGGGGGACACGATCCGGGTTTGATGGCGGGACCTCCAAACCCGGTCATG
>CAZNNH010000126.1:0-16214 GCA_964574335.1 uncultured Acidobacteriota bacterium | reverse complement strand
CGTCTGCGGGGGACACGATCCGGGTTTGATGGCGGGACCTCCAAACCCGGTCATGTCCCCGCTTCATTGATCGGCGTCGGCTAGGACCTGGCTCAGGTTGTACCGGATCTCGGGGGCGCAGCGCACGATCTCGAGACCCTCGCCGCCCTGGATGCGGCAGGCCAGCCCCGAGAAGCGGCGTTCGCCCTGTCGGCAGTCGACCTCGCAGTAGCGGCACTCGCCGTTCCAGCAGTAGCGGCCGTAGCCGATCTCCTCGGTGAGGTACTGGAGCTGCCGCAGCAGCAGCTCGCCGGCGGGCACCGACAACCTCTTGCCCAGCACGACGATCTCGACCAGCTTCGGGTCCTGCTCGAAGAGGTTGGACATGCGTGAGCCATTACAGCACGCCCGGATCGGCTGTCGCAATCCAATGGGCGTCGGGGGGGCGTTGGGGTCGGCGCCGCCGCTTGGTCTAGAATGCGCCCGACACCGTCAGACGGCGCGGCAAACGGGAGCGTGTCCTTGAAGATCGCGTTCATCGGTACCCACGGGGTCGGCAAGACCACGCTCTGCTTCGACCTCGCCTCCATCCTGAAGCGCCGGGATCTCCACGTCGACATGGTGAAGGAGGTGGCCCGGCTGTCCCCGCTGCCCATCAATCGGCAGACCTCGCTGGATGCCCAGACCTGGATCATGGCCACCCAGATCGCCGAGGAGATCCGCTCCGCCAGCCAGCACGAGGTGGTCGTCTGCGACCGCAGCGTGCTCGACAACTACGCCTACCTGGTGCTGGCCTGCGGCCGGCAGCGCTGGCTCGAGGGCTTCGTGAACCAGTGGATGAAGACCTACGACCTGCTGTTCAAGGTGCCGATCCTGGGTGCGGCCTCGGCGGACGGCTTCCGGGACACCGACGAGTTCTTCATGCGCTCCATCGACCAGCTCGTCGACGCGCTCTTGGCCGAGCGAAAGATCCCCCACGAGGTGCTGCCGGTCAGCGGGCGGGAGCGGTGGGTGGCGGTGGTGCGGGAGAAGGTGCTGGCCGCGCCGGAGCTCGCCGGCCGGCTGTTCTAGGCTTCCTCCTCGTCGCGGATGGCGATCCCGAGCTTCTGGCACTTCTTGTAGAGGTGGCTGCGCTCCAGGCCGAGGCTGCGGGCCGCGTTGGTCACGTGGCCGCCCTGGTGGCGCAGCCGCTCGCGGATCACCTGCCGCTCGAACTCCTCGATCAGCTCGCGGAGCGCCCCGTCGCGAGGCACCGCTCCCGGCCGCGAGCCGCCGGGCCCCAGAAGCGCCAGCCGGATCTCGTCGACCCCCAGCGGGTCAGCCTCCGAGAGGATCAGCGCGCGCTCCACGATGTTCCGCAGCTCCCGCACGTTGCCGTGCCAGTGCTGCTGCCGGAGCAGGTCGGTCGCCTCGCTGGAGAGCCGCCGCGGCCTCCAGCGGTTGCGCCGGCAGGCGGCCTCGACGAAGTGGTGGGCCAGCGCGGGCACGTCCTCGGGGCGCTCGCGGAGCGGCGGGGTGCGCACGGTGAGGGTGTTGACGCGGTAGTACAGGTCCTCCCGGAACCGGCCCTCCTCGAGCAGCCGCTCCAGCTCGCGGTTGGTGGCCGTGATCAGGCGCACGTCTACCTTGATCTCGCCGGTGCCGCCCACCCGCGTCAGCTCGCCCTCCTGGAGCACGCGCAGCAGCTTGGCCTGCATGGTCTCGGGCATGTCCCCGATCTCGTCCAACAGCAGCGTGCCGCCGTCGGCCTGCTCGAAGCGCCCCCGGCGCTGGGCTACCGCGCCGGAGAAGGCGCCCTTCTCGTGGCCGAACAGCTCGCTCTCGATCAGCTCCGAGGGGATGGCGGCGCAGTTGGTCTTGACGAAGGGCTGGCCGCGCCGCGGCGACAGCTCGTGGATGGCCCGGGCCACCAGCTCCTTGCCGGTGCCGTTCTCGCCCAGGATCAGGATCGGCATGTCGGACGGCGCCGCCCGCTCGATCAGGGTCCTGAGCCGCAGCATCGGGGGGCTGTCGCCGATCAGCTCCAGCTCGTCCCTCCAGTAGCGGTTGAGCTCGCGGTTCTCGCGCTCGAGGTGCGTGAGGCGCAGCGCGTTTCGGAGCGTGAGCAGCAGGCGGTCGAGCCCGACCGGCTTCTCGACGAAGTCCAGGGCGCCGCGCCGGGTGGCCTCGATGGCGGTGTCGAGGGTGGCCTGCCCGCTCATCAGGATCACGGGCACGGCGGGGGAGCGCTCGCGGATCCGGGCCAGCAGCTCCAGGCCGTTGGTCTCGGGCATCACCACGTCGCTGAGGACCGCGTCCACCGACTCGGCCTCGAGGCGCTCCAGGGCGCGGGCTGCCGAGGCCGCGGTCAGCGCGGTGAAGCCCTCCAGGGCGAAGGCGCGGGAGAGCGACTCCAGCGTGCCGGGGTCGTCGTCCACGATCAGGATGCGAGGCTTCATGGGCCCTCAGCTTCTCACAAGGCGCTTCCCAGCGGCAGCACGATGGTGAACCGGGTGCCCCGCTCCGGGCCGTTCTCGACCCGGATCCGGCCCCCGTGGTCGGAGACGATGCCCTGCACGATCGCCAGGCCGAGCCCGGTCCCGGCCTTCTTGGTCGTGTAGTAGGGCGTGAACAGACGGCTCCGTTGCTCGGGGGTGAGCCCTGGCCCGCTGTCCTCCACCGCGATCTGGACCGATCCGGTGGCCGACCCCGGCGCCGTGGTGACACGGAGGATGCCGCCGTCCGGCATTGCCTCCAGCGCGTTCTTGACCAGGTTGCCGATCGCCCGTCCCATGAGGTCGGGGTCGAACCAGAGCAGGGGCAGCTCCGCGGCCAGCCGGGCCTCGATCTGGACGGCGCCTTTCTGGGCCCGGTACAGGGCCAGCACCCGCTCGACGGTCTGGTTGATTGAGCCGCGGCGCGGCCGTGGCGGCGGCATCCGGGCGAGCTCGCTGAACTCGTCGATCGTTTTCCGAAGCGCCGCGATCTCCTGCAGGATGGTCCGCGTCGACTCGGGGAACAGGGACCGGAAGACGCGCGCCGCCTCGCCGTCGGCGCCCCCGCGAGCCCTTTCGGCGGTGAAGGCGCGCTGCAGCGTCTCGATCGAGAGCTGGATCGGGAACAGGGGGTTCTTCAGCTCGTGGGCCAGCCGGCGGGCCATCTCGCGCCAGGCGGCCACCCGCTCCGCCTGCAGCAGGCGGTCGCGGGACGCCTGCAGCTCGACGGTCATGGCGTTGAAGGCTCGGGCCAGCTCTCCCACCTCGTCCACCGAGCGGACCGAGACGTCGATGTCGAGGTCGCCGGCGGCCACCCGACGGGCGCCGTCGGCCAGCTCGCGCACGGGCCGGGCGATCCGGCCGGACAGCAGCACGCCGGCGATCACGGAAAGGAGGAGCGCCGCGATCCCGACCAGGACGGTCACCCGGTGGACCTGCGAGGTGACGGAGACCAGCTCGGCACGCGGGCTCGCCACCACCAGCCACAGCGACGGGCGCAGCGCCTCGGCCGTCCACTGATGGGAGGCCCCCGCCAGCTCGGCCACGCCGGAGGTCGCGGCGCCGCCGGGGAAGGCCCAGCCCGAGAGCACCGATCCCGGGGGCGCGATCCAGCGTCCGTGGACCTCGTCCCGCAGGCCGATCGCCACCCCGAGCAGCGCGGACAGCCGGGCCAGGTAGTCCGAGTCCAGCAGGAACCCACCCCGGACCGTCACCCGAGCGCCTCGCCACTCGGCCGCCCGCTCGGCGGTGACCGCCAGCCTCTGGACCGCGCCGTAGCCCTCTGCCACCGTCTCGAGCCGCAGGCTGGTCTCGCCGGGGAACAGGCCATCGGCGTCCGGCAGCCCGTAGCCGGCGGGCCAGTGAGACGAGGCCAGCAGCCGGCCGCCGGCATCGACCAGCTCCAGGACGTCGAGGCCGCGTCGGCGGGCCACCGCCTCGGCGGGCCAGGGCTCGTCGGCGCGTCCGGGCCGGGTCTCGGTCAGGTCCTCCTGCACGATGGCGGCCAGGTGCTGCTCCGCCCGCTCCCGAAGCCGCGGGATCTCGTCGCGGAGCGCCGTGGCCACCTGGCGGAGCTGCTGCTGCGAGCGTTGCTCGAAGCGCCGGCCGAACAAGGTGGTCACGCTCAGCGCAAGCAGCACGAGCGGCGGCACCGCCACCAGCAGGAAGGCGATCAGCAGGCGGCCGCGCAGGCGCAGGCCGCTCGGCCGGCGAGCGGGGGCGCTCAGGGCTCGAGCCACGCGTCCTCCAGGATCAGCCGCCCCCGTTGATCCACCCGGGCGCCATGGACGCCGGGCCGCGCCACGAGGGAGAGCGGCGTCGCCGCCAGAGGCACCAGGCTGTCGCGCGCACGAAGCGCCGCCTCGGCGCGGTAGAGGAGGACCCTCCGTCGGTTCGGGTCCCGCTCCAGGGACGCCTGGGCGAGAGGCTCGTCGGCCGCCGCCGCTGAGGGTGCCAGCCGCCGCAGCTCCAGGAGCGCCAGCTCGGCCTCGGGGACCTCGGGGATGAAGAGCAGCAGCCGGGCCGCCGCGCCAGGGGGCCCGACGGCGCCAGGTTCGACCGGGAGCGCGGTGACCCGGAGGCCGAGGGCGCCGAGATGGGCCACCACCCGCTGGCTGGCGAGCCGCGGGACGTCGCGCGCCACCGCCAGCAGAACCTCGCCGCCGAGCCGGCCCCCGGCGCGGTCGGGAGGTCTCTCGGGAGGTGGCGCCAGCACCGCGGGAGGCAGCAGCGATGGTGTCGCGACG
The DNA here is from genome assembly GCA_964574335.1 of uncultured Acidobacteriota bacterium. GTDB lineage: Bacteria > Acidobacteriota > Vicinamibacteria > Fen-336 > Fen-336 > CAZNNH01. The sequence continues at coordinate 11,515 of CAZNNH010000126.1, read as the reverse complement.
CCACCCGGAAGGAAGCGTCGGGCCAGCTCCTGGCGGTCGACCTCCTGGGCCACCAGCCGCCGCGCGGCGGGGTCGGCGAAGGGCGGAGACTCCGGGTCGAGGAGCAGCAGCAACACGGCGGCGAGCGGGCCTTCGTGGGCCGTGTCGGTGGTCACGTCGGCGGGTTCCGGCGCCGTCTGGGCGCCGGGCGCCGACCAGGAGAGACGCACGCCGTCGAGGAACGGCCGTCCGCGGAGGTGGTCCGTGAAGGGTGTGAGGGCCAGCCGGCCGTCGCGCCGGAGGGTGGGGACGAACGGGCCCAGGCCGGCGCCGCCAGGGCTGGTGATGGCGGCCAGCGGCGAGGCCAGCGGGGCGAAGGGAAGCGGATAGGGGGCGACCAGGCGCAGGCGGACCGACACCGGATCCGGCGCGCCGACCCCGGGCAGGTCCTGGGTAGAGCCCTCGCGGAACGAGGCGCCGCCGTCCAGCCGCTCGGCGGCCACCGCGGCCGCCAGCGACTCGCTCCTCAGGAAGCGGCGGAGCGAGCGGACCACGTCTTCGGAGCGGGCCGGCTGTCCGTCGTGGAAGCGGGCGTCCGGACGCAGCGTGATCCTCCACTCCCGGCCGCCGGCCGTGGAGGTCCAGGTCTCGGCCAGGGCGGGGACCGGGTAGCCTCCTGGCTCGATCCCCACCAGGGTCTCGTGGACGGCGGCCGCGACCAGGCGGTCGCCGTCACCGTGAGGGAGGCAGGGGGCGTCGGAGGCCGGGCCGACATCGACGTGGACGTGAAGCACGCCGCCGTAGCGAGGGCCGAGAGCGGCCGGGACCGTGGACGCGGCGAGCAGCAGCGGGCAAAGGGCGCGGGGCCAGCGTCTCACGGCAGGTCCACCTCGAGCGGGGCCAGACGCAGGAGCAGCAGGTGGCTCTTACCGCCGTCGTCGACGCCGACCACCAGGCGGATCTGGGTGCCGCCGGTTCGGGCCGCCAGGGCGCGCACCGCGCCCGCCACCTCGATGGAGTCGATGCGGGTGGCGCTGGTTGGGGACAGGGCAATGATCTGGATGCTGTCACGGGGTCCGGGAGGCCTGGCCGACGGGGCGGCCACCACGTCCGACCACAGCCAGGCCAGGGATGGGCCGACCCGGAGATCCGTGGGGGTGCCGTCCGGAAGCAGCAGGTGGGCGTCCGCCGAGACCACCAGCGTCCCGGGCGGCAGCTTCTCGACTGTCAGGCCGGGGTCGGGGCCGAAGGGCGGCGGTAGCCCCTCGAGCAGTTGGGTCCCGATCCGGTAGCGCAGGCCGCTGGCCGCGCCCGGCCACGGCAGCGCCGCCGCGCGGGACCGCTCCACCAGTCGATCGCCCCGCACCTCGAGCAGCACGGCCTCCGCTGCCGCTGCCTCGAGGACCCACACCGGCTCGTCCGGTGCCGGCGCCCACAGCTTTCCGGCTGGAGCCCGCATCGGCCGGCGGGGCACGGAGAGGGCGTGGCGATCGAGGAGGGCCAGACCCGAGTCGCCCCAACGGTACAGCTCGACGGTGCCCGGGAGCAGCACCAGCAGGCGGTCCGCGTCGATGGGCAGGAGGTCCAGCACCGGCCCCTCGAGGGGTGGGGTGCGTCCGGCCGAGATCACCTCGATGCGGGCCTGCTCGGAGCGGGCCCGCGCCGCCGCCGTCGAAAGCCTGCCCGAGGCCACCTCGGCGGATGCCGCGATCAGGTCCACCAGGACCCCCTCCGGCGCACGCACCACCCGAGCCGAGACCAGCAGCTCGCGGGCGGTCTCGGAGAGGGCGGAGGTCACGATCAGGCGTGGGCCTGCCGAGCCCAGCGGCACCCGACCCCGAAGGCGCGACTCGGTCAGCTCGAGGAGGTCGGTGGCCAGCCGTCCGTCCCCGGCCGTGAGGTCCTGAGGGGGCAGGAGCTCGACCCTCTCACCGCCGGCCACCCGCACGATCTCGGCGGCGAAGCGGTCGGCCAGCCGCGCCAGCGGGGGCTCGGCGCTGGGGGGAGCCGTCGCGAGAAGCAGCAGCAGAAGGGGAGACATCATCTCGGGTGGCCGGCGGCGCCGGCCGATGGCCCGAAGCATAGCGCAGGCCACGCGCCGCGAGGGGCAATGACGGTATGCTTGGCGCCATGGAAACAGAAGGCCGCGGCCGCCTGCCGGGAGCTCGGGCGTGAGCCTGCGGCACAGCGTCCGCGCGGTGGGCCAGCGGCTGCTGGTCGGGTTCACCGGGCTCGAGGTCTCGGCGGAGCTCAAGGAGCTGCTGCGCGAGCACGCCGTCGGCGGCGTGGTCCTGTTCGCCCGCAACGTCGAGGCCCCCGAGCAGGTGGCGGAGCTGGTCCGCGAGATCCAGGCGGTGGCGCGCGATGCAGGGCACGACCGCCCGCTGCTGGTCGCCGTCGACCAGGAGGGGGGACGGGTCCTGCGGCTGAGGCGGCCGTGGACCGAGTGGCCGCCGCTGCGGGCGCTCGGGCGCTCGGGCTCCGAGGACCTCTCGGCCCGGATGGGCCGGGGGCTGGCCCGTGAGCTGCTGGCCTGCGGGATCGGCTTCGACCTGGCGCCGGTGATGGACGTCGACACCAACAAGGACAACCCGGTGATCGGGGACCGGGCCTTCGGTGACGACCCCGAGCTGGTGGGCCGGATGGGCGCGGCCATGATCCGGGCCATGCAGGGCGCGGGGCTGGCCGCCTGCGCCAAGCACTTCCCCGGCCACGGAGACACCGCTTCCGACTCGCACCACGATCTGCCGGTGGTGGCCCACTCCCGCTCCCGCCTCGAGGATGTCGAGCTACGCCCGTTCCGGGCCGCCATCGCCTCTGGGGCGGCCTCGATCATGGTCGGCCACCTCCTGGTCCCCGAGCTCGACGACGAGCTTCCGGCCTCGATGTCCAGGCCGATCGTGACCGCCCTGCTGCGCGAGACGATGGGCTTCCGAGGCGTCGTGGTGGCCGACGACCTGGAGATGAAGGCGGTGGCCGCGCGCTGGCCGATGGGGGAGGTCGCGGTGCGTGCGGCGCTGGCGGGCGTCGACCTGATCCCGATCTGCGCCAGGCACGAGCTCCAGGTGGAGGCGGCCGAGGCGCTGGTCCACGCGGTCGAGGACGAGCGGATCGCCTGGAAGGAGATGGAGGACTCGCTTCTCCGTATCCAGCGGCTCGAGGACGCGTTCCTGCTGCCCTACCGTGACCCCGACCCCCGACAGGCCCGGGCCGAGGCCGGGGGCGCGGAGCAACGTGAGCTGGCCCAGGAGATCGCCGAGCGTGGCGGCGTGCCCGCGTAGGAGCGCGCCTTGACGCCGCGTCGGCCGCGCCGGCTGGCGGTGGGCGACCAGGTGGGCGTCTGCGCGCCGGCCGGTCCGGTGGACGCCGAGGCCCTGAGCCGTGGCGTCCGGCGGCTCGAGGAGCTCGGCTTCAGGGTGCGGGTGCCCGACGGCCTGCTGGAGCGGGACGGGTTCACCGCCGGCTCGTTGGAGCGTCGGGCCCGCGAGCTGCACCAGCTCTACGCCGACTCCGCGGTGGCCGCCATCGTCTGCGCCCGCGGCGGGGCCGGGGCGGGGCGACTGCTGGGCCGGCTCGACACCGAGCTGATCGCCCGCCACCACAAGGCCTTCGTGGGCTACAGCGACATCACCTTCCTCCACCTGCTGCTGGGCAAGCTCGGGCTCGCGAGCTTCCACGGGCCGATGGTGGCGCGCGAGCTGGCCGACGGCGATTTCGATCGCTCGAGCTTCGTTCACGCGCTCACCGGTGAGGGGGCTCCCTACGAGAGCCCGGAGGGGGAGCTGGTCCCGCTCCGCGCGGGTCGGGCCGAAGGCCGGCTCCGTGGGGGATGCCTCTCGATCCTCGCCGCCGCTGCCGGCACGAAGTGGGCCCTGAGCGCCGACCCGGAAGGGAGCCTGCTGCTTCTCGAGGACGTCGACGAGCCGCCGTATCGCCTGGACCGGATGCTGCTGCAGCTCCGCGAGTCGGGGGCGTTCCTGGGGGTGCGGGGGGTGGTGTTCGGCCAGATGCGCGGCTGTGAGCCGGGCGAGGGAGCGAACCTCTCGGAGACCCTGCTGGCCGCCCTGGAGGGGCTGAACCTGCCGATCGCCTTCGGCTGCCGGGCCGGCCACACCTCGGGCGCCCACGTCACATTGCCCCTCGGCGCTCGGGCCCATCTCGAGTGTGGCGAGACGGCACGCCTCCAGGTCCTCGAGAGCGGGATCGAATGAAGGTCCACCTGTCGGGGGCGTGTGGCACGGCCATGGCCTCGCTGGCCGGGTTGCTGCGGGAGCGCGGGGACGAGGTCACCGGCTCCGACCAGGACGTCTACCCGCCGATGTCCGACCAGCTCGCGGCGCTCGGCATCCCGCTCCGCTCGCCATACCACGAGAAGAACGTTCCCGAGGACGCCGACCTGGTGGTGATCGGCAACGCCCTCTCGCGCGGCAACCCGGAGGTCGAGGTGGTGCTCGACCGCCGGCAGCGGATGACCAGCCTGCCGGCGCTCCTGGGCGACGAGCTGATCCGTGGCCATGAGTCGCTGGTGGTGGCGGGGACCCACGGCAAGACCACCACCACGTCGATGCTGGCGTTGGTCCTCGACCGTGCCGGCCTGGACCCGTCGTTCCTGGTGGGGGGCGTGCCCGCCGACTTCCGGCGGAGCTACCGGCTGGGCCGGGGACGGCACTTCGTGGTCGAGGGCGACGAGTACGACTGCGCCTTCTTCGACAAGCGCCCCAAGTTCGTTCATTACCTGCCCGACGTGGCCGTGATCGGGAACGTGGAGTTCGATCACGCCGACATCTTTCCGGACCTCGAGGCGGTGAAGACCGCGTTCCTCAGGCTGCTGAGCGTGGTCCCGAGGCGGGGCCGGATCGTGGCCGGCATCGAGAGCGCCACGGTGCGGGAGCTGCTGCCGAGGGCCTACTGCCCGGTCGAGACCTTCGCCATCGACGGCGAGGCCGACTGGCGCGCCGAGGACCTCCAGCACACGCTCCGAGGCTGCGACTTCCGGCTGCGCCGCCGCGGCGAGCCTCCGCTTCAGGTGTCGCTTCCCCTCCACGGCGAGCACAACGTGAGGAACGCCCTGGCCGCGATCGCGGCGGCGGCCGCCGCCGGCGTGGAGCCGGAGAGGGCCGCCTCGGCGCTCTCGACCTTCAAGGGCGTCAGGCGACGGCTGGAGCGGCTGGGGGAGCCGGGCGGGGTTCTGGTGCTCGAGGACTTCGCCCACCACCCGACCGCGGTGCGGGAGACGCTGCGGACGCTGCGGCGCCTGCTGGGAGCGGGCGGCCGGCTGTTCGCAGCCTTCGAGCCGCGCTCGTTCACCTCCAGGACCCGCATCTTCCAGGACGACTTCGCCCGTGCCCTGGCCCTGGCCGACGTCGTGGTGGTGGCGGCCGCCCATCTTCCGGGCAAGGTCCCGGAAGAGCGCCGCCTGTCGGAGCAGGCGCTGGTGCGGGGCATCCGCGCGCTGGGGAAAGACGCCCGGTTCGTCCCCGGCGTCCCCGAGATCGTGACCTGGCTGGCCGGGGAGCTGCGCCCCGGCGACACCGTGGTGCTGCTCTCGAACGGCGGCTTCGGCGGGATCCAGGCCCGCCTCCTCGCCGCGCTGGCGGGGCGCCCGGACCGGTCCTAGCCCGTCTCACCCGCGCTGATGTGGGCCCGCTCGACGCCTGGCCAACGGGCGAGGCTTCGTGGTATAGCTTCGCCGGACGTCGAACCCACAAAGACACGAGCCGGGAGGAACGGCATGAGAGCGCTCTTCACCGCGATCGTGGTCTTCTCGCTGTGGCTCTCCGGTGCGGGTGCCTGGGCGCAGGAAGGCGGCGTGGCCGGGACCGTTCTGGACCCCTCAGGGGGCGTGCTCTCCGGGGCGACGGTGGTCCTGACCGGCCCCGAGGGTCTGCGCCTTCTCCTCTCCACCGATGACGCCGGCCGCTACCGGGCGGTGGGCCTGGCCCCGGGGCGGTACCAGGTTTCGGTGGAGGCCGAGGGCTTCGCCGCGGCTCGCCGCGAGGTCGAGGTGGCCGAGACGCTGGTGGAGCTCCCGTTCACCCTCTCGATGGGGAGCCTGGGCGAGACGGTGGTGGTGAGCGCCTCCAAGACCGAGTCGACGCTCACCAACGCCCCGGCCACCCTGAGCGTGATCAGCGGCGAGCAGCTCGAGCTGCTGCCGGCCCAGGGGATCGGCGAGGTGCTGCGGGCGGTTCCGGGCGTCAACGTGGTCCAGACCTCGGCCCGCGACGTCCAGCTCACCACCCGCACCTCGGCCGGCACCCTGGCCAGCTCCGAGCTGGCTCTGCTCGACGGCCGCTCGCTGTACCTGGACTTCTTCGGCTTCGTGATGTGGGACCTGGTCCCGACCAATCCCGACGAGATCAAGCAGATCGAGGTGGTGCGGGGCCCGGCGTCGGTGGTGTGGGGGGCCAACGCCCTGACCGGGGTGGTGAACATCATCACCAAGTCGCCGCGCGAGGCGGAGGGGATCCGCCTCGACCTCAGCCTCGGCCGGCTCAACCGCGACGCCGGCTCCCGCCAGGCCGAGGGCGACGGCTCGGCGTACGGCGGCGGGTTCTCGCTGTCGCGGGCCCCGAGCCACCGCTTCTCCTACCGCGTCTCGGCCGGCTACTTCCACTCCGACCCCTACTCGCGCCCGATCGGCGTGGAGACGCTTCGCGACCCCTTCACCGGCGCCACGTTCCCGTGCTCGGGGGCACCGCAGACCGGCTGCGTGCCGCTCGGCACCCACCCCCTCGATCCCAGCATCGTCACCGGCGGCGCCCCGTACCCGATCGACGGGCCGGGACCGCGGGGGCTGGCCTTCAGCAACAGCCCGACCGACCAGCCCCGCTTCGAGGTGCGCGTCGACCAGGAGCTGGCCGGCGGCGGGCAGATCTCCTACAGCGGCGGCTACTCGGGGACGTCGGGGATCATGCACACCGGGATCGGGCCCTTCGACATCCAGAAGGGCTCGTACGTGGCGTTCGGTCGGGTGGCGTACACGAAGGGGGCGTTGCACGTCGCCGGCTACGGCAACTTCTTCGATGTCGACGCCCCCAACCTGCTGCTCGAGGATCCCCTCACCGGGGACCCGGTGGAGCTGAGCTTCAAGACAAAGACCTACGACCTCGAGGTGGGGGACTCGCGGGTCCTGGGCGGGAACCAGATCCTGACCTACGGCGGCAACCTCCGGCGCAACGCCTTCGAGATCACGCTGACGCCGAACGCGAAGAACCGGACCGAGCTGGGTCTCTACCTGGAGGACGAGATCTACTGGGACAAGCTCCGCTTCTCGCTCGGCGCCCGGGTGGACAAGTTCGGCAACATCGAGGACCCGGTCTTCTCGCCCCGCCTGAGCGCCATGTTCAAGCCCACCCCCAACCATTCGCTGCGGGTCTCCTTCAACCGGGCCTTCCGCGCTCCCTCGGCGGTCCACAACTACCTGGAGCAGGACATCTACGCGCCCGGCGTCGACCCCATCGACCTCACCCCGTTGCTCGGCCTGTGCTCGATCGGCGAGCTGCCTCCGGACCTCTGCTCGCTGGTGCCCAGCGAGCCGGTCCCGGTCGTCGTCCGCAACGTCGGCAACCCCGACCTGAAGCAGGAGTCGGTGACGGCCTTCGAGGTGGCCTATACGGGAACGGTGGCGGGCCGCACCACCCTCGGCGTCGCCTGGTTCCAGAACGACACCGACGACAGCCTGAACTTCGTCAACATCGTCCCGAGCCCCACCCACCCCGAGGGCCTTCCCGGCTTCGACGTCTACACGCCGGAGGTCCCGCCGCCGGGGATCCCCGGGCCGCTCTACGGCTTCCTGCTGCAGCAGGGTTTGCTGGACCCGATCCCGCGGACGGTGACCACCTACCTGAACCTGGGACCGATCCGCCAGCGCGGGCTGGAGCTGTCGATCGACCATCGCCTGAGCCGCAGCCTGTCGGCCTCGGCCAACTACTCGTTCCAGGACACGCCGAAGGTCCTGAGGGCCGACCCCGACCAGATCTCGTACCCGACCGAGGAGGTGGGCGTTGCCCCGCGACATCGGTTCAACGCCGAGGTCCGCTTCGACACCGACCGCCTCTTCGGCAGCGCCACCTTCAACTACACCGGCTGGGCCTTCTGGCAGGACGTGCTGACGCTGCCGTACCACGGCCGGACCGACGCCTTCACCATGTTGAACGCCAGCCTCGGCGTCAGGCTCGCCGACGGCCGCCTGTCGGCCCTCGTGCGCGGCACCAACCTGGCCAACAAGACCATCCAGCAGCACGTCTTCGGCGACATCCTCAAGCGTTCGGTCTTTCTGGAGCTGCGCCTCAAGCTCGACTGAGAGCCCACCCACACCGTCATCCTGAGCGCCTCTTCGAGGCTGTCCCGACGGGGATGACATCCTGAGTATTCCTTCGAAGCCGGACCCCGGAAGGATCCCGGCCCATTCCCCAGAAGGACCGCTCATTCCCTGGAAGGACCGCTCATTCGCCAGAACGACCGTCTGTTCCATCCCCTCCCGAGCCGTGATAGAAGGCTTCGGCGGTGGGCCTGATGATCTGTAGCTACTGTGGCCGACGAAAGGGCAAACGGACCTGTCCCGCCCTCGCCGGACCTCTCTGCGCGCCCTGCTGCGGGAGCCACCGGCAACGGGAGATCGAGTGTCCGGCCGACTGCGGCTACCTCCCGCACGCCGGGCGGGCGACCCACGAGGCGTACGAGAGCGCCGGGACGAGGCTCCGGCGGTTCGCCGACGAGCACGGCGGCTGGATGGACGAGGCCCGGATCGCGATGCTCGGCGGGGACTGGCCGGTCGCGCGGTGGGAGGAGCCCCTCCTCGGCGGCTGGGCCACGGCCGGCTACGCCGACGCGTCGGGGCAGCGACTGGTCCAGCGGTTCCTGAGGGAGCGGCGACGGGATCTCAGCAGGGACGAGGTCGCCGCGCTCACCTGCCTGCGCGACCAGTCGTGGTTCTCGCTGTTCGAGGTCCGAGAGGTCCGGATCCGGGAGGGGCTGGAGCTCGAGGACCTGCTCGAGGGACGTCCCCTCTTCGTTCAGGAGCGCCTGGGGACGCTGCACCTGGAAGGGGGGGACCTGCTCCTCGGCTGGGTCCTGCGGCTCGAGGACCACCACGAGCTGAGCGGTGCCTGCGCGGCGCTTTCCCCTTCCAGGCGGGACGCCGTCCTGGGTCGGCTGCGTGGGGAGCTCGAAGCGGCGCGCGCCGCGGCCCCCGGGGCGAGCCGCGAGAGGCTCATGCTGTCGGTGATCCCCCGGGTCCACCAGTGGCTCCGCGGGCACGGTGGGGGCGGCCGCGAGCGATCCGGCGCCCTGGCGGGGCTGGCCGCCGCGGAGACGGCGGCCGAGTGGAAGCCTCCGGAGATCTCGTGGCCGGCGCTCCCGGAGGGGCCGCGTCAGGAGGATCCGGGACCGCAGGCGACGAGCGAGAAACGGCACTCGCTGCCGCCGCTGGCTCACGAGCTGGTGGCCCGGCTGGTGCCCGGGCTGCGGGAGGTGGTCCCTTCCCTGGCCCGACGGATGCGCGCCTCGCCGTCGTGGGGCCCGTCGATCACCTGGCCGCAGGAGGCCGTGGCGGCGGATGCCGAGGTCCGGAAGTTCCTCGAGGCGTACGCCGCCGCCTATCACGTCATCGAAGGATACTCGCGCCGGGCCGCGGCGGAGGAGGCCGACTTCCTCGGCCACCACATCTTCCTGATGGGTAACTTCGAGGCCCATTACCGGAAGACGTTCTGGGTCGACGAGTCGCTGGCCTTCCAGTTGAGCGAGACGGACCTGGACGTGGAAGGGGAGCTCCTGGTCCCGCCCTTCCCGGCCTGCGCGTTCGTGTTTACCGACGCCTTCTCACTGCGCCTGGTGGCCCGAGCGCTGGCGCAGGATCCCGATCACCGGCGAGGGAGCGCGCTGCGCGCGGCGACGGTCTACTTGACCCGGATCCCGGCGCCCGGCGACGCCAGCGGCCTCGACGTCAGCCTCCTGGCCGACCACGGCGATGGCGACTGGCCCTACCTCCTGGCCCGCGATCTTCTGGTCCGCCCCCGCGACCGGCTCGACCGCGTCCTCGAGAGCACCTTCCCCGACGTGGAGAGGCGCGAGTCGGTGTTCGCGAGTGGGGAGCTCAAGGAGGTGGTGCGGCTGGCGCTGAACGCGGCCCTCTACGCCACCACCGCCCACCTCGACGCCCGGGTCCTGGTCGCGCCGGCGAAGGGTGGCGCGGCGGGGGGCGGCCCCGGCCGCCGCCAGCCGCCGCCTTTTCCCACGCGAGACTACTCGGACGAGGACGTCTTCTACCTTCCGGGCAAGATACCGATCTCACAGGTGAGGCGCCTGGCCGCTCTGGGGGGGCACGCCCAGGGCAGCCGGATCTTCAAACGCTTCATGGTGCGCGGTCATTGGCGGCGGGCCCCTTCCAACTGGAAGGACCAGCGCCTGCGCTGGATCGAGCCGTACTGGAAAGGACCGGACGCGGCGCTCATCCTCGAGCGCGACTACAAGATGACGCCATGAGTGGTCTCGCGGAACCGCGTGCCGGGAGGACCATTCCCCAGAACGACCGCTCATTCCCTGAAGGGACCGCTCATTCCCTGAAACGACCGTCTGTTCCATCCTTTCCCGAGCCGTGGTAGAAGTCACCGGGATGGCGGGACCCAGCCGAGTTCTTCTGCACCTGGCCAATCGGCGGCGACGCGCCGTGGAGCCCCGGGATATCTACTACCTCGAGGCGGACGGCGACGAGACCCGGGTCCGCCTCCGGGGGGCCACCCGCCTGCGCGACGTCCGCTCGCTCGGCGAGGTGATGGCGGAGCTGCAGGCGGTCGGCTTCCTCCGCGTTCACCGGAACCACGCGGTGAACCTGGATCGGGTGCTCGAGATCCGGCCCAACCACGACGGCTCGGGCTGGGAGCTGCGCCTGGATCCACCGGTCAACAAGGTGCTGCCCATCAGCCGTCGGGGCCAGGCCGACCTGATGGCGGCCTTCGGCAGGGCCGGCGACGACGCGGGCGACTGAGGACGGCGGTCAGCGTCGGGCCCGAGGGGGCATCTTGATCCCCTTGCGGGCGAGGGGGTCCTTGACCCGGCGGGGCTGCGGCGGGCTCTTGGCGAGGCGCTCCCTGGCCTCCTCGCGCTGTCTCGCGAGGAGGACGGCTCGGGTGTGCGCCGCGCCCTTCTCACGGGCTTGGATGGCCAGGGCACGCGCTCCCTCCCTGCCGTGGCGCAGGACCGAGAACCGGCGCCGCTGGCCGCCCTTCTCCGGATCCACCCAGGAGGCGACGTATCGCTGGTAGGCGCGGCCCTCCACCACGTACCGCTCGAGAGTGACGCCCGGCACGCCCGTGCGGTGACCCTTGGGCGGGCGTCTCTGCGCGCGGGTGTCCGGGTCGACTCGCAGAAGGAGGCGGTCGCGGAAGCGCCGAGCGGCGATCAGCGCCTTGCTGCGGCCACCGTAGACCGCGTTGCCGAAGTAGTCCTGGGTCCGGTGGTGGTGGCGAACCACCCCAACCGACCAGCCCTCCGGCTCCTCGTGGATGTAGGTGAAGGGACCGACCCGGATCGGGTA
>CAZNNH010000125.1:0-18121 GCA_964574335.1 uncultured Acidobacteriota bacterium | reverse complement strand
AACAGGGCCAGCACGAAGACGGTGAGCGCCGTGACCAGAGCCTCCACTACCCCTCCTCCCGACCGCCGCCGACGGCCGCTGACAGCGCCTCCAGCACCGCGGGGTGGACGACCTTGCCACCGCGGGTCAGCAGCGTGGCGCGGGTGATCTCGTCCTCCAGGTCGACCCGCAGTGTCCCGTCCTTCACCAGGTGGTGGAGGAAGGTGGCCAGGTTCTTCGCATACATCTGGCTGGCGTGGTAGGGCACGGTGGCCGGGAGGTTGACCGGGCCCAGCACGGTCACGCCGCCGGCATCGACCACCTCGCCGGCGCGCGTCAGCTCGCAGTTGCCGCCCTGCTCGGCGGCCAGGTCCACGATCACCGAGCCGGGTGCCATGGCAGCGACCATCTCGGCCGTCACCAGGATCGGTGCCTTGCGGCCCGGGACCTGGGCGGTGGTGAGGACCACGTCGCTCTCGGCCAGGACCGCGGTCATCATCTCCCGCTGCTTGCGGTAGAACTCCTCGCCCGCCGCCTTGGCGTAGCCCCCCTGGCCCTCGCTCTGGCCGGTCTCGAGCTCGAGCTCCACGAACTTGGCCCCCAGCGACTGCACCTGCTCCTTGACCGCGGGCCGCACGTCGTAGGCCGAGACCAGGGCGCCCAGGCGGCGCGCCACCGAGATGGCCTGCAGGCCGGCCACGCCGGCGCCCACCACGAAGACCCGCGCCGGCGCCACGGTGCCGGCGGCGGTCATCAGCATCGGGAACATCTTGGGAAGGTGCGCGGCCGCCAGCAGCACTGCCTTGTACCCGGCGACGGTGGCCATCGAGGAGAGCACGTCCATGCCCTGGGCGCGGGTGATCCGCGGCATCAGCTCGAGGGCGAAGGCGGTCACCCCCCGCCGGGCCAGCTCTTCGGCTTGGGACGCCGCCGCCAGCGGATCGAGCAGGCCCACCAGGACCTGTCCCTCGCGCAGGCGCTCGAGGTCGGCGCGGCCTTCGACGGGGTTGGTGCCGTAGCCGCGCACCTGGGCGATGGCGTCGGCCTCGGCGAACAGCGCGTCTCTCGAGGCGGCCAGCCGGGCCCCCTTCTCGAGGTAGGCCGCATCCTTGAAGCCGGCGGCCACGCCGGCCCCCGGCTGCAGCACCACCTCGACCTGCTCCCGCGAGAGCGCCGGGACGAGGGCCGGCACCAGCGCCACGCGGCGCTCACCCGGGAACGTCTCGCTCGGTACTCCGAGAATCATGATGAGCCTTGGGGTGAGATTCGATGCTATCACGGTTCCGTTGGCGCCCTCCCCGACTGCGGCCTTCGGCCTGTGCTAGAGTCACAGCATGCAGACTCCACCGGTCCCCGCCAGCGGCAGCATCGATTTCGGCCGTGGGTTCTCCTTCGTGTTCCAGGACCCCGACTGGATCAAGAAGGTCGCAATCGGTGGCGCCTTCGCGCTGCTGGGCAGCCTCCTGGTCGGGACCTTCTTCGTCGCCGGCTACGCCCTCCGCGTGGTGCAGCGTACCGCCCGAGACGAGCCGCAACCGCTGCCAGAGTGGGACGACCTGGGCGGCATCTTCGCCGACGGCCTCAAGGTGGTGGGCCTGAACCTGGCCTACGGCCTGGTTCTCGCGCTGGTGTTGGGGTGCCCGGTGGGGCTGCTGCTGGCGATTGCGACCCGGCTGGGCCCCGAGGGCAACGGGCCGGCGGGGGCCGCGCTGGCGATCGTGATGATCGGTCTGTACGGCCTGTTCTTCCTTCTGGGGCTGGCGCTGGCGGTCTACCTCCCGGCGGCCCTGGTCCGGATGGCCTTGCTGGGGCGCTTCGGCGCGGGCTTCGAGCTGGCCCAGAACCTGGCCTTCATCCGGCGCAACGCGGTCAACTACCTGCTGGCGATCGTGCTCGCGCTGGCTGCCAGCCTGGTGTCCCAGTTCGGGCTCCTGCTCTTCTGTATCGGCATCTTCCCCGCCGCCTTCTGGTCCTACTGCGTCGGCGCCTGGGCGATGGCCGAGGTCGCCCGCCGCGACCCGGCGTTCCAGTAGCGCGCCCTAGACGGGCCGTTCCGGGGAGCCGATCGCGGTCGCGGTCCGAGCCCGCAGCCGGCGCGCCATCACCCGCATCACCTCGGTCCCGAAGGAGGGGACGCGGCGCAGGGTCTCCTCGAAGCGCTGCCGGTCGATCCGCGACAGCCGACACTCGGTGACGGCAATCGCGGTGGCGCTACGGGGCTCGTCGTCGATCAGGGCCATCTCGCCGAAGAAGCCGCCGGGCTCCACGGTCTCCAGCAGGTCGGCGCCGGCTCGCAGCGCCACCGTGCCGGAGCTGACCACGTACATGTCGCTGCCCCGCTCCCCGATCTTGAAGATCGCCGCTCCGATCTCGAAGCGTCTGGCGTCCGGGTCGTCGCGGAACAGATCGAAGTGGCTGCTTGCCTCGCCCATGAGTTGGCCTCCAGCTACGCCTCGCTGCCGACGATAGGATCGCCGCCCGGGACTGTCAAGGATACCCGGGGACAGATGGAGCGACCCGCATGCCCGGCGCTCCGACCGATCCTCACCGAAACCAATACGGGGTCTTCGCCGTCCAAGGGCTCCGAGGATAGCGCCGATGGAGCCGCACGAACGCGGCCTTCGATACGTCGCCGAAATCCACGAGCCGCCCCCCCTCGACGCAGGTGGAATGACGTGTCGCCCAGACCACTAGGTGGAGGGCCTCCGGGACCCTCTCGTCATCCCGATGATCGTCCGCCCAGCCCAAGACGGCACGGCCCAGAGCCTTCGTCCCCGGCCCACGATGATCCAAGTCGGAGAGGGCGAGCCTCGCAGCATCATCAGGCAGCAGGAACGAGGGCGGAGTCGCCTCCTCCCCGCCTCGCCGGCACCACCAGTTGTCCCGGTACGCGGTCAAGGAAGTCAGGTTCGTGAGTTCGCCGTCCCACCCGTCGAGCCGCCCGAGGCCAGCCCTGACCCACGGGCTCAGCCCGGGGAGCTGGAGCAGCGTCAGCGCCACCACGAAACGGCGCTCGGCCGGCGTCTTCGCATGTGAGCACCTCTCGATGGCGGGCTCCAGCTCCGGGGCGATTCGGCGCAGCAACGGATGAAGAAGCGACGCCGTTGCGAAGTCCTCGAGCAGCAAGCTGCGTGTCCAGGCGGCAAGGGCCACCGCGCGCCGGGGTCTCTCCGCCCAGCCGGGGTGGAGGGCCACCTCCACCAGGCGCTCGACGGGTACCGACCGGTTCAGAACGGCGGCGGCCTGCTCGCTGAGAAGCCGCTCGCCTGGAGCTGGCGCTCTGAACCAGTCTGGCTCGGGGATGAGCGGGCCCCCGTCGTGGTCGTGCCAACCGGTGGCGACCAGCGAGAGCTGGGAGAGCGACACGAGCTCGTCCAGGTTGCGGGCGACACGCAGCCTCAGGGTGGCGATCCGGTTGCGGTCCGCCGGGGACAGGTGCTCGGGTCCTTTGGATACATGGGTGAGCAGACTGCGCGCACAATCGGTCTGGCCCAGCTCGACGAGGAGCCGCGCCCGGTGGTATGCCGCCGTCAGGTAGGCTGGCGAGTCGGCGCCGATCTTCGCCAGCTCGTCGACGATGCGCCCGGCGTGTGGCGAGTCGCCGCGCGACCTGACGGCGGCCACGACGAGCCAGGGTAGCTCCCGTCGTTCGAGCCAGCGCGCCAGGGCCGCCTCGGCCGCCTCCGGCCGAGCCCCCGCGAATGCTCCCCACCATTCGGAGAACGCGCCTCCTCCGGGCCCCAGATACCTGTAGTCGAGCCAGATCCGTTCGATGTCGGCGCCGGGTTCGGGTGCCAGCAACTCTCCCTCCAGCCGGCGACGCTCGCTCACGGGATCGCGCTTGGCCCTCACGTAGCTGAGCGTCCCGGTGGCAGCGCCATGGACCTCGGCCAGGCTCGAGTCCCTCAGGATCCCGATGAGGTATTCCTCTGCCTCAGCCAGGAGCTCCTGGCGGGGCCCACCCCCGACCAGGGCCTGCCGCACCATCGCCCGAGCCACGAGGTAGCTGCCGAGCTGGCGCCAGCGGGATGCCGGGTCCTTCGAGATCTGGCCGAACAGGCGCTGCGCCTCAACGAAGTCGCCGGCGTAGAAGTGCGCGGCAGCGATCTGGTAGTCCCGATCGGCACGTTCGGAGGCCGGCCAATCGGCGGGTGCCGACGCGGGGATCTGACGCTCACCAGAACAGTTGGAGAACACCAGGTCCTGCGCCTGAACCCAACGACGGACTCGAGGGGAGCGCCTGCCGGAGCGCGCGACGAGCTCCCTCAGCCGCTCCCCGGCGGCTCGAAACGCATCCTGGTTGCAGTTCAGGTACGTCGAGTAGTGCGTGTAGCCTCCCTCCTGGGTGAGCTGACGTCGCCAGACGGAAGGGATCGGTGGATCTGTCAGGTCCGGGATCTCGCGTCGGCGCTGGTACCAGCTCGGCGCTGACGAGGCCCGTTCCCAGCTGCGGTCGGTGCCGTCCGAGAGGGTCGCTTCGAACGCCCGTCGTGCCGAGTCGGGGATCCCGAGACCTGCGAGCTGCCGGAAGGCGATCAAGGCATAGGCCAGATCGAGCCCGGGATCGAGGATGCCCAGCTCTCCGTCCAGGAACTGCGCGTCGGAGACCCCCGGGCGTTGATCGATCCAGAAGTGCGCCGAGGGCAACGCGTGGCTGCAACCATGCGCGGGCACGGGTTGGAGCATGCCCTGGAGCAGCAGGCAGGCCATCGACAGGAACCAGCACCTCTTCCTCATCGCCGGGCCCCCTCGATTCGACTCTGAGCGTCGCAGTTCGCGGAGTTCGTCCATGGCGCGGGATGGAACACGTAGCAGCGCCGCCCGGGGACGAGAGACGGGATGGGCTCATCCGAGCTGAGCCCGTAGCTTCTGCGGCAGCGGGGCGACGCGAAGTCCTCCCCGGCAGCCAGCCGGGCTCGCACTTCCGCGGCATCGGGGCCCATCCGGAACAACATGGGTACAGCCTCGTCGATCGGGAGGCCATCCAACCAGACGTCGCCCAGGCACCAGGAGGCCAAGGCCGTGATGGATAAGAAGGCGCCCGGCGGCAGGGACGCGCGCACGTCTCGCAGCACCTGAGCGTAGAACCTGCGCTCCGACACCACGGCATCGAAGTCGATCTGGAGAGCCTGGCAACGCTCCAGTCCGACCAGCCGGTCCAGGGCCGCGAGGAGTTCCTGCCTCTGCAAGTTGCCGAGACTCGGAGGGTGTATCGGATCGGTCTCGATCCGCACCACGGGTACCACCAGTGTGCCGTCAGGGATCGAGAGCGGCTGCAGACGCGGTGACTCGTACACGAGCCCTCGGCGCAGATGCACGGTCCCCACCAGCAGGGAAACGCCGGCCGCCCGCGGATCGAGGAAGGTCAGGTCCTCCGGACGCTCCCAGGCCCAGAGCATCACGGGCCGGGGCGCCATCGATCGTTCCGTCCTCGTGGCGGGAGGGGGGCCTAGGACCGCACCCAGGACCGCGCCGCTCGCCGCGGCCACCGCGATCGCCATCCAGCATCCTCTGGACCACCAGGGTCCGTGCCGTGTCACCTCGTCGGTCCTCCCGCGCTTCAACCCCTGCAGGGCTGATGCCAGCTCAGGGGGCCCGAAACAGACGTTCCGGGGGGAAGGTGCGCGTCAGCAGAGACACGGAACGTGGAAGGGACGCCCGTCCGTCACGGCGAGCGCTGTAGTTCCTTCCACCACCTCTGCCAGAAGGAGATGTAGCGCGCCGGATCCTGAAGGAATAGGTCGCGGGCAGGGGAATGAAGCTCGACTGCGGGGGTGGTGTATGGCCCTCCGCCCTGTGGGGGCGCACAGAAAAGGCCCGGTGGGCAGCCCATGGCGAAGCTGGATAGCCCCATCACCCCTATGTACTGGAGCCCGGGGTCCTGCTCGGCCAGCAAGGCGACGAGACCGGGGAGGGCCTCCCGCGTGTGGATGTTGCGGAGGGCCTCCGCCAGGGCCTTCTTGAGGAAGGCATCGTCGTCAACGCTCTGCAGCAGCGCCTGGATCTGTGTGGCGGCTGAGGGCTCCACTATCGAGCCCACGCTGACAATCAGTCCGGCGCCGATCCTCTCCCCACGTGACGAGAGATCCTGGACCACGTCGAGAAGCGTGGCGGCCCAGTCTCGCTCGAGGCGAGCCAGGGCGCCGCGTTCGGGATGTCCGGTGAGGCCGTCCGAGTGGTGCTGATGGGGGCGGTCCCGCGTGAGCGGTTCGGGGCCCGCCACCAGCGACTTGAGCGCATCCGCAGCCGCAGAGGCCAGGTCACCATCCCCAGACAGCAAACCTCGCCGCAGCTCGACGACCAGCTTGTCCTCGATCGGATCGGCGTCGGCATAGCTCTCTTCCGGCGAAAGCTCCCCATCAGGTATCGGGATAGCCACGTCGACCAGCGAGAAGGGCTGGCCCGTGAAGAACGGCAGTACCTGCCAGCCGCCTCCGGCGCCAACCAAGAACCAGAGGGCCGCTCCGTTCAGGGCTTGAGCACCCCCGGGCGCCCCTGGCCACGTCGCGACGTGCGGCCCCGGAGCGACAGAACCCTTGAGGCTTCGGGTCACGACCAGGCTGACCCTCTGCCCGGATCTCTCAGCGTTCGTCGCGACAACAACAGCGTTGGCGTCGCTCGACAGACCGCCAAGGTCCTTTGGGGACCTGAGCGACGCCAGGCCGGGGATCGGCCAGGCCGCCAACACGGCAACGCCAAGGGCGTATCCTTTACAGCGCGCCAGGGCGCCCCGTTGTCGGATTCTGATTCCGGGGGCTTGCATGCCTGATAGCATATCCTGCCTAGTGGTGCATGAGGTCGACGTTGAGTAGTCGCCAATCTCTCCCAGGTTGCTGGCGCTGGTCCTCGTTGGATGCGCCGGGGATTCGAACCCCACCGGGTCGCCCACGCCGACCCCCGTTGAGTCAGGCTGTTGGGTCCTGCCCGCAGCCGGCGACCGGCAGGTGTTTGAGGGAGCATTGCGTGTAGGTAGGCCCGCGTCGGGGACTTGTCAGGGCATTAGCGGAACCGTAGTGCGGGTTCGCGCTGCCGGACGGATCTACGTCCGCTCCACGTGGACGGACCGAAGGGCCATCCTGCAGACGGAGATCTGGCGTGGGCCGTTTCGCGAGCTGCTGGCGACCGGAGTCCGGCACGGCGACGAGCTCTGTGTCTTAGGGGCCGCCGATGTCGACGTGCCTGGCGTGTATGTGGTGAGAACCTGCCACGCGCCCGGTTCGGCGACCCCCATTTGTGACTTTCCGTGCTGCAGTTCACAGGACGACTACGCGACCTACCAACTGACGGCCTTCTATCCCTGAATGGCCGCCCCCCAATTCCCCGGGCCCGAACCCGGGGACTCCCGCCGTCACGTCTCTAGAACCGCAGCGTCAGGCCGGCGGTCACGTTGAAGAAGATCGGCTTGAACTCCACGACGGGAAGGGCCCGGAGCGCCTCTTCGACCACGATCTCCTCGACGGCGTTCAGCGGCTGGTTGTCGGCCCGCGACCAGGTCAGCCGGTGCTCCTTGAAGTAGAAGCCGCGGGCCTCGACCGCGATCGCCACCGTCTCTCCGATCCTGAATGCCAGGCCCAGACCCAGG
Organism: uncultured Acidobacteriota bacterium; assembly: GCA_964574335.1. Taxonomy (GTDB): domain Bacteria; phylum Acidobacteriota; class Vicinamibacteria; order Fen-336; family Fen-336; genus CAZNNH01. Next base: position 10,560 of record CAZNNH010000125.1, on the reverse strand, counting down.
TTGCCCCCCACCCGCGAGCCCTCGACCGTGGGGTCGGCCGTGGCCACGACCGGCACTTCGCCGACGCCGATCTGCCCCCCGACCAGGTCCAGGACCGAGCTGGTGATGGCCAGCGGCTGAACCACGCGGGCCTTCAGCGACGGGAGGTAGCTGACGCCGCCGGACAGGCCCACCGAGACGGTCCCGGGAACGCGCAGCCGCACGTTGAGAGAGACCGGACGCGGCCGTTCGAGGTCCACCTGGGCGGGGGGAAGGTCGACCTGGGTGGAGACGTTGCCGATCGGCTGGGGCAAAGAGACGCCGACGACGTAGCTGGCGTTCTCGGTCTCGAGGGTCATGTCGGCGGTGTCGAGGCGGGCCTCGATCCCGACCGCCGGGACCGGGAAGAAGGCCACCGCTCCGCCGAACGCCATGCCCCCGCTTGCCTTCAGGTCGAAGGTCCCCCGTTGCTCGATGCGCACGCCCGATACGGTGGGCGGCGGGGGCGGCTGGTAGGAGAAGGTTTGCGAGTAGGTCGGGGCCGAGAGCCCGACGAAGCCCGAGATCTCGAAGTCGCTGGCGAGCAGGGGGGTCACCGAGAGCAGCAGCGAAGCCGTTGCCAGACCGAGCCGTGGGAGCAGTCTCATGGCGACACGATACTGGACGACGCGTGGAGAGTCACGCGGGCTTCAGCTCAGCGGCTGATCTCCTCCAGGGCCCGCCGCGCCTCCTCGCGCACCGTGTCCACGCGGTCCCGGGTCGCGGCCTCGAGCGCCCGCGCCGCCGGGGTGGCGGCCGGACCGATCCGGCCCAGCGCGCGGGCGGCATGGGTCCGCACCCGCTCGTCGGGATCGTGGGCGAGGGCCCGGGCCAGCGCCTCGAGGGCGCCGTCCGAGGCCAGGCCGATGCGTCCGAGGGCACGCGCCGCCTTCCAGCGGTGCTCGGGGTCCGGGCTCTCGAGCCCGGTGGCCAGGGCGGGGATGGCCTCGCGGGCCGCCTCCCCCATCTTGGCCAGGGCGAGGGCGGCGCCGCCGCGCCCGTAGCCCTCCTCGGACTGGAGGGCCGAGATCAGGGCCGGCACCGCCTCGCGAGCCGCCTTGCCCAGCGAGCCGAGGCAGAAGGCGGCGAAGCCCCGTACGAAGACGTCCGGGCTCTCGAGCGCGGCGATCAGGGGGCCGACAGATTCGGGGGCGCGCGGTCCCAGCCGGAACAGCGACAGCGCCGCCTCCCAGCGCACCCGCTGTCGAGGATCCCGCAGGCGCGCGAACAGCGCCGGCATGGCGGGGCGCGCGGCGGGGCCGAGGGCGCCCAGAGCGCGTGCCGCCTCCGCACGGACCGGGGCCGAGGCGTCGTCCAGGGCCTTCGTGAGCGGCTCGACCGCTGCGGCCCCTCCACGTCGCGAGAGCTCCCAGGCGGCGGCGCGCCTGGTTGGCTCGTCGGCCGAGCCCAGGGCGTCGATCACCTCCGCGACGCTCTGCCGTCCTCCCAGAAGCTCGCGCACCGGCAGCGGCCGCGGCAGCAGCCGGCTCTGCAGCAGCACGTCAGCCACCCTCCGGGCCCCCTCCGGGCTCAGGTGGTCGTAGTCGTGAAAGGCCTCGGGCCCCAGCTCCCGCAACGGATCGAGCAGGTCGAGGCAAGGCAGGCCGGAGTCGGCACAGAAGCGGGCGATGCGCCGCTGGACCGTCGGCTCGGGGGCATCCGGCTCGAGCTGGAAGCGGAAGGGCATCACCGCCACCAGGAGCTCAGCGCCGCCTTTGGTCACGTCGTCCCGAAGCGCGAGAAGCTCCTTGAAGAAGCGGTCGAACCCGGCTTCCACGCCGTGCGCGCCCGGTGTCTCGAACAGCTCCTCGACGCTCCGGATCTCGCGCCCCCGCGCGTCGACCACCAGGCGAACCAGCGCCGACCGCTGATACAGCCCTCTCAGCCAGCCTGGGGGCCGCGAGAGGTTGTTCTGCAGCTCGGGGATGTCGTTCAGGCAGACGGTCAAGAGGACCCGGTCGGGACCGTACCTGCGCGCGATCCGCCGGTAGGCGAAACGTTCCTGGCGTGTCGACCAGCCCCACAGGGCGAGGTTGAACACCTCCACGCCGGGGCCCTCGGCATCGAGCCGCTCCTGCAGGAGCTGGGGGAACGCCTGGCGGGGCTCGACCCCGTCGCCGAGGGTGACGCTGTCGCCCAGGCAGACCAGCCGGGTCACCCCCTCGGGCTTCTCCTCGGCATGGGTGCGGTCGCGCACGCCGTCACCGTTGAACTCCTCCCACGGCGGCCAGCCCACCGCGTCGGAGCGCATGGTGTAGAAGTCGCCCTCCCACTTCTGCTCCCAGTCCCAGATGTAGTCCTCGACCACGGGCGCCGGGGGGGCCAGCCAGCGCGCCGTCAGCTCGAGCAGCCCGGCGAAGAGCAGGGTGACGGCGGCGCTCAGGACGAGGTTGGGCAACAGCCGCTGGCGGGCCGATGGGCTCGGGCCGGTCAAGCTCGCCCCATCCCGCTCAGGACCCGTCGCCGTTCCCGGTCTCCACCGGGAGGGTGATCTCGACGCGGTAGCGGTCGTTCTCCTCGCTGGTGCGCACGCGCCCGTCCTTGCCGTACAGGGCGGCCAGGCGGCGCTTCACGTTGGGCAGGCCGACGCCGGCCCCGGCTCGGGGCGGCGACTCGGCGTCGCGGGGGTTCTCGACCGACAGCTCCAGCCTGCCGCCCTCGACCCGCCCCTCGATGCGGATCTCTCCCCCTTCCAGGAGCGAGGAGATGCCGTGGGTCACGGCGTTCTCCACCAGCGGCTGGAGCAGAAGCGGCGGCACCTGGCAGGCGCGGGCCTCTTCGTCCACCTGGGTCTGGAACACCAAGCGCTCGCCGAAGCGGACCTTCTCGATCGACAACAGGCTCTCGGCCAGCGAGAGCTCGTCGCCCAGCGGGATCCGCTCCTTGGCCCCCAGGGTCAGGCTGTGGCGGAGCAGGTCGCCGAGCAGCACACAGGTGCGCCGCGCCGCCGCCGCGTCGGAGCCGATCAGGGAGTTGATCGAGTTGAGGCTGTTGAAGAGGAAGTGCGGGTGGAGCTGGGCCCGCAGCGTCTTGAGCTCGGCGTCGCGGGAGAGGAGCTGGTACTTGAGGGCCTCGGTCTCGGCCTCCCGGGAGGCCTCGGTGGTCAGCAGCAGGTAGTGGAGGACCACCGCCAGCAGGAACAGCAGGTAGCCGACGCCGAGGATGATGGGGGCGGCGCTCGAGTAGCTGCCCACCGCCTCCTCCGGCAGCGAGCCCCACGACACCAGCACCCGGACCCAGGCCCGCCCCAGGCTGACCCAGAGCGAGGCCACGATCGAGGCGGCCAGCGCCAGCGTGAAGACCAGCCAGGCCGGCCGCGTGGTCTTGATCGGCATCGACCGGCACAGGTGGTAGGCGCCGAGGCCCACGAAGACGTAGATGGCGCTCAGCGGGAGAGTGATCCAGAAGCCGTCCAGCCAGGTGTAGGCCCCCGAGAAGGCCAGCAGCGAGTCGAGAAGGGCGGTGACGCAGACCCAGGCCACCACGTAGAGGGCCAGGCCGCTCTTGCCGGCGCGGATGGTCTGCATCTCGGGAGAGTACCCTAGCAGCTCGGCGGGGCGGTCGGCTAGTTCTTGACCTCGACCCCTCCCATGATGGCGAGGCCGGTGAGCACCAGCCGCGGGCCGGCGCCCTCGCTACCGCGGGTCTTGTCCTCGAAGGCCCCCATCACCGCCAGGCCCCGGCACTCCACCTGCCACTCCGGCGGCACCCGGATCTCGACCCCGCCCCAGAAGGCGAAGACGTCGATGATGGCCTCGCCGCCGGAGATCTCGGCGTCCCGCAGGTCGATCTCGCAGCCGCCCATGAACGCCGACAGGTCGCCACCCCGGAAGTCGGAGGAGCGGCTGGTGCGGGTCACCCCGCCCAGGATCGCGAAGCCGTTGACCGTGTCGGGCGAGCTGTCCTTACCCCGCCTCCGCCCGGAGCGCACCACCGCCCGGTAGACGATGAAGGCGCCGATCGCCACCAGGATCAGCGGGAACAGGGTATCGAAGCTGAGCCAGCCGAGGTTGGACATCAGCAGCCCGGTGCCGACCACGATGAAGAACACGGCTCCGGTGCAACCGGCACCCCGTGGCCAGCAGTCGAGCAGCTTGACCACGCCCACGAAGATCAGGATCACCGGCCAGAAGCGCAGGTAGGTGTCGGCATCCAGGACGCCCAGGTTCTCCAGGGTGAAGAGCAGGCCGAGGGCCATGATGGCGAGACCGAAGACCAGCTTGGGGGTGATCGGGATGATCGGCCCCGTGGGCTTCGGTCCCATCGGCTGCTGGTCCATCTGGCCCATTCTTCCTCCCTCGCCTTGAATTTACGGTATTGTGGAGCCGGATCCGGCCGAGAATCGGCGAACGCCCGGTTTCCGCCGGTGAATGGCGGGCCTCGCAGGGGCTCCGGCCTTGGGTGGGTTTCGGCGGCTTCCCGGAGACGGTGGGCCAAGGCCGGGGGGCCCTTCGATGCGCAGGAGAGCATGATCGGAAGCACCCTCTCCCACTACGAGATCCTGGCCGAGATCGGCCGGGGCGGCATGGGCGTCGTCTACCGGGCCCGTGACCGGAAGCTGGAGCGGGAGGTGGCGCTCAAGGTGCTCTCCCCGGACCTGACCGAGGACCCCGAGTTCCGCCAGCGCCTGATCCGGGAGGCCCAGGCCGCGGCCGGGCTGGCCCACCCCAACATCACCGTCATCTACGGCATCGACGAGGCCGAGGGCGTCACCTTCATCGCCATGGAGCTGATCCGGGGCCAGCCGCTGGCCGAGGTGCTGCGGGAGCGGCGGCCGAAGCTGTCCCGGGCCCTGGAGGTGGCCACCGAGATCGCCGAGGCCCTGGCCGAGGGGCACGCCCACGCGGTGATCCACCGCGACCTCAAGCCGGGCAACGTGATGATCACGGACTCGGGGCACGCCAAGATCATCGACTTCGGCCTGGCCAAGCAGGTCCGCGCGCGCCCCGTGATCGACAGCGGCACCGACACGCCTGCCCGGCTCGAGACCGATCCCGGCCGGATCGTGGGCACCGCCGCCTACATGGCCCCCGAGCAGGTGCGGGGCCGCGAGGTCGACGAGCGCACCGACGTCTTCTCGTTCGGGGCCCTCCTCTACGAGATGCTCACCGGCACGCCGGCCTTCCTCCGCGAGGGCGGTGTGGAAACGCTCCACGCCGTCCTCAAGGACCCCATCCCCCGCCTCCCCGACCTCCACGTCGGGGAGCTCGGCCACGAGCTGCAGCGGATCCTGGACAAGTGCCTGCAGAAGGACCCGGACGACCGCTACCAGGGGATGCGCGACGTGGTGGTGGACCTGCGGGCCGCCCGCCGACGCCTGGAGGCGGGGCCGGAGCCGACCCCGGCCGGCGCCGCCGTCGCCACCCGGCCGGCCCGGAGCGGCCTGGGCGTGGTCATCGTCGACGACGAGGAGCCGGCCCGCGCCATCCTCCGCGAGTACCTGTCCGGCGAGACCGACGTCGAGGTGCTGGCCGAGTGCCGCAACGGCTTCGAGGCGGTCAAGGCGGTCGCCGACCTCAAGCCCGACCTGGTCTTCCTGGACATCCAGATGCCCAAGCTGGACGGCTTCGAGGTGGTGGAGCTGATCGGGTCCGACACGCCGGTGGTGTTCGTGACCGCCTTCGACCAGCACGCCATCCACGCCTTCGAGGTCAACGCCATCGACTACCTGCTCAAGCCGGTGGGCGCCGACCGTTTCAAGGCGGCCCTGGAGCGGGTCCGCAAGCGCCTCCCCTCCCAGCCGCCCACGCCGGTCTCCCAGCTCATCTCGGCGGTCCGCCCGGAGAACCACCCCCTGGAGCGGATCCTGGTGCGCCAGGGGGCTCGGGTCGACGTGGTGCCGGTGGACCGCCTGGACTACGCCGAGGCCCAGGACGACTACGTCTGCCTCAAGGTGGCCGGCAAGGAGCTGCTCAAGCAGCAGACCCTGGGTGACCTGGCCCAGAGCCTGGACCCGAGCCAGTTCGTACGGATCCACCGCTCCTTCCTGCTGAACCTGGACCGGCTGAGCCGCCTCGACAGCGACGACCGCGACAACCGGCTGGCGGTTCTGTCCGACGGCACCCGCCTGCCGGTGAGCCGATCGGGCTACGCGCGACTCAAAGAGCTGCTGTAGCGGTAGAATGCGCCGCGCGGGCCCTGGGAGGCGCCACGTGGGCGCACCGTGCGGGCCGCCAGCCGAGACAAGGGGAGCCCAATGACCGTGAAGAGCTTCGAGGATGAAAGCCCGCTCGCCAGCGAGCTCAACCGGACGATCGCGGGGGAGAACCCGCACGTCCACGAGATGCTGTCCGGCTTCGGGAAGCGGATCTTCTTCCCCAAGGGGATCCTGGCCCAGGCCGCCGAGGCCAAGCAGAAGGCCAAGCGTTGGAACGCCACCATCGGCATCGCCCGGGAGGCCGGCAAGCCCATGTTCCTCCCCTCGGTGATGAAGCAGCTCTCCGCCCTCACCCCGGCCGAGGCGCTTCCGTACGCTCCGGCCACCGGCCGTCCCGAGCTGCGCCAGGCCTGGCGCGAGGCCCTCTTGGCCAAGAACCCCTCGCTGGCCGGCCGCAGCTTCTCGCTGCCCATCGTCACCCAGGGTGTCACCCACTCGCTGTCCCTGGTCGCCGACCTGTTCCTCGACCGTGGCGACACGGTGCTGCTTCCCGACAAGTACTGGGAGAACTACGACCTCCTCTTCGGCGTCCGGTTCGGGGCCCGGATCGAGACCTTCCCGCTCTTCGCCGCCGGCGGAGGGCTCGACGTCGAGGGCCTCCGCCAGGCGCTCACAGCCCGGCGGGGCCAGCCGAAGACGCTCGTCTCCTTCAACTTCCCCAACAACCCCACCGGCTACTCGATCCGGAAGGACGAGGCGGACGAGGTCGCCGCCGCGCTGCTTTCGGCCGCCGAGGCGGGGGCCCGCCTGATCGTGCTCTGCGACGACGCCTACTTCGGCCTCTTCTACGAAGACGACGTCCTGCGCGAGTCCCTGTTCGCCCGCCTGGCCGGCGCCCACGAGCGGCTGCTGGCGATCAAGGCCGACGGCCCCACCAAGGAGGAGTACGTGTGGGGCCTGCGGACCGGGATGCTGACCTTCGCCGCCAAGGCGGCGAAGAGCGACGAGGAGCTGTATCGGGCCCTGGAGAAGAAGGTGGCGGGAGCGATCCGGAGCGCGATCTCCAACTGCTCCAACCTCTCCCAGTCGGTGGTGGCCAAGGCGATGGCGGAGCCGACGTTCCCGGAGGAGTGCCGCAAGAAGCAGGAGATCCTGGCCGCGCGGGCCCGCAAGGTCAAGCAGGTCCTGGCCGGCGCCGACTTCTCCGATGTCTTCGAGGCCTACCCGTTCAACGCCGGCTACTTCATGTGCCTGCGGCTCGGCAAGCTGGACGCCGACACGTACCGCACCCATCTGCTCGACCGGCACGGGATCGGCGTCATCGCCGATGGCGCCCACGACATCCGGGTGGCCTTCGCCGGCGTCGAGGAGGAGGACATCCCGGCGCTGTTCGAGACCCTGGCCCTGGCGGCCCGAGAGCTGCAGGCGAGCTAGCGGGCAGCGCCAGGAGACCGTCCCGATCCGGGTCAGCGGCTCTCGCCGGCCGCTCGACGCGTCAGCTCGAGTGCCAGGTCCTGGCAGCAGAACGCCGCGCCGAGCAGGTACACCAGCACGAACGACTGGGTCTCGAAAGCGCCCGCCACGGTGATCGCGACCGGCACGCTCAGCGCACAGCAGGCCACGGCCGCCAGGACCCAGACGGGGCCCGAGGAGCCGGCCGGGCGCCTGACCCGCCAGAGCGACCAGGCGAGCAGCGGCAGCCAGAAGGCCGGCACCGGCAGCTCCTTTCGCCAGGCCCCCAGGCCGACCCAGTCGGCCGTCCTGGTGAACCGGTAGTAGACGTCCATCAACCCCTCGTTGGACGCGGTAACGGGGACGAACGAGGACCCCGGGTAGCGCCCACGATCCATGAGCTTGGCCTGGGTCACTGTAGCCACCACCCGCTTGACCAGGATCTGCAGCAGCCACCCGGGGTCGCTGCGGACGTGGCGCAGCACCTCGTCGCGCAGGAAGGCGCTCTCGCGGGAGTAGTCCTCCTTGTCGAAGCTGGCGAGCCCGCGACGAGTGGGGATGTCCGTGACCCCGGCGTCGATCAGCCGATGCTTGACAACCCGATCCGAGAAGACGTGTCCCTTGGTCCGATCGAAGTCGCCGAGCCCCTCCCAGACGGTGATCCAGACGCTATGGTGCTGGTTGGGCCGGCACACGGCGTAGGGCCCCAGCAGCAGGGCGACCGCGAGCAGGCCGACACCCACCCGCGCCGGCCACCCGCGCAGGCCACGCGCCAGCCCGGCCAGCAGGAGCGCCAAGGCGACCGGCGCGAACAGGCCGACGCCGGCCCGGCTGAGGGTGCACACGGCGAAGGCGCAACCGAACCCCCCGCAGCGCAGAAGCAGCGCCAGCGGCCCGGCGGGCGGCCCGAGGAGCACGAAGACGGCGAACGCCAACACCGTCACCAGGCCGAGCACGTAGAAGCCGGCCGTCGAGAAGTGAAGGGTGAGCAGCTCGACCACGAAGGGGGAGCAGGCGAACAGGACGCCGAACACCAGCCCCACGATCAGCCGTCCCGCCCGGAGCGACTCCCACACCAACCAGCCCAGGAGCAGCACGGCGCACAGAGGGGCCACCCACAGCGTCAGGAAGGGAGCGATCCCACCGGCGAGGTGGAAGCCGGCAAGGACGAGGCGCGAGCGTCCGACGTCCTCGATCCTCCGGTGGTGCAAGGGCGGCGGCCTCTGGATGGACTCCATGGAGTCGAGGGTCTTCCAGAACTCCCAGGGCCGGATCGGTTGCAGGGCGACCTGCTCGATCGCGAGGCGCTTCAGCAGCACCTTGAACCGCGAGCCCGGCCAAGAGGCGATGCTCTCGGGCTCGAGCGACCGCGGCGAGCGGTCCTGCAGGTACTGCGACGAGGCGATCGCCAGCTCCTCGAAGTAGCGGTTCGTGGAATGGAGGGCCCCGAGGTCGAGGTCGGCACGCCACACGGCCGCGTGGAACAGCAGGAGCAGGCCGGGCAGCAACACCGCGACCGTCCCGGCAGCGACCGCTACGGGCCACGGCACTGGCCGCGCCAGCGCGCCACGCGGTGCCACTGTCGCCCTGGCGTCGGCGGCGTGGCCGAGCAGGTCACGTTGGGCGGCCCACACCAGCAGCAGGGCCAGGGCCAGGCCCCACAGTCCGACCGTCACCGGGCGGCTGAGGCCCACCATGCGGATCAGGGCCAGGCGAGCCGCCGACGGACGGCTGGGCAGGAGCAGCTGCTCCTCGAAGCCGTGCATGAGACCGTTCTCCATGGCCCAGCCGACCCGGACCCGGGCTCCGGGCCGGTCCGAGAACCACTCCATGTGGAGGTCATGGAAACCACGGCTGAGCGGCAGCCGCACGTCGTGTAGTCGCTTGGAGGTGACTCCCACGAGCGTCAGCGCCTCGATCCCGTCCACCACAAGGCGCAGGTCGCCGTCGACACGGACCCGGACCAGGAAGCGCCCCGACTCGGGAACCTGCCAGCCCCCCGACCAGGCGAGGCGCAGGTCGTGGCGCGAGGGCAGCGCCGCAACCTTCACGGCCCCCTCGTCGATCCCTCGGACCCGCATCCGGCGGCTCCACGAGACGCCGTCATCGTCGACCCCCGCGATGCTCAGCTCCAGGCCGAGCACGCCCTCGCGCCAGCGCTCCCCGATCCAGCACAGACCCGTGGAGAAGAGCGAGGCGAGCAGCGTCGAGAGCATCGCGGAGCGGAGCAGGCGGATCGGGCGTCGCGCCTTCTGCCTCTCGCCCCGAGCTACTTCCATGTCAGCCGGTACCGGCACACCTGGCCGCCGCGGGCGCGGCACTCCTCCTCCTCCACCTTCGGCGCCGTCGCGCCGCACATCTCGAGCGCTTTCCGGTACCAGCCGATGACGGTGAGGCAGTCGGCGGTGGAGTAGGTCTCGGCGTCGTAGGTGGTGAGCACGGCCTCCTTGGGACCGATCGCCCGGTACTCGCGGCGACCCTGGTCGTAGTAGAAGGAGTAGATCAGCGACGCCTTGGCCAGGAAGGCCTGGGGGTCGCCCACCACCAGGAACTTCTTGTGCACGCCTCCCAGGTTCCGCTCCGCCGAGGCCTCGCCGATCCTCTCGAAGAACTCGGTCCGTCCCCCGCCGATGACCTTGACCACGGCGTCGTCGAGGCGCTGCCCGAGCTCGAAGGGGTACCAGGAGCTGTCGAGGAGGCTCCGCAGCGCCGCCTGGTCGGGCGGTGACATCTCGGCCAGCACCCGCTTCAGGCCGTCCCCGGGAGCGAGCTGCTCGATCAGGCTCAGGCGCGACTTGAGCACACCGCCCTTGATCTGGATCATAGCGGGCGATTCTACCAGGCGGTCCTGGGGGACATGACCGGGTTTCCAGGGCTCGCCGGGGAAGCCCGGCCATGTCACTTCGGCTGGCGGTCTGACGGAGCCAGTTGTGCCCCTTTCGGTTTGCGGTAGGGACGCCGGTTGCCCGGCGCCCCCCGCACAGATCCCAGCT
>CAZNNH010000124.1:0-18130 GCA_964574335.1 uncultured Acidobacteriota bacterium | reverse complement strand
CTCGAGGGTGGCTCCCGCCGATTGACCGTTCAGCGCAAGAGCGAGCGCGGTCAAGAGTGTTGTCAGTAGCGGCATCGGCTTCCGCCTCCGTCTCCCCTGCCCGGTGGCGTATCGCCGGGGCCGGGGTCCATGTCCGCGTAGTGACGGGCGTCATAGGCTCCGTAGGGCTCCAGCGTGCTGATGTCGTCCTCGGTGGCAGGCTTCATGTCGGGCCCGTCCGAGAGCACCTCGATGTCCCAGGACAGGCGTCCGGGGCGTCCGGACTCCTCGTTGGGGTGAAGCCCGAGCCGCAGCGGTCGATCCCGCGCGTCCTCGGGCTCGCGGACCTCGCGCAACGCCGCGGTGAAACACCCCTCGGCGGTTTCCCGCGGAACAGTGGCACCGGAGGCCGACTCGTGAGCCAGCTCTCTGAGCGAGTGCTCGGTCCGTCGCTTCACGCTTTCCATCCGGTCGAGGGTCTCGTGGACGTCACGTCTCTCGAGCATCGGGGCGACCAACTCCGGGAAGCCCATGCGGGCGACGACCTTGGCCGCCTCGAAGCGACCCCGCAGCCCCTCCCACTTGTCGTTCACCTTGGCGAGCCAGCGGTCTCTGATCCGGGTCGAGCCCGGTTCGTCGCCCAGGGGCGGATCCTCGATGTCGGTCACGGCCCTGGGTCGGCGCCGGCACGGCTCGACGCTCGAGAGGATCTCCGGGATGCGTTCCGCCAGCTGGGGTCCGCCGGGCCCGGCACTGCGAAGGATAGAGTCGAGCAGCTCTAGCCCACGACAGCCCTCGCAGAAGCCTCCGCGACAGGCCTTGGACAAGGGCGCGAACGCCCGGCTGACGTCATCCTCGATCGCCTCGTTGTCGATGTACATCGCGGCCAGAGACAGGCAGCCCTCCACGCCGAGCACGCCCTCGTCGCAGGCCGTTCGGAACAGCTCCTCAGCCCTGCGTCTGTCCTCGAGGTCGCTTGCACCCTGAGGAGTCCGCGGGGGTCCGAGCGGCCCCTCCGCCAGCGCCAGGCAGGCCTGACCGTCGCCCGCCTCGCAGGCGGGCTGCAGGATCTCCAGGGCGCGGGCCCGATGGGCGGCGGCCCGCTCGGGAGTTGGCGGCGCTTCCCCGCCCAGTCCATCGTCGTCGGAAAGCAGGAGACAGGCCGAGGCCTCACCGAGATCGCAAGCCCGGCTCATGAGCCTGGCGCGCTCGGTCTTCTCTGTCTCGGTGGGTGGGTCCGCTCCCCAGAACGTCTCCGGCAGGATCGCCGAGAGGGCCAGAGACACGCACGAAGGGGCGTAGCCGCCCTCGCAGGCCCTGTGGTGGAGGAGATCAGCCTCTTTTGCATCCTCGGCCACCACACCCTCGCCCTCCTCCCACAACGTGGCGAGGAGCCCACAGGCGCTCATCTCCCCCGCATAGCAGCTCGACCTCAGCAGGTGGGCCGCTTGCCCAGGCCTGGGGGCGACGCCCGCGCCGGCCACCAGCGCAACGGCGAGCTCGACACAGGCGCCAGTGCCGCCCGCATCACAGCGCTGCTGGAGCTCCGCAGGCGATGTCTGCTTCGGACCGGCCGGCGCGACCAGCAACATCGCGAGCATGAGGTGCACGGGTGGCTCCTTTCCGGGTCCGGGCGTGACGGGCACCGGCACCATCTCGCTGATGCCCAGCCCTGTCAAGCTCCTTCCGCCACGCTGAGCGAATCAAAGCGGGTTCCGTGGACGGTTCGACGTTGGAGCCGGACGATGCGTAGATGTTCCTGGCACTGTACCGGATGGCGATCCGGAGGACGCTTTCGATCTCTTGCTCCACGCGCAAGGCCAGGATCGGATCGGTCTGCCTGACAACCACCCTGATCAGCCGCCTGTGCCATGTCTTGTCCTCGATTCGCAGCTCTGACTCCGGTTCGTGACCCCGGCCCGGGGTGGTAGAGTCGCACGATGGGGCGTGTCCGAGTGGCCGTGATCGAGGCCGAGACGGGGTTGCTGGCAGGGTCCGAGGCCTGGCGCGTGCTCGCAGAGCGGGTCTGCTCGGCTCGCGCCCACCTCGTGTTGCTGAACGAGATGCCCTTCGGGCCCTGGATCTCGGCAGGGGAGGATTTCGACGGCGCGATCTGGGCCGCCTCGTGTGAGACGCACGAGCGGGCGCTGCCGCCGCTCGGGGACCTCGGGGCGGCGGCGGTACTGGGGACCTGGCCCCGGGGGCAGGCGGGCCGGAGGGTCAACGAGGCCTTCGTGTGGACGGCGGCCGGGGGAGCCGAGGGCGTGCACACGAAGCAGTACTTCCCCGACCTGCCCGGGTTCTTCGAAGCCCGGTGGTTCCAGCCCGGCGAGCGCCGCTTCCGCCTCGCTCCGGCCGGCGGCCTGCGTGTGGGCTTCCTCATCTGCACCGACGTGATGTTCAACGAGCACGCGCGGCGCTACGGGCGTGAGGGCGCCCAGGTCCTGGCCGTGCCTCGAGCCACAGGGAGGCAGAACCGCGACCGCTGGATGGTGGCGATGCGGATGGCGGCGATCGTTTCCGGCTGCTACGTGTTGTCCTCGAACCGTGCCGGGACCGACTCGGGGGGCCAGGAGTTCGGTGGAGGCGGCTGGGTGGTCGATCCCAGGGGCGAAGTCGTGGCCGAGACGTCCGGTGACGCGCCGGTGGCCTGCCACGAGCTCGACTTGGATCTCGTGGCCAAAGCACAGCAGGGCTACCCCTGCTGCGTCCCCGAGGTCGTATAGTCGGAGACCCGCTCGCCGAGCCGACTTCCGCCCCTCTGGACACCCAGAAAGCTATCGCAGGACCGGCTCCGCTAGGCAGGTTCGCTGGAAGTTTCGGGCGGGATCGTTCTGGGCAGGGAGAGCCCCCGCGGATGGCTCTCGCATACGCTAGACTGAGGCCGCCTGGACGAGGCCCAGTCGAACCACTCAGTCCTTAGGAGCGCGGCAGATGAACAACGGACTTCCGTCGATCTCTCTGGCAGCAGTGCTCACGGGCGGTATCTGTCTTGCGCAATCGGAGCCACCCGTCGCCGTTGAAGACTTCAAGCCCGCCACCTCCAATCAGCCGGGGCGGGAATACCCGCAGGTCAACTCCGAAGGCCGCGTCCGGGCGCGGATCGTTGCTCCCGACGCGCACACCGTCCTCCTCGACATCGGCGCGGTCAAGTACCCGATGACCAAGGATGAGGAAGGAGCCTGGATCGGCGACTCAGCTCCCCAGGACGAAGGCTTTCACTACTACCAGCTCGCGATCGACAGCGCCCAGGTTCCGGACCCCGGCAGCCTGTACTTCTACGGGGCCGGCCGCTGGGGCAGCGGCGTCGAAGTTCCGGCCAAGGACCAGGACTTCTATGCCCTCAAGGACGTCCCCCACGGCCAGGTCCGCGAGCACCTGTACTTCTCCAAGAGCAACAACGGCATGCGTCGCTGCTTCGTGTACACGCCGCCAGGCTACGACCAGGACACGACCACACGTTATCCCGTGCTGTACCTCCAGCACGGCGGCGGTGAAGACGAGACGGGCTGGGGGAATCAGGGCAGGGCCAACCTGATCATGGACAACCTGATCGCGGCCGGCAATGCCAAGCCCTTCATCATCGTCATGGACAACGGGACCTGGCGCATGCCGGGCCGGGATCGCCCCCCACGTCGGAGCGAGCGTGGTCGCGGCACCTGGCCGCCGGCCGGCTGGGCCGACGGCTTCCAGAAGACCCTGATCGAAGACATCATCCCCATGATCGACGCCAGCTATCGCACGCTGGCGGATCAGCCGCATCGAGCCATGGCTGGACTGTCCATGGGCGGCATGCAGACCCGGATCGTCACTTTGGCCCACCCCGACACGTTCTCGTACGTCGGCATGTTCAGCGGCGGCAGCATCAGCCCGGAGGACGTCGAGAGCTCGCCTGGCTTCAAGGACAAGGTCAAGCTCCTGTTCGTCAGCTATGGCAGCCGGGAGCTCGAGGCGCGCAAGAGCGGCAGCCGCCCGAGCTTCGGTGGCGATCCCGAGGCCAATACGAAGGCGCTCCAAGAAGCGGGCATCAACACTCGCTTCTACGTCTCGCCCAACACGGCCCACGAGTGGCAGAGCTGGCGCCGCGGCCTGTACCAGTTCGCCCAGCTCGTGTTCAGCGACTAGCGGATACGCCCGTCAGGGCCACGGCCCCCCGCCAGCCGTAGGCCGTGCCGCCCAGGGCGCGGCTCCCGAAGCGCTCTCGGAAGGAGGCGGAGGCGCTGGCGTTGTCCCCCGAATCCACTCCACTGGAGTGGCCGGGCGGGGCCGATAGCCCCCGTGCCCCTGCCCCTGCCCCTGGGCTGGCCAGGCAGCTAGGGCCTCGGTCCGCCGCTCAGGCGGACGATGGCGCGAAGGCTCCGCGACGCCATGGGGAATCCCGGCTCCGTGACGTAAGAGGCATCGAGAAGGTTCTCTGCCTGGAGGGAGACCTCCACGGGGCCGAGGACCTTGCTCAGCCCGCCGTTGACGACGAAGTAGCCCGGGACCACCAGCACCTCGTCAGCGTAGTAGGTCTGAGCTCCCAGGCCGCCCGTGCCCCAGAAGCTGAGGGTCCAATCTGGATGGGGCGAGACCTCCAGGATCAGGCTGACCCGTGACTCGGGGACCAGCGGCAGCGGAAGGTCGGTGTCGACGTCCTTGGAGTCGAGGAAGGTGTAGTCGGCGGACAGGCTCAGCCTCTCTCGGCGGACCCGTGCCCCCAGCTCGAAGCCGGTGATCCGGGCCCGGCCGACGTTGACGGGCGTCAGCCAGCCGTCCGCATTGCGGATCGACTGGATGAGATCTCGGATGCGCCGGTGGAAAACCGCCCCGTTCAAGCGCACCGCCTTCGTGTAGACGATGCCCGCCTCCCAGCTCGAGCCCCGCTCCTCGCGAAGGTCAGGGTTTCCCGCCTGCGAGCCGTACAGGTCCTTCATGGTGGGGAACCGGGACTTGAGGCTCACGCTGGAGCTCAGCTCGAGCGTCTCGCTCGCCTCGAAGCGCACGCTGAGGATCGGGTTGACGGCGGTCTTGTCGTTGCCTTGGTCCTTGTTCAGATAGTCGATGCTGGCTCCGGCCATCACCGTCCAGCCCGCGCCGAGCCTGAGGTGGTTCTCGGCGCCGAAGGACAGTGTCTGCTGCGAGGACTCCTCCCGCTCCTCGCCCACGTCGCCCTGGGCCCGAACCTCGTCGCCCTTGCCGTTGAGGCTCAGCCGGAGCTCGTTGCGGTCGTCGAGCTGGACCGACCCCAGGACGTAGGTGCCGTAGGAGTAGTTGTCGTAGCTGGATCTCCAGAGCCGCTCGTCGAGCTCGGCCGTGGCGTAGGCGTCGAGGACGTTGTCGTGGCCGACATAGTAGCCGCGCACCTTCAGGTAGCCTCTGTCGGTGAGGGGGAAGCTGGCGCCGAGGCCGAGCAGGAGCCGGCTCCAGTCGGGGAAGCGCCAGTAGCGGGGCCGATAGTGCTCGGTGGCCGACGGGATTCCGTACTCCGAGGTCACGAAGCCGACCTCGGCCATGATCTCGGAGGAGCGGCCAGGATAGAAGTAGAGCTTGCCTGTGAAGTTGGTGGTCTCGTAGTCGGAGTTGTCCCTGGTGACCGCCTCCCCGGCGTCGTTCTTCCACTCGGAGTCGCCGGTGGTGTGGTGCGAGACGGATACCACGCCTCCCAGGGCCCCGCGTCGAGCGGTCGCCGTTCCGGCCAGACCGAGGTCCCCGAAGCTGCCGTAGGAGAGCTTGGCGGCTGCCGCGTCGGCGTCCGGTCGTCGGGTCACCACGTTGACCACGCCGCCCAGCACGTTGGGTCCGTAGAGCACCGAGGTGGTGGCCCTGACGACCCGAATGCTTTCGACCTCCTCGGCGGTGATGCTGTTGAGGTCGAAGGAGCCGAAGTACGGCTCGTAGATGGGGATCCCGTCGTAGAGCAGGGCGATCTTGCCGGAGCCCAGCCCACGGATCTGCAAGCTCGCCTCGTTCTTGGTTCCCGTCGACACGTGGGTGCCCGCGGCGTACGACAAGGCGTTGGCGAGACTGTGGTGGCTGACCCGGTCGAGGGTCGCCCTCTCCACCAGGGTGACCGAAGACGACTCGGAGGGCCGTGGCGCCCTGGCCAAGACCTCCACCTCCTCGGTGAGGTGGAGTGCCGGCGTGGCGCCGTCGTCGGCTGCGCCCAAGTCCGCCGGAGGCTCAGGCTCCTGGCGTGAGGCAGCCGTGGACCCTGCGGAGGCGCTGAGGGACAGGAGCAGAACCCAGACGAGTCGGTGGGGAATGGGCAAGAACGCTGCTCCTTTCGAGATCGGGGCGCTGGCCCCCGGGTCACAGCGTCGCCAGTCGCTCGGCGTTCCGGCGGCCCACTATACCCGAGACGTCTCGGCCTCGTGGAGCTCGAGATGCAGGCGAACGCCGGTTCCGCCCGAGGCAGGCGTGCTTCGCCGGCACCTTGCTCGCCGGGGTCCGGGCAGTATGGCGGCCCCTACTGGATCGCCAACCGCAGCCGGCGCACCCCCTCCTCGATCTCGCCGAGGCTCAGGTTGCCGAAGCCGAGGATGATCTTGTCGGTGTGCCGCCCGCTGGTGACGGCATGCTCCTCGACCCGGGCGAAGGTGACGCCAGCCTGGCTGGCACGCTCCACGAGCGCGTCAGTGAAGCGCACCCCGCCAAAGCGGGCAACGACGTACAGGCCGGTCGCATCGCCGCTGACGTCGACCCTTTCGCCGAAGGCCTGGCCGAGCAGCTCCAGCAGTCGGTCACGCTTCTTGCGATAGAGCTTCTTCATCCGGCTCATGTGCCTCTCGAGCTGGCCGTCCCCGATGAAGGCCGCCAGGGCGAGCTGGTGGACGGACGGTGCCGAGAGGCTCAGGCTCGCCATCACGGTCCCGCACCGCTCGACCAGCGCTTGCGGGAGCAGCATGTAGCCCAGCCTCAGCCCCGGGTAGACGCTTTCGCTGAACGTCCCGACGTGGATCACCCGCTCAGGGTCGAGAAGGTAGAGGCTGCTGATCGGCGAGCCGGCATAGCGGAAGTCGCTGTCGTAGTCGTTCTCCACGATGTAGGTTCCCGGCCTCCGGGCCAGCTCGATCAGACGGACCCGGCGCTGGATCGGCAGGATGCAGCCGAATGGGAACTGGTGCGACGGGGTGACCAGGATCGGGCGTGGCCGGGCTGTGATGTCGATCTCGTCGACCTGGATCCCCTTCTCGTCCACCGCCACCGGCGTCATTGCCACACCCAGGCTGCCGAAGATGCGCTGGATTCCTTTGTAGAGAGGATCCTCGACGACGATGCCCGACGCGCCCAAGCCCAGCAGCTCGACCAGGATCACGAACGCCTGGGCCGAGCCGGCCAGCACGAAGACCTGCTCGGGCGGGCAGCAGATCCCCTTGGTTCTCAGCAGGAGCTGGGACAGGGCGTGCCGGAGGGGCGCCATGCCCGCCGGTGGCACGTAGTCGAGGGCTTCTGGCGGGGCCTCGCGGCAGGCCGTCTTGACGTACGAAGACCACCGCTTCCTCGGGAAGCTGCGTAGGTCCGGGACGCCGGTCTCGAAGGCCACCACGTCCCGGGTCCCCTTGGCCGGCCTCGGTGCGGGCGCTTTGGGCGGCTCGTGCCGAGCGACGTACTCCGCGAGGTAGCTGTCCTGGGCGACGAATGTGCCGGATCCGCGTCGCGTCTCGAGGAAACCCTCCGCGAACAGCTGCTCATAGGCATCGATCACGACGTTTCGCGCGACGCCTAGCTCGGCGGCCAGGTGACGCGTCGCCGGAAGCCTGGAGCCGGCGGGCAGCTGCCGGCTCAGGATCCGCTCGCGGATCTGCCCATAGACCTGTCTCGTGAGCGACGTCTCGGATTCGCGATCGATCGGGATCAGGGCCATCGGGAGCGAGCCGTCTTGCGGTCGACCCGCTCACGCTACCTCATTCCCGGTGCTGGCTGGGAGGTACAGACGACGCAGCCTGTCTTGGTCTTCTCCGGCGTCGGCTCGGGCGAGTCTGAGTCCCGCCTCTGGCGTGACATCGCCTCGCTCGCGATCCTGGCTATGTCGGGGTCGATCCGGCTGCCAGCTAGCGTAGCGCCGAAGAGAATGCAGATCGCCCGCAGCAGGCCCGGCTCTCCCTGGCGCTTCTTGTTGTCCGTCTTCATGAGTCCCTCCTTGCTCATCACGCCCCCAGTTGTAGCCGGGCCGAGTCACCGGCGGTAGGTCCAATCCACAGAAAGACGATGGAGCCACGGAGGGTCCGTGATGGGTTCGGCGGGCCCGAGGTCTACGTCTTCCCCAGGCGTTCTTCTTCAGAAGCGAGACCGGCGCCGCGGGATCAGTCCCCGCCGACGGTCATCCGGCGGACCCTGAGCGTGGGCGCGTTGACCGAGCCCCGGAACTCCAGGTCGTCCCCCACCGCGTCGACGTCGAGCAGCATCTGCTTCAGGTTGCCGGCGATGGTCACCTCGTGGACCGGAAAGACCAGCCGCCCCCGCTCGATCCAGTGGCCGGCGGCCCCCTGCGAGTAGTCGCCCGACACCAGGTCGACGCCGAAGCCGATCAGGTCGGTGACGTAGAGGCCGCGCTCCACCTCCCCGATCACCTGGTCGGGCGGGGTCGGTCCGGGCTCGAGGTAGAGGTCGCCGGCCCCCACCGAGGGAGATCCGGCCACGCCGCGCCGGGCGCTTCCCGTCGACGAGACGCCGAGCTTGCGCGCCGCGTAGGTGTCGCACAGGAAGTGGCGCAGCACGCCGCGCCCCAGGGGGACGTTGCGGCGCGTCGGCAGCCCCTCCCCGTCGAAGGGCCGTGCCCCCAGGCCGCCGGGCCGGCGCCCGTCGTCGATGACCGTCAAGAGCGTCGAGGCCACCGTCTCGCCGAGACGACCCTTCAAGAAGCTGGCGCCCCGGAAGACCGCCCCGCCGGAGAGGGCACCGAAGAGGTGGCCGAGCAGCTCGGCCGCCGTCTCGGGGTCGAAGACCACCGGGACCTGTTCGGTCTTGACCTTGCGCGCGCCGAGCCGCCGGAGCGTCCGCTCGGCGGCGATCCGGCCCACCTCCTCGGCGGGCAGGAGCTGGCCGGGACCCCGTCCGACCGTGTACCAGTGGTCGCGCTCCATCTGCCCGTCGCGCTCGGCGATGGGCACCACCGACAGCGAGCAGGCGGAGGCGCGGTAGGAGCCGAGGAAGCCCGAGGTGTTGGCCAGCACGATCGACCCGTCGCGGGCCGAGAAGGAGCTCCCCTGGGAGTTGGTGATCCCCGGCACCGCCAGCGCCGCGGCCTCGGCGCGCCGGGCGGCGTCGATGCGGTCGGGGGTCGGCTGGTCAACCGCCGCCGGGTCGAAGAGCCCGAGCTCGATCTCCTCCGGCGGGACCATCTGGTCGGGCAGGCCCGCTGCCGGGTCCTCCCCGGTCATCCGGGCCAGGGCCACCGCATCGGTCACGAAGCTCTCGAGCGCTGGCGGCGAGAAGTCCGAGGTGTGAGCGGTGGCCGAGCGCTGGCCCACGAAGACCCGGATGCCCAGCGCCTTGCTCCCCGCCTCCTTCAGGGTCTCGATCTCGCCGTGGCGCAACGTCACCGAGAACTCGGTCCCCTCGGCCACCAGCACGTCGGCGGCGTCCGCGCCCCGGGCCCGCGCCTTTTCCAGCAGGTCCCCGGCCACGTTCCGGAAGTCGAGGGGCATCAGGCCACGCCGTAGCGGTCCCGGAGCCCCGCCAGGTGATGGAGGACGTGGCCGGCCATGGCGTAGGCCTGGCCGCGAGCCGACAGCGGCTGGCCGTTGGCGGTCCCCTTGTGGAGCCAGGCCTCGGCCGACAGGGGCCGCAGCACGTCGAGGTGGGCCGCGCGCGCCCTCTCGAAGGTCGCCACCAGCTCGGCCAGCGGAAGCGCGTTCGCCCCCGACCGGGCGGCGTAGCTGTTCTCGTCGAAGCCCGGCAGCGGCGTTTGGTCGCCGCGCGCCACGCACAGCGCCCGGTAGCCGAAGACCCGCTCCGTGTCGCAGACGTGGCCCATCACCTCGCGGATCGTCCACTTCTCGGGAGCGTACCGGTACGTCTCCCGCTCGCCGGTCACGCCGGCCAGGACACGCCGGACCTGGGCGGCCTGCTCCGCCAGGCAGGAAAGGATGTCACCCTCGGGCACCAGGCGGACGTAGCCGGCCATGAACGGGGCGTACTCGCTCGGGTCGGGTCTCTCACTCATGAAGCCATGCTACCCCACGGCGCGCCGCCGGCTTGCCAGGCGCCGCGCGCGGTGGTGGAATCCGTCTGTTCCAGGGCTACATCGCAGCCAGCCCGGCGGTCGTGCTCGGGAGCGAGTGGCTCCTGGGCTACGAGGAGGCCTTCGCCCGGTCGGGCAAGCCCCTCAGGGCGCCCCCTACCTGACCGCCGCCGAGAACGAATGGCCCTCGTTCCGGGCCAGCATCGAGCGGTACGCGAAGCGGCTTCAGGAGCGGCGATACGAAGGCTTCGTCTCCGAGTTCCGGCTGGTCGACGGCGAGCGCCACGCCGGCACCAAGGCCGAGAGCTACGTGCGGGGGATACGCTTTGTCTTCGCGCCGCTGGCGCCCGAGTCGGGACCGCTGCCGGACCGGACCTTCTGAGCCTCCCGGCTACTCCATGAAGGGCTTCCACTTCTCGGGGGGCGAAGGCTTGGTGAGCAGGCTCACCACGATCATCAGGCCGACCGAGACGATCACTCCCGGGATCACGATGTAGTCGGAGCTGGCGAAGTCGAACCGGTTCCCGGCGATGCTGAGGACGAAGCTCACCCCGGCGCGGTCCAGGACCAGCAGGCCGACGATCGTCACCAGGCCACCGGCGATACAGGCGACACCCCCTTGCGGGGTGACGCGCTTCCACAGGAAGGCGGCCAGCAGCGCGGGCGTCAGGCTGGCGCCGACCAGGGAGTAGGCGTAGAGGGCCATCGCCAGCACCGTCTCGAACTGGGTCAGCAGCAGCAGGCCGAGCAGGCCGAAGGCCACGATGCCGGCGCGCTGCACCAGGAGCTTGGAGCGCTCCGAGGCCTCGGGCCGCAGGAAGCGCTGGAAGAGGTCGCGGCTCAGGTTGGTCGAAGGCACCAGCAGGAAGGTGTTGCCCGTGGATAGCACGATGGCCACGGCCGCGGCCAGCAGCAAGGCGCCGAGCGCGGTGGGCAGCCCGTGTCGGGCCGTGTACAGCACGATCGTCTCGGAGGCGGCCCGACCCACCACCGAGGTGCGCTCGAGCAGGTCGGGGTAGGCTGCCCGGCCCACGATCGCCACCAGGGCCAGCGCCGTCTCGATCGTCACCACGCCCGCGATCATGCCGATCACGGCGCGACGCGCCGCCTTTTCGTCCCGGGCCGAGAAGAACTTCTGATACATCCCGCTCTCGCCGAGCAGGAGCAGGAAGGTGGGCAACGCGACCCCGGCCGCCCAGAGCGCGTTGTGTCCGCCGAGCGGCTGGAGGTAGGTCGGTGGCAGGCTGGCGGCGACGGCCCCGATGCCGCCGAGCTGCCAGACCGTGTAGGGCAGGGCGACCAGCACGCCGATGGTGATCAGCACACCGTTGAAGATGTCGACGGTGACGATCGAGACCATTCCCGCGAACGCCGTGAAGGCGACGATGGTGGCCGCGGTCAGGTACATGCCGGCGGCGGGCGAGATCCTCCCGTCGGTCACGATGCTCAGGATCCAGCCGCCGCCGCGGAACTGATAGGCGGCGATCGTCACGTAGGCCAGGATGATGGCCAGGGTCCCGAGCACGCGCGCGGCGGCGTTGTACCGCTGCTCGAGCAGGTCCGGGACCGTGTACTGGGCGATGCGGCGCACCCTTCCGGCCAGGAAGTAGGCGGCCAAAAGACCCACCCACGCGCCGAACGAGAACCAGAGCTCGGCGATGCCAGTCCGGTAGGCGAGGCCGGCGCCACCGAAGAGCGACCCCGAGCCGATCCAGGTGCAGACCAGCGTCCCCACCAGCAGCGGCACCGGGACCGAGCGGCCCGCCACCACGAAGTCGTCGTGGGTCTTGGTGGCCCGGCTCTTCCAGATGGCGACCCCGAGCAGAACCGCCACGTACACCAGGATGGTGGAGACGAACAACACGTCGTCCTCCTCGTTACTCCAGGTTCAGCGCGACTTCAGGGTCTTCTTCAGGTCGGCGAGGACGGCGAAGGGGTTGTTGAGCGGCACGTGGCCGGAGCTGCGCGGGGACGGCGCCGGCCGGTGCTCGGCCGGCCTGGGGCGCTTCGGGCCCGCGCCGGGCCGGGGCCGGTCCGTTCTCGCGCCGGGTCCCTGGGACGGCTTCCGCCCTTCCCGCGGCTGCTCGGGGCGGCGCTCGCGCCGGTCCCGCTCGCGCGCCCGCGGCGGACCGGCCTGGCCCTCCCGACGTTCCCGCGGGGGCCGCGCCGCCGCCTCGCTCTTCATCGACAGCGCGAGCTGCTGCTTGTCCAGGTTGACCTCGAGCACCCGCACCTGGACCCGCATGCCGGGGTGAACCACCTCGCGTGGGTCCTTGACGAAGGTGTCGCTGAGCTGCGACAGGTGGACCAGACCGTCGTGGTGGACGCCCACGTCCACGAAGGCGCCGAAGTTGGTGACGTTGGTGACGATCCCCGGGCACCGCATCCCGGGGCGCAGGTCGGCCAGATCGTGGACGTCGTCCCGAAAGCGGAACGGGACGAAGGCCTCGCGTGGGTCGCGCCCCGGCTTCTCCAGCTCCTTGACGATGTCCTCGCAGGTGAGCTCACCCACCTGGGCCCGGAACTCCGGGTCCTGGCGGGCGCGATCGGCGCCCTTCCCCAGCAGCTCGTCGAGCGAGACCGAGTGCCGGCCGGCCAGCGCCTCGAGGGCCGCGTAGCGCTCGGGGTGGACGCCGGTGTTGTCGAACGGGTGGGGCGCGTCCGGGATGCGGAGGAAGCCGGCCGCCTGCTCGAAGGTCTTCTTGGAGAAGCGGGGCACCTCCAAGAGCTGCTGGCGCGACCGGAACAGCCCCACGCTGCTCCTGTGCTCGACGATCGCCTTGGCCAGGCCGTCGCCGATCCCGGAGACGTGGGCGAGCAGGTGATGGGAGGCGGTGTTGAGGTTGACGCCCACCTGGTTCACGCAGGAGTCGACCACCTGATCCAGGGAGCGCCGTAGCGAGCCGGCGGCCACGTCGTGCTGGTACTGGCCGACGCCGATGCTCCGGGGGTCGATCTTGACCAGCTCCGCCAGCGGGTCCTGGAGCCGCCGGGCGATGGAGATGGCCCCGCGCACCGTGAGGTCCAGGTGCGGGAACTCCTGGCGGGCCGCCTTGCTGGCGCTGTACACGCTGGCGCCCGCCTCGTTGACCAGCACCACCGGCAGGGTGACGTTGAGCTTCTTGAGGGTCTCGCGGATGAAGGCCTCGGTCTCCCGCCCCGCGGTGCCGTTTCCCACCGCGATGGCGCGCACCGGGACCCGCTCGAGGATGCCGCGCAGCAGCACCTGGGCCTCCGCCCGGCCCTCTTCGGTGGTGAGCTGCATGACGTGGTCGGCTAGGTAGCGTCCCGAGTCGTCCACGATCGCCACCTTGCAGCCGGTGCGTTGGCCCGGGTCGACGCCGACCACCGTCTTGGGCCCGAACGGCGAGGCGAGCAGCAGGTTGCGGAGGTTCTCGGCGAAGACCCGGACTGCCGCCAGGTCCGCCACCTCCTTGAGCGCCCGCTGCACCTCGGCCTCGATGCTGGGCAGGACGAAGCCCTTGAGCGCCTGGCGCGCCGCCCGCTTGAGGATGTCGGCCCCGGGCGAGTCCGGCACGGTGCAAGCGGCCTGCTCGAAGACGGCTAGAAGCTCCTTCTCGTAGTCGGGGTCGCTCGGCGCGCCCCCGATCGACCACGACAGCTCCTTCTCCGTGACCCCTCGACGCACCGCCAGGAAGCGGTGCGAGTGCTGAGGCTGGAGCAGCGCCGAGACCGCCTCGTGGTAGTCGAAGTACTTCTCGAATTTGCTGTTGGGCTTGGCCTTCTCTCCCTTGGTGGCGTTCAGGTGCCCGCGCTTGAAGCTGATCTCGCGCACCCGCTTCCTCAGCTCCGGAAGCTCGGCGATGCGCTCGGTGAGGATGTCCTGGGCGCCCCGGATCGCCGCCGCAGCATCGGCGATGCCCTGCTCCTCGTTGCGGAACGTGAAGGCCCACAGCTCGAGGGTCTGGCCTGGCTGTGGGACCTCGGTCCCGTGGGCGCAGTCCCAGATCCAGTCGGCCAGCGGCAGCAGCCCCGCCTCGCGCGCCCGAGAGGCCCTGGAGGTGCGCTTCTGCTTGTAGGGCAGATACAGGTCCTCGAGCACCTCGGGCTCGAAGCAGCCGAGGATCCGGGCCTGAAGCTCGGGGGTGAGCTTCTTCTGGTGCTCGATGGCGCTCAGGATCGAGTCCTGTCGGGCCACGATGCGGTCGTAGCGCAGCTTGGCGTCGATCACGGTCTGGATCGCCACCTCGTCCAGGTTCGCCGTCTGCTCCTTCCGATAGCGCGCGATGAACGGGACGGTGCCCCCGTCGGCGGCCAGCCTCAGCGTGGCCCGGGCGCTGGCGGTGGGGATCGACGGATGCCGCTGCCGGAGCCAGTCCTCGAACGACAGCCGGCCGGGGAGGGGTGGTGCCTGGGCCGCCGGCTCCGGCTCGGGCTCCGGCTTGGGGCGCTCCGGGCGGTGCAGCCGGGCCTGGCCGCTTCCGTCCGCCAACGAGGAGGCAAGGGGCGTCTCGGGATCGCGTGTCGCAGCCGACATCGTGGGGCTAGCTGGAGAAGGGGAGAGGGAGGACCGTGACACCTCGGACCGACTGGGAAAGCCTCACGTCACTCGCGCCTGCACCCATCGGACCGGCCGAGATGGTGGCACGAGCGGGGCCTTCCTGCAAGGGGGAAACGACTCGGGGCGCGGCTTTTTCGATACACTGAGGGGTGGGAGGGCCCCATGAGGATGCCGGCCGGACCCGTTTCGCCTCATGCCGTGGCGCTGTGGGCGGCGCTTCTGCTCTCGGGGCAAGGGGGACAGGGCCTGCTCGCGCAGGTGCTGGTGTCCCGGGTCACCGACGACGCCCCGAACGCCACCGCGTGTGTCGATCCCACCACGCTCCCCAACCCCAGCCCGGACGTCAACAACATGCCCCAGGCCGAGGTGGCCATCGCGGTCTCCAACCAGGGGCGCCTGGCGGCCGTGGCCAAGGACTACCGCTACAGCCCCATCGACGACACCACCTACAACAACCGGGTCTGGAACGGCCTCTACCTGTCGAGCGACGGGGGCGGGAGCTGGAGCAACGGGCTCTTCGAGGAGAGCACCCCCTACATCGGCATCCAGGGCGTGACCCGGGGCGACCTCGGACAGGCGGCGGGCCAGACGATCCGGCTCACCCACGAGACCGATCCGGTGGTCGAGTTCGATCGGGACGGCAACCTGTACACGTGTGCCCTGGCCTTCGAGCCCGACCCCCCGAGCCAGATGCTCGAGCCCTCTCCCGGCGCGGTGGTGGTCTCACGCCTGACGCCGGATGGCCGGCTGGTCCCCGGCGCCAGCCACCTCATCGCCCTGGAGGCCGACCGCCAGCTCTTCAACGACAAGAACTGGATCGCCGTCGACCGCACCGCCCCGGTCGAGTCCACGATCGTGGTGGCGAGCTGGCGTCTGTTCGTCTTCTCCGAGACCGCGCCCGCGCTGGAGGGCGGATACGTGGCGGTGTCCGGCGACGGGGCGGCCAGCTTCGGCCCCCCGATCCGGCTTCCCATCCCGCTCGAGGTCGCGCGCCTGACCCAGTTCTACCAGCCGCTCCTCGGGCCGGACCCGCGGACCGGCCACAAGACGCTGTACGTGGTGTTCCGCTCCGCCAGCCAGATCGGCTCGCAGATGGCCATGCACCTGATCAAGGCCGACCTGGACGGCGTGCCTGCCGGGACCGCCGCCCTGCACGAGCGCCTCGAGGACCCTTCTGCCTGGACCTACCTGCCGAACGGCCTGGCCGGGGTGTTCGCCATCGGCAGCGAAGGGTACGACGGCTCCTTCCGCTTCACCTCCTACTTCATGCCCGCCATCGACGCCGAGTCCGGCCATCTCTACGTGGTGTTCCACACCCTCGATCCGATCACCCAGCTCTCTTGGGTGATGGCGTCGCGCTCGACGGACGGTGGCATGACCTGGTCGCCGCCGGTGCCGGTGGACCCCGCCGAGCGGGGCTACCAGATCATGCCGACGCTGGCCGTCCACGGCGGCATCGTGTCCGTGCTCTGGTACGACTCCCGCAACGACGCCGGCTTCGCCCCGCTGGCCCGGATCGGCGGCATCGACGTCTACTACGCGGAGCTCGACGCCGAGCTCCAGCAGGCTCGGGTCCTGCGCCTCACGCCCGAGACCCAGCGCGCCGACCATCCCGTCTTCACCCGCAGGCGGCCCGTCACCAGCTCGTCGGACCGGCCGCCCGGGCCCCACGACACCACGCTACCGCCGTGGGCGTTCGAGCGCCGGCTCCCGGTCCAGGCCCAGGGCGAGGCCGGCGTCGAGCGGACGCAACAGGACTGCGAGAGTTACGGCTTCATCGGCGACTACATCGGCCTGGCCGCCGATCGGGACAACGCCTACGCCGCCTGGACCGACCTTCGCGACCTGGTGCTCGACGCCGACGTGTGCGCCGGCCACTCCTGCAACGGCCGTCGCAACCAGAACGTCTACTTCGCGCGGATCCCCAAGTAGACCCCGGAAGGCGAAGCCCGGATCACTTGGCGAGGTCGAGCGAGACCTCGATCTTGATGAGGTCCCCGCTGACCGGGTCGGTCGAGGCAACCGCCTCGACGTGCTGGCCGGGGCGTAGCAGCGGCGACAGCCGGACGCTGTTGGAGTTGAAAAGAGGCTTGCCCTCCATCACCGGCCGGGTCTCTCCGGTGGTCGGCGAGGAGCGATCGATCGGGTACACGGACGAGGTCTCGACTTCCAGGTCGAGCTGGTAGAACCCGGCCTCGGCGGGCTCCACCACGCACTCGATGCTGGTGCCCACGTTGCGGTACTGAAACGACGTGAACGGCATCGCCGGCGGGGGTGCGGAAGAGGCGTCGGAGCGAGGCGCGCTGGTGAAGGTCCCGACCGGGACCGGCACCTCGACACCCATGTGCACGGAGGACTTCCGGCCATTGGCCGTGACCAGCAGGCTATAGGGAGCGCTGCTGACCCTCCGCTCGCCCTGGTATCGGGAGATCACCACTTGTACGCGGAGCGGCAGGGTCGGCCGATCGGCCGACGAGCGGAGGGCCTGACCGGCATCCGCGGTCTGGCCGGACGGCGCCGGTGCCTTCTCCTCCGCGGCCAGGGGGACGGACAGCAGGCCCATGAGGGCCAGGGTAACGGGGAGCACGCGTCTCATCGGGAGACTCCTTTCTCTTCATCCGCTCGATCGGTCGAGCCGGACCGTGTCGAGCGGCACCACGTCGATCGGCCGCGGCGCCGCAAGGGGCGCCCATGGGTCTCTGACCAGAAGTGAGTCCTGTGTCACTGCGCGCCCTTGCAGCTCGACCACGAACGAGAGCAACGCCCGGGCTTGACCGGGCGGTACCAGCACTTCTGCTCCCGAGGTGAAGCGGGGAGGCGCGGACTCGGCCGGCCGGGTCGAGCCGCTGGGGACCCGCTCGGGGGCGGATGCCACGTGTGGCTCGGCCGAGGCGGCTCCCCTGGTCTGGATCACCGGGGCCTCGGGCGGCGGCACGGCCGTGGCATCGCCCGTCCCGGGCGCCGTGGTGGTAGGGGAGACCTGGCTCCCTGGAAGCGGGGAGTCGGCTCGCCGCGCCGTCAGCGCCACGGCGATCGCGAGCGCCGCGGCTGCCGTCGCGGGCCAGACCCCGCGCCACCGTGCCGAGCCGGATTGCCGGCGCTCGATCCGTCGGATTCGTCCCAGCAGGCCGGGCGAGGGTTCCATCGCCGCGACGGCGCCCAGCTCTTCGTCAAAGAGGTCCAGCGCCCCCCGCAGCGCCCGAAGCTCCCCCCGACAGGGCTTGCACCCCTCCAGGTGCCCGACCAGCGCGGGCGACAGAGGCTCTCCGGCCGCCGCTTCCGCTAGCGCTTCTCGGTATCGCTCACAAGGCATCGCAGCTTCTCCGCCAGAGCCTTCCGGCCTTCGACAAAGCTGATGTATGCCGGTTGACCGTATATCGAGGGCGCCGCGCGCAACCGTTGGAGCAACGAATCGACCGAGTCGAGATCGTTATCGTCGATCAACATGTTGACTTTGGGCCAGA
>CAZNNH010000123.1:0-18143 GCA_964574335.1 uncultured Acidobacteriota bacterium | reverse complement strand
AGGAAACCCACCGTCACCTGATGTCCGTTTTCGTCTCCTGGTGTCCTCCTGGATGACTGTAGTGTCCGATTTCGTCTCCTACCGCGGAGGGCGCCGGCTGTCAGCTCACCTCGCCTCGGGTGGTCCGGTTGGGGCGGCCTCGCCCCAGCCGCTCGAACTGGTCGTCGGTGCGCTCGAGGATCAGGCTCTCGAGCATTCCCTCGGAGTAGAGGCGTCCCGCCAGCTCGACCACCCGCGGCGTCTCCCAGCGCCGGATCACCGCGCCGCACCCCTCGAGCAGCTCGCGCGTCGGCCAGCCGAACGACTTGGGGTGCTGCAGGCTCGCCGGCAGCGTCAGCACCCGCCGGGCCGTGACCATGTCGTGGTCGTAGCCCTCGTACCCGGCGAACAGGCGGGCGGCCTGGTGTCGGTAGCGGGCCACCATGAACCAGTCCTCGTCGTGGTCGTCGGTCGTACACCAATACAGACCGAACGGTCGCGGCAGCCGCTCTCCGGACCCGGCCTTCGTCATCTCGTCCTCCTGGCCCCCCTTTGTACCCCACCCCGGGGCCCGCCGAGGTCCGGAAACACCACGCCACGCGACGCGACCGCCCTCAACCCCCTCCGTCGGGGCGTCCCCCGGTCACGTCGCGGAAGCGGCACAGCCGGCCCACCGGCACGCCGTCCACGCGCTGCGGCGTCGAGCGCCACTCGAGCGTCCTTCCGTCGCTCAGCTCGAGCAGCTCCAGCGACTCTGCCTCCGGCTGGTCTCGGAACTGGCGGAGCCGCGCGGTGAACACACCCGGATCGCGTGACCGGGTCCCCATGTGCTCGAGCAGGCCCCGGCTCTCCCGGGAGGCGAGCAGCGCCGCCGGCACCCGCCACAGCTCCCCGAAGCGGCGGTTCACCGAGACCACCCGGCCGGCCTGGTCCACCACCAGCATCCCGTCGCTGCTGGCCTCGAGCGTGGACTGCAGCAGCGAGACCGTGTCCTTGAGCGCCTCCTCGGCACGGCGCCGGTCGATGGCAGCCGCCACGTACTCCGAGACCAGCACCAGCAGGTCCCGCTCCGCCTCACCGTAGCGGACCGCGTCGCTGTAGCTCTGGACCACCATCACCCCGATGGTCCGGCCGCCGGCCAGGAGCGGCACCCCCAGCCAGTCCACCGAGGCCCCCCCGATCAGGTCCACCTCGCCGCGGCGCCGCAGCTCGTCGAACGACTCCGGCGTCGCCAAGAACGCCTCGCCGCCGCGCAGCACGTACTCGGTCAGCCCTCGGCCCAGCGGCTTCGGGGCCGGCCGCGGATCCACCTCGTCGGCGAAGTACGGGAACGTCAGCCGCTCGGCCGCGTCGTCGTAGAGGGCGATGTAGAAGTTGCGGGCCGGCATCAGCTCACCCACGATCGCGTGGATGCCGGCGAAGAGATCGTCCAGGCTCTCCGCGGTGTGCGCCTTCTCGGCCACCCCCTGCAGGGCGGCCCGATGGGCCCGGCCGCGGCGGCTGGCGGTCACGTCCACGCTCACCCCGACGCTTTCCTTGACCTCGCCCTTGTCCGGCACCACCCGCACGATGTCGTGCAGCCAGACCACGCGTCCGTCGGCCGCGATCATCCGGTACTCGATCTCGTGGTGCCGCTTCTCCCGCCTGGCCGTCCGAAACGCCTCCAGGACGCGCTCGCGGTCGTCGGGGTGGATCCGCTCCCGCCAGAAGTCGGGCTCCCGGGTCCAACGCTCCACCGGGTAGCCGAGCAGCGCCTCCGCCTGCTGACTGACGAAGCTGTGGCGGAACGTCTCGGGATCGCCGCGCCAGACGATGGCCCGGACCGACTCCACCAGGTCGCGGTAGGCGCTCTCGGTCTGGGTCAGCTCGGTGACGTCGAGCCCCACGCCGATGGTCCCGGACAGCCCGCCCGTCGCCTGGCGCAGCGGCTCCACGTAGGCGCGGAACGCCCGCCCGCCGATCACCACGTCGAAGCGCACCGACTCCCCGCCCAGCGCCTTCCGATGGGCGGCCAGCGCCGGGTGGGCCGGGTCCTGGGCGCCGAACAGCTCCTGCAGGCCCTTCCCGACCACCTGGTTGGAGCGCAGGCCCAGGCCGGCCAGGCCGGCGCCGATACACAGCGTGATGCGGGGCTCCTCGTCGGTGCACCAGAGCAGGGCCGGCATCTGCTCGGCCAGCAGCCGCAGCCGGGTCTCACTCTCCCACAGCGCCTCCTCGGCCAGCTTGCGCTCGGTGACGTCCGCAACCGCGCCTTCGAAGCGCGCGATCGCCCCGCTGCGGTCCCGGCAGGCGCGCAGGCTGAGCTCCACCCAGATGTGGCGGCCATCGTGGCGCCGGAACTGGGTCTCGTGGCCCTGGAGCACCTCGCGGTGGAGGAGGATCTGCTTGAGCCGCTCGCGGTCCACCGGGTCGACGTAGAGGTCGCCGGCGTTCTCGGCCAGAAGCGCCGCCCGGCTCGGGTAGGCCAGGAGGTCGACCAGGGCCTGGTTGAGGTCCAGGATGCGCCCCTCCGGCGTGGTGCGGAACAGCCCGAGGGGGACGCCATCGCCGAAGGCGCGGATCTCCGCTGTCTCCGTCTCGCCCGGCCCGGACCGGTCCGCACCGAGCGCCAGCCGCAGCACGCCCATCAGCGCCGCCTGGGAGCGCGGCGACAAGACCCGCGGGTCGGACGGCGAGTCGTTGTTCGCCGACACCACCGGGCATTCCGGCCATCGCTCCGCCACCGTCTCCTGGACCCGCGTGGCGTCGGTGCCGGGGACCGGCTCGGCCACCACCACCAGGTCCCAGGGCGCCTGTCCCAAGGTCTGGGCCAGGCTCGCGGCGTCTTTGGCGCGGCTCAGCTCGACCTGGGGCGCGGCGGCGGTCCGGGCCGCGGCGGCGATCCCGCCGAACAGAGGCCCCTCCCCCACCAGCAGCACGCGTAGCGGTTGCGCCATGACGCCCGAGGGTAGCACTTCGGCAGCCGGCCGGGGGCTACTTGCGCCAGAAGGCCGGGGTCAGGATCACCAGCACCGTGTAGAACTCCAGCCGGCCCGCGATCATGCAGCCGGAGAGCACCCACTTGGCCAGCGCCGGCAGGTGGCCGTAGTTCTCGGCCGGGCCCACGCTGCCCAGGCCGGGTCCGATGTTGAACATCGACGCCGCCACCGCAGCGATCGAGGTGAGGACGTCGACGCCGCACGCCGCCAGCAGCAGGCAGGAGACGAAGTTCACCAGGAAGGCCAGGTAGATCAAGTTGAGCAGGCTCTGGACGGTGGCCTCGGGGACCACCCGCCCCCCCAGGCGCGCCGCGAAGACGCCGCGCCTCTCCACCATGCGCTGGAACTCGCGGCCCACCACCTTGAGCATCAGCAGGACCCGCGACATCTTGAGCCCGCCCGCCGTCGACCCGGTGCAGCCCCCCACGAACATCAGGGCCAGCAACAGCATCTGCGGCAGCGGGTGCCACAGCTCGAAGTCGTCGGTCACGAAGCCGGTGGTGGTGATGATCGAGCTGACCTGGAAGAGCGAGGCGCGCACCGCCCGCTCCGGCGCGTAGTCGGCGTCCAGCATCAGCACCACCGCGATCACCGAGGCGGCGCCTATGGTGACGATGCCGAAGTAGCGGATCTCGACGTCACTAAAGAAGCGGCGCGGCCGCCGCTCCACGAACAGCCGGTAGTGCTGGATGAAGCTGGCGCCGGCCAGCAGCATGAAGACGATGATGATGTACTCGATGAGAGGGCTCTCGAAGCCCGCGATGCTGGCGGTGCGGGTCGAGAAGCCGCCGGTGCCGAGAGTCGAGAAGGTGTGGCAGGCGGCCTCGAAGGCGTCCATCCCCGCCCACCTCAGGGCCACGAACTCGATCACCGTGAAGGCGAAGTAGATCTTCCACAAGGCCAGCGCCGTCTCGGTGATGCGGGGCTTGAGCTTCTCGGACTTGGCGCCCGAGAACTCGGCCCGGTACAGGGACATGCCGCCGTGGCCCACCAGCGGCAGCACCGCAACCCCCAGCAGCACGATCCCCATCCCGCCCAGCCAGTGGGAGAAGCAGCGCCAGAGCTGCAGCGGCCGCGACAGCACCTCCACCCGGTCGAGCACGGTAGCGCCGGTGGTGGTGAAGCCGCTGGCCGCCTCGAAGTAGGCGTCGGTGAAGCTCTGGAAGTGGGGGGAGAAGTAGAAGGGGAGGCCGCCGAACAGCGCCACCAGCAGCCAGGTGGCCACCACCAGCAGCAGCCCCTCGCGCTGGCCCAGGTCGCGATCGGGCCGGGGCATCAGCAGCACCAGCAGTCCGCCGACCCCGGCGGTGGCGGCCGCGGCGCCGGCGAAGATCACCACGTCCTGGCCGCCGAGCCACAGCCCGTAGCCGAGGGGGAACAGCAACGACACCGCCAGCGCCAGCAGGAGCTGGCCCAGCACGTAGGCGACGGCCGAGAGGCGGATCAAGCGCGGCCCCGGGAGCCCTCCACCAGGAAGGCCGACTCCAGCTCCGGCACCACGCTCTCCAGGCTGAAGAAGATCACCCGGTCGCCGACCCCGATCGAGTCGTCGCCCCGCGGCACCAGGACCTCCCCGTCGGGGCGGACGAGCGCCCCCACGATGGCGCCTCTCGGGAGGCGGATCTCGCGCAGGCGCTTGCCCACGTACCGGGTCCCCTCGGTGGCGATCAGCTCGATCGCCTCGGCCTCCTCCTCGCGGAAGGTGGTGACCGACATCACCCGACCCTTGCGCACGTATTGCAGGATCCGGTCGACCGCCGCCATCCGCGGGCTGAAGGCGGCGTCGATCCCCAGGCGCTGGGCGGTGGACAGGAAGCTGAGGCGGTTGGTGAGGGCCACCACCTTCCTGACCCCGAGGCGTCGAGCCAACAGAGCCGCCAGGATGTTGACCTCGTCGTCCGGGGTCAGCGCCAGGTAGGCGTCCACCCCTTCGACGTTCTCATCCTCCAGCAGCCGCTGGTCGGTCCCGTCGCCGCCCACCACGATGGTCTTGCTGAGGATGGTGGAGATCTTCTCGCAGCGCGCCGGGTCCTTCTCGAAGAGCTTGACCTTGACCCCCTGCTGCTCGAGCACCTCGGCCACGGTGATGCCGATCTGCTTGCCGCCGATGACAAAGACCCGGTGCAGCGCCTCCCGCGGCTCGAGGCCCATGAAGCGGAGCAGCTCCGCCTGGTTGTCGCGGGTGCCAACGGTGTAGATGTGGTCCCCCTCGCGCAGGCGCTGGGCGCCGTGCGGGATGATCACCTGCTGCCCCCGGAAGATCATGGCGACCAGCGAGCTCTTCGGCGGGCCCGCGTCGCGGAGCTCCTCCAGGCTCTTGTCGACCAGCCAGGCCCCGGGCGCGACGTTCATCCCGAACAGCCTCACCTGGCCGCCGGCGAAGTCGAGGATGTCGGAGACGCCCGGGATCCTCACCACCCGCATGATCCGCTCGGCGATCTCGCTCTCGGGATGGATGATGAGGTCGATGCCCAGCCCGGCCTGGGCGGTCACCCGGCGCCACTGCTCGACCTCGTGGGTACGCACCCGGGCTACCTTGATCCGGGCCTTGGATTCCACCTGGGCGATCAGGCAGGCGAGGATGTTGGTCTCGTCGTCGTCGGTGACCGCGATCAGCATCTCGGCGTCGCGGATCCCGGCCCGCTTGAGGGTCAGCACCCGGGCGGCGTTGCCCTCCACGATCTTGGCGTCCAGCGTAGCCTCGAGCTGGGCGCAGCGGCTGGCGTCGGGCTCGACGATGACGACCTCGTTGCCTTCGCGGACCAGCCGTCCGGCGATGGCGGCGCCGACCTGGCCTCCGCCTGCAATCAGGACTCGCATTCGCTCACTCGCTCGGACAGGACCTCGGGGCCCGGGTAGGATACACCGCCGGCCGGCGGGGCCTCCCCGGCCCGGCGGTCGATGGCTCCGAAATCCCTTGACACGCCCATCCAGGTGAGATTGAATCTCACCCAGGTTGGCCGGTCCGGTTGGGTGAGATGGACGCCAAGACGAGGCAAAGACGTCTCGAGGCCTTCAAGACGCTCTGCCGCGAGCGCGGCATCCCCCACACGTTACAGCGTCGGCTGGTCCTCGAGGCGGTTCTCGACCTCGACGACCACCCCACCGCCGATCAGGTCTTCCAGGCGGTCACCCGGCGGTCCCAGGGAGTCTCGCGCGCCACCGTCTATCGGACCCTCGAGACGCTGGTGGCGCTGGGGGTGCTCACCCGCGCCTGCCATCCGGGCTCCATGGTCCGCTACGACTGGCGCACCGAGGTCCATCATCACCTGGTCTGCCTGCGCTGCAACGCCGTCATCGACATCTCGGACCGGCGGCTCGACGCCCTCCCGATCCCGGACACCTCGCGCCTCGGCTTCGAGGTGCTGGACCATCGGGTGCAGCTCCGTGGTTACTGTCGTTCCTGTCGTAGGGAGGAGAAGCGAGAATCATGAATAAGATCCTTATCGGAACGCTCCTCTCCGTCGGGCTGGTGCTCGTCGTCGGGACCTACGCGGAAGAGGCCAAGGGGCCCTCCACACCCCTGGGCCTGCCAACGCTCTCGGTCCCCGCCGACAACCCCCAGACCCCGGAGAAGATCGCGCTCGGAGAGAAGCTGTTCCTGGACCAAAGGTTCAGCACCACCGGCGAGGTCGCCTGCGCGACCTGCCACGATCTCGACAAGGCGCTCACCGACAGCCCGCTCCATGTCTCGGAGGGGATCATGGGCCCGGAAGGGAAGAAGCTGACCGGCACCCGCAACGCGCCCACCGTCATCAACGCCGCCTACTTCAAGGCCCAGTTCTGGGACGGGCGCTCGCCCAGCCTGGAGGAGCAGTCGCTGCATCCCTTCATCAACCCGGTGGAGATGGGCCTCAAGGACCATGAGCCGATCCTGGAGATCGTCCGCACCGATCCCGAGTACGCGGCGGCCTTCAAGTCGGTCTTCGCCAAGGAAGGGGCCGCCATCACCATGAAGGAGGTCACCCAGGCGATCGCTTCCTTCGAGCGGACCCAGATCGCGGGCGACTCGCCCTTCGACCAGTACTACTTCGCGGGCAAGCGGGACGCCCTCACCGAGCAGCAGAAGCGGGGCTTCGACATCTTCGTCAACCAGGGCCGCTGCGTCTCCTGCCACGTCGTCGAGCAGACCCAGGCGCTGTTCACCGACAACCGCTTCCACAACATCGGGGTGGGGATCAACGCCATCCAGCAGGACGTGCCGGCGCTGGCCACCGCCTACATCGACGCCAAGGTCAAGGCGGCGGATGTCGACGTGAAGGTCCTGACCGACAAGCGCAGCTCGGAGCTGGGCCGCTTCGCCGTCACCACCGACTTCGACGACCTGGGGTCGTTCAAGACCCCGACCCTGCGCAACGTGGCGGTGACCGCACCGTACATGCACGACGGCAGCCTCGAGACGCTGCGCGAGGCGGTGGTCCACTACAACAACGGCGGCGTCACCCACGAGGGCGACCCGGTCAACGACTTCCTGAGCGGCGGGATCCGCCCGCTCAACCTGAGCGACGAGCAGATCGACGACCTGGTGGCCTTCATGGAGGCGCTGACCAGCCCGCAGTACGCCGAGCTTCAGAAGGCTCTGGAGGCTCCGGCCGAGGCGCCGGAGGCTCCGGCCGCCGAGCAAGGGGGGGCACGATGAGCGACTTCCGCGTGACGCGACGCGACTTCCTGAAGAGCGCGGGCACCGCCGCCGCGGTCAGCACCCTCCCGCTCAGCGTGGTGGAGCTGGCCTTCGCCGAGCCCGCCCAGAGCTTCACCTTCGCCCACATCTCCGACTCCCACATCCAGCAGATCAGCGGCGCCAAGTTCGTCCGCAACTGGGACCGGGGGCTGATCCGCGCGGTCGCCGAGACCAACCTGCTGCAGCCGAAGCCGGACTTCGTGATCTTCGGCGGCGACCTGGGCCAGCTCGGCAAGAAGGCCGAGCTCGACCACGGGGCCGAGATGCTGGCCAAGCTCAACTACGAGACCCACTGCGTCCTCGGCGAGCACGACTACTACCTCGACCTGGGCGAGTACTGGTCCACGCTGTACGGTCCCCACTACCACTCCTGGGACCACAAGGGCGTGCACTTCGTGGTCCTCAACAGCATCCTGACCGACCCCAAGTGGACTTACGAGCGCTGGCCCTCGGCCGAGCAGCGGATGATGGAGATGGCCGGCCTCGACAACCCCAACGGCTCGCCGTTCATGGTCGGCGAGAAGCAGCGGGAGTGGCTGCGCAAGGACCTGGAGAAGGTCAAGAAGGAGACCCCGATCGTGGTCTTCTCGCACTCGCCGCTCCAGAAGATCTACAAGGGCTGGAACTTCTGGACCGACGACGCCGAGCAGGTGCAGGCCCTGCTCAAGCCCTTCGACAAGGTCAACGTGATCTACGGCCACGTCCACCAGATCCAGTACAACCAGATCGGCAACATCAGCTTCAACGCGGTGATGGCCACCGCCTGGCCCTGGCCGTACCCGCAGAGCTACGCCCAGGCCAAGCAGATGCTCCCCAAGCTGACCGTGCCCATGAACCGGGCCGACCCGTTCTTCGAGCGGGACGCCACCGGCTGGCAGTTCATCGACGTCGACACCGGGCGGGTGGCGCTGGACTACAACCTGTACAACAACACCAACCGCAAGGTGGCCTTCGACCCCAAGACCGGGCAGCCCGAGGACACCGTCTTCCAGAGCGAAGCGGCTCGGATCGCCCCTCAGACCCACTATTAAGGGAGGGAAGCTCTTGTCGACTCACAAGACCGCAGCATCCATTCTGGGGGCGACTTTGGCCCTTTTCCTGCTCGCCGGCTTCGGGCCAGCCGGCGCCGACGAGTTCAGCAAGGAGGACGTGGAGCACTGGAACAAGGAGTTCATGAGCGTCGTCGACCAGGGGCGCCAGCTCTGGACCAGCGACAAGCTCGGCACCAACGGCGTCGCCTGCGCCCAGTGCCACCCCAACGCGGCCAACAGCCACCCCGAGACGTACCCCAAGTTCCAGAAGCAGCTCGGGCGGGTGGTCGCCCTGCGCGAGATGATCAACTGGTGCCTGCGCAACCCGCTGGAGGGAGAGGCGCTGCCCCTCGACAGCAGCGAGCTGGTGGCGATGGAGGCCTACGTCACCTACGAGCGGAGAGGCGTCAAGCTGGAGCCGGGCAAGCACTGAGATAGACGAACCGGGGGACACGATCCGGCGACGGACGGGGGACACGATCCGGCGACGGACGGGGGACACGATCCGGGTTTCACGTCCGAGGAGTTCGAAACCCGGTCATGTCCCCCGGGGTGTCCCGAAACCCGGTCATGTCCCCCGGGGTGTCCCGAAACCCGGCCAATGGAGACTTACATGCACGAGAAGAGCATCGACCTTCTGAACCAGGCGATCGCCGACGAGCTGGCGGCGGTCCACCAGTACATGTACTTCCACTTCCACCTCGACGACCTGGGCTACCAGCCGCTCGCCAACCTGCTGAAGACGACGGCGATCCAGGAGATGCAGCACGCGGAGCGCCTGGCCGAGCGGATCCTGTTCCTGGGCGGCGAGGTGGAGATGGCGGTGGCCCAGCCGGTGGAGAAGATCACCGACGCCGTGGCGATGCTGGACAAGGCCAAGGCGATGGAGCAGGAGTCGATCGGCGCCTACAACCGCTTCGCCATCCAGTGCGCCCAGAACGCCGACTCGGCCTCCAAGAAGCTGTTCGAGGACCTGGTGGCCTCGGAGGAGACCCACTACGACCAGTTCGACCAGCAGGCGGAGTTCGTGAGGCGGTTCGGAGAGCCCTACCTGGCGCTCCAATCCTTCAAGGCCGACGCGGGGAGCGGGCCTACCTCCGCGACCTGAGCCCCCGTCTCCGGGAGCCGCCGGCCGTCCTCGGGGGGCCCCCGGGTCCGCCAGGCGCCGGCGTCTGCCACCGATGTCGCTTGTGCCAACGGGGGGTTTCGGGTTCAAATGTGAAGCGTCGTATCACCTCAAGGAGGGACGGCCATGCCCGGAGCCACGGAGGGTAGCTCGCCCCCGCTGATCTATCGCTACCGGATCACGTTCCAGGACCGCAGCACCAAGGTCATCCCGATCAAGATCAACCCCGATGCGCTGGCCTTGGTCCGCGAGCCGTCCCAGGCCCCCCCGTCGTGGACCCGCCTCGGCTTCCACCAGTGCCCCAACTGCCCGCTCGACGAGGCACAGAACCCCTACTGCCCGGTGGCGCTGGGCATGGTCGACGTGATCTCGGTTTTCCAGGATCGACGCTCCTTCGAGGAGGTCCACGTCATCGTCGAGGCGCCCAACCGCACCTACGCCAAGCACACCACGCTTCAGACCGCGGTCAGCTCGCTGCTCGGCCTGTTCATGCCCACCAGCGGCTGCCCGATCCTGAACAAGCTGCGGCCGATGGTGGACATGCACCTCCCCTTCCAGACCCGCGAGGAGGCCGTCTTCCGCCTGGTCTCCACCTACCTGGCGATCCAGCACATCCTTCACAAGCACGGCCAGCCCGCCGACTGGGAGCTGACGGGACTGGTCAGCCATCTCGACGCGCTGCGCACCGTCAACAAGACCTTCTGCGAGCGCCTCAACGCGATGTCCGCCAAGGACGTCAAGGAGGCACTGGTGATCCTGAGCACGCTCGGTGACTTTCCAAACCGCCCCGCCACCGAACAGGGGATGGAGCGCCTGGAGCGCATCGTCACCCAGATCTACGGCCAGTAGGCTGTCCGTGTCCGCCGACTCGACGGGTCTCTTGACCCTGTTCCTGGAAAACCCGCTGCTCGTTCTC
The DNA here is from genome assembly GCA_964574335.1 of uncultured Acidobacteriota bacterium. Lineage (GTDB taxonomy): Bacteria > Acidobacteriota > Vicinamibacteria > Fen-336 > Fen-336 > CAZNNH01. Next base: position 7,432 of record CAZNNH010000123.1, on the reverse strand, counting down.
TTCGCCACGGTCACCCTAGGCCTCCTGGTCGGGCAGGCCCGGATCGCCGGTGTCTCGCTCGGCTCCTCCGGGGTGATCTTCGTGGCGCTGGCGATGGGCCACCTGGGCGCCCGGCTCCCCAACGAGGTGGGCAAGATCGGGCTGGTGCTGTTCGTCTACTGCGTCGGCATCACCGCCGGGCCCAGCTTCTTCCGGGTCTTCGTCCGCCACGGACGCCAGATCGGCCAGCTCACCGTGGGCCTGGTGCTGGTGGCCACCGGGACCGCCTGGGGGCTGGCGCGGACGTTGTCGATCCCCGCCGACCTGGCGGCGGGCCTGTTCGCGGGAAGCCTCACCAGCACGCCGGCGCTGGCGGCCGCCATGGAGCGGCTCCCACAGGGCTCCCAGGTAGCCGTGAGCTACGGCCTGGCCTACCCCTTCGGGGTGGTGGCGGTGGTGGTGTTCGTGCAACTGATGCCGCGGCTGCTCCGCGTCGACCTCAACGCGCTGGGCCGCAGCCTGGCGGCACGGGACGCGGAGAACCGGGAGATCGTGCGGGTGCTGGTGGAGGTGGTGAACCCGGCGGTGACCGGCCAGCGGCTCGCCGACCTCCCGTTCATCGCCGAGAGCAACTGCCAGGTCTCGCGCCAGCTCAAGGGCAACCGGCTGGTGCCGGTCACCGCCGACTTCCAGCTCGAGGCGGGCCAGCACGTGCTGCTGGTGGGGCGCCAGTTCCGGGTCGACCGGGTGCTGCCGCTGCTGGGTCACCGCAGTGACAAGACCGACTTCGTGATGGACACCGAGCACGAGCGCAGCCAGGTGATCGTGACCTCCAAGGAGGTGGTGGGTCGCTCCCTCCGCGAGCTCCGCCTGCTGGCCGCCTTCGGGGTCACCGTCTCCCGGATCACCCGCTACGACCTCGAGTTCGTGCCGGACCTCGACGACGTCGTCGAGTACGGCGACGCGTTGAGCGTGGTGGGCGAGCCGGCCAACCTGCAGCGTTTCGCCGAGCACGCCGGCCACCGGGCCCGGGCCTTCGACGAGACCGACATCATCTCGCTCGGGCTGGGCGTGATCGCGGGCGTCCTGCTCGGCCTGGTGGAGTTCCGGCTGGGCGGCCAGACGCTGAAGCTGGGGCTGGCGGGCGGGCCGCTGCTGGTCGGACTGGTCCTGGGCCACCTCGGCCACCTGGGACGGCTGCGCGGGCATCTGCCTCGCGCCTCACGGCTGCTGCTGCAGGAGATCGGACTGGTCTTCTTCCTGGCCGCGGCGGGGCTCGAGGCCGGAGCCGGGATCGTGGAGGTGGTGCGAGGACGCGGCCTCGAGCTGTGCCTGGTGGCGATCGTGATCGCCTTCGTCCCCATGAGCGCGGGGGCCCTGGCCGCACGCTACGTCTTCAAGATGAACCTCCTGCAGTCGCTGGGCGCGGTGTGCGGGGGGATGACGTCGACACCGGCCCTGGGCGTGATCACCAGCTCGGTGGATTCCGAGATCCCCGTGGTCAGCTACGCGGCGTCCTATCCGGTCGCCCTGATCCTGGCGACGGTGATGGCCCAGGCCCTGGCCGCCTCGCTGCCCTGAGGGCGGCGGGCTTCAGCGGCCCGCCGGAGGGTCGGTACCCGGGGCCGGCTCCGGTGTCGCCGGCGGGACGGCCGCCTCACCCTCCGGCCCCTCCGGCTCGGCGGCCCCCCCCTCGCCGGGGTCCGAGGGCGGCGGCGCCAGGGTCTCGGGGTTCGAGGGTGGCGTCTCGCTGGGCCCTGGCGGCGCCGCGTCGATGGCTTCGTCGGCGCCCGGGGCAGGCGGGGCGGGCGACAACCCGTCATCGTCCACGCCGGTGACCGGCTCGGCGGCCACGGAGCCCTCGGGCTCAGCCTCTGGCTCAGCCTCGGGCTCCTCGGGAGGGAGCTCGATCCGCCCGAGAGAGCCCTCGCGCATCGTCTCGGGCAGCCGGTACGCGGCCTCGGGCAGGGTCTCCGGCATCGAGCTCACCAGCGCGCGGGCATCGACATCCTCGCCGTAGACCGCGCGGTTGGCGTCCCGGTCGGGGCGGAGCGTGGCGCCCTCGAACGACACCCCGGCGAAGACGCCGCGGGCGCGGGCATAGGTGAGGATCTGGGCGTCGAGCAGGCCGTCGGTCGCCACCTTGGCGCCGGGCCCGAAGGCGGCGCTGACGTCGCCGCCCAAGGTCAGCCTGCCCTGCAGCAGGTAGTCGGCGCCAGCCCGCATCAGCATCACCACGTCGGCGGACTGGACGCCGACCTGGAAGCCGAAGCTGGCGCCGGTGAGCGAGACCATCAGCGGTGGGGCCCAGCGCTCGCCCTCCGGGGCGTGACACACGACGGCGCCCTTGCCACGGCGCCCGCCCACGCCGAACGCCAGCTTCTTGACCCCGGGCAGCAGCACCACGCACTCCGACTCGAGCAGCAGTTGGCGAGGGATCCAGTCGGGGTCGCCGAGGGCCTCGGCCAGCAGCCGGCGACAGCGCCGGAGCCGCGCCGTGAACTTGTCGGGAGGGGATTCCACCAGCTCCGGCTCGGCGGAGCGAACCTGGGCCCGCGCCTCCTCCAGCAGCTCGAGGACCTTCGGAGCGTAGATGTCGGCGTCGAGCTGGATCTCCTCGTCGAGGGCCAGCATCTCGCGGAAGGCCTGTCGAGCCCGGCTACGCTGGCCGAGGGCAAGGTGGGCCAGGCCCAGGTGCAGGTAGGCGTCGGCCAGGTGGATCCGTCGCACCTCGAGGCTGCGCTCACGGTCGAGCTGCACGACGGCATCCTCTAGACGCTTGATGGTCTCCTCGAAACGCGCCCCCCGGTAGCAACGCTTGGCCTCCTCGAGCTCGGCGCCGCCGGCCGAGGCCGGGGTCGGACCCTGGGCCCTGAGCGAGCCACCCGAGAGGAGGGAGAGAAGGACCACGGTTGCGGTTGCGACAGAGCGCATGACGGCACCTCCTGGCCGGCCCCGGCAGGGTCTCCGGCGCTCGGCCGGAGCCAGGGTCTCGCCCACACCCCTGAGCAAGGAGCTTGCCACATGCCGCCGGGCCGGAGACGGAGCCAACTGGCCCTCTAGTCGAGAGATCGCCCGGCGCCCCGGTGAGGGCAGGGGCTCCGGAAAACGCACGCCGTCTGGTTCACGGAGCCTTCTCGAGGTCGATGACCAGACTCTGGTCGCCACCCTCCTGCACCTCGACGTCGATCACCTGGCCCACGTAGCCCGGTCTCGAGGCGGTGATCCGGTGCCGCCCGGCCACCAGCTTCTCGAAGCGCACCGGGGTCTCGCGGGAGGGGCCGCCGTCCACCGCCACCATCGCCCAGCTCGAGGAGCCGATCGAGAGGCTGCCGAAGCCCGGCAGCCGGATGCTCCGCTCCAGGCTCTCGCCCGGCCCCACCTCCACCAGCTCCGAGTACTGCCGGCCGTCGTCGCTGGTGAGGACGATCTCGTGCCGGCCGGGAGCGAGCGGGTTCAGCAGCGCCGGCGTTCGCCCCCGGATCTGGCCGTCCAACCGGACCACGGCCTCGGGCGTGCTCTTCACGATCAGGGTGGCCGGGCGGGGGGCCTCGGCCGGCTCGAGCGACGTCGGCGCGGCGATCTCGCCGCCGCGAGCCAGGGTCGACGCCGGCGGCCTCGGTGACGCGGGTGCCGGCGTCGGGGCCTGCACCGAAGGTGCGGGAACGGGTGTCGGCGGCGGCGTGGGTCGGGGGGTGGATGTCGCGGTCGGGGTGGGCTCTGGTGTGGGCGCGGTCTCGGCTGCTGGCTCGAGCTCGGTACCCGGGTCGCCGCCCACGGAGGGGGCCTCTTCCTCCGTGCTCGGGGCAACCAGGGTCGCGGTGGGAGGGGGCGCCGGGAGGCGGGCCCCAGGTGCGGGCGCTGGGTAGCCCCAGTACAGGGCGAGCCCGGCGGCGACGGCTCCGGCAGCGGCGATCGGGAGGGCCGCCGCCCAGCCCCGGCGGGGGGGCAACCTAGACTGCGGTAGCCGGTGCCTCACGGTCGCGGCGCTCGAGATCTCGAGCAACGCCCCGACCGCTCTGTCCATTCCGTAGGCCAGGCTGAGCATGTCGGGGACGCGGCGCTCCCGGTCCCGCGAAAGCCCGCGACACAGCAGCTCCCGCCACAGCTCGGGTGCCGCTGCGCGAACGCAGTCCCTCGAGATCTCCTCCTCCGGTCGAACCAGCAGGTCGTGGACGTAGGACTGAAGGCTGTCCTTGCGCCACGGGAGCCGGCCGGTCAACATCTCGAAGGCCACCGCCGAGAGCGAGAAGACGTCGGCCCGGGAGTCGACGGCCCCCACCACGGCCAGCGAGCCCATCTGCTCGGGTGCGGCGTAGCCGAGCTTACCGAGCAGCAGGCTGGAGGCGGTCTTGGGCGAGGCGCTCCCCGTGAGGTCCTTGGCGATCCCGAAGTCCAGCAGGCGCGCCACCGCCCCGGCGGTGCCGTAGCCCGTGATCATGATGTTGTCCGGGGCAATGTCCCGATGGACGATCCCCTTGTCGTGGGCCACCGCCAGGCCGCGGGCGATCTGGCCCAGGAAGAGCGCCACCTCCTCGGGGGGAAAGCTCCGTCTGGCCCGGAGCAGGCTGGCCACCGTCTCTCCCTCCACCAGCTCGCTGACGATGTAGGGGGCGCCGTCGGGGAGGCGGCCGAGGTCGTAGACGGCGACCAGGTTCGGGTGGCGGAACCCTTCGGCCAGGCGTGCCTCGGCCTCGAAGCGGGCGACGAAGCCCTCGTCCTCGGCCAGCTCCCTCCGCATCACCTTGATGGCGCGTGGGGTCTTCAGCGTGAGGTGCACCGCACGATACACCGTCCCCATCCCACCTTGGCCGATGCGCGCGTCCAGACGGTACTTGCCGTCGAGGACCTGACCGATCTCGGGTTCCTGGGGCATCGTGTCCGGGCGCCTATGCTACACGCAGCGACGGGGCTACAGCCAGAGGGTCTCGGCGGGCGCGGGTCGGCGGGGCCGCCTCAGCCCTTCTTCTGATGGAGGCCGAAGTCCTCGAGGCGCCGGTAGAAGGTGTCGTGCGACACCTTGAGCATCTCGATGGCCCGGCGACGGTTGCCGCCGGTGATCTCCAGAGCCTTCAGGATGTGGGCCCGCTCGACCTCCTCGACCACCTCGCGCAGGGGTCGCAGCTCGCCGCCGGCGGCGACCGGGGACGGCGCCTCCGAAGGCGCAGGCGGCTTCGGCTGCAGCTCCTCGGGAAGGTCCTCCGGGAGCACCCGGTCACGGTCGACCAGGCAGACGGCCCGCTCCACCACCTGCTGCAGCTCGCGGACGTTGAGCGGCCAACGATAACGTCTCATCCGTTCCAGGGTCTCGGGCACGAAGACCTTGCGTCGCCCCTCGCGGCCGCAGAGCGAAAGAAAGTGCTCGACCAGCAGCGGGATGTCCTCCGGGCGCTCTCGCAGCGGCGGGATCGTCACCACGTGGCCGAGGCGGGCCAGCAGGTCGGCCCGGAAGCGACCTTCCTCGACCGCCCGCTCGAGGTTGCGGTTGGTGGCCGAGACCACCAGGGTGTCGATGCGGCGGGGCTCGGTGTCCCCCACCCGGAAGAGCTCTCCGGAATCGAGGAAGCGCAGCAGCTTGGGCTGGATGGGGAGGTCGATGTCACCCACCTCGTCGAGGAACAGCACCCCGGCGCCCGCCAGCTCGAGGCGCCCCTTCTTGTCCCGGCTGGCCTCGGTGAAGGCCCCGCGCACGTGGCCGAACAGCTCGGACTCGATCAGCCCCGAGGCCAGGGCCGGCACCGGGACCGGGACGTAGGCCTTGCCGGCGCGGGGGCCGCTGGCCGCGTAGGCGCGGGCGAAGAGCTCCTTGCCGGTGCCGGTCTCGCCGCGCAGCAGCACGCGGGCCCCGGAGCGGGCGAAGCGCCGCAGCGAGTCGTAGGCGTCGATCAGGGCCTTGGAGCGCCCCACGATCTCGTGCCGCAGCAGCTCCCCCTGCAGCATCTCGACCCGCTCGTCGCTGTGGCGCAGCGCCTCGGTGGCGCGCAGGTGCTCGTGGGCCCGCTCGAGGACCAGCGACGTGTAGAGGGCGATGGCGGTGAGGAACTCGAGGTCCTCCTGCTCGAAGGGGCGCCGCTTGGCGCGGTTGTCGACGTAGATGAGCCCCTCGACGCCCCGGCCCAGCGGCACGCACATCACCGAGCGGATCTGGTAGCGCAGCACGCTCCCCGCCGCGCCCAGCTCGGCGTCGGCCTGCAGGTCCGCCGACAGCACCGCCAGGCCGGACTCTCGCGCCCGGTGGAGGACGCTGTGGCTGAGCGGCCAGCTCTCCGGCTGCTGGCCCAGCTCGAGGTTGTGGGTGGCCACCGCCTGGTGGCTTCCGTCGGAAAGGCGCACCAGCACGCAGGCGTGATCCGGGTCCAGGTGATCGCGGATCGCGGCCAGGATGGTGCCGATCACCTGCTCGGGGTCGCGCTGCTCGAGGAGCTGCCGGCCGATCTGGTAGATGCTGGTGAAACGCTCGGAAGCCCGGCCCTCTAGCGGCCGGCTGGGGTCGAGGGTGCGCTCCGGCGGCAGCGCTGCGGCGGGCGACGTCGGCACGGCTCACTATTAGTCGCTGGCACGGTGGCTGTCAACGAAGCGGCGGGGACCAGGGCTCCGGGTTCCGGAGCCCGGGCGGCGAAATGTCTCCTCTTTCCGGAACGGCGACCGGTCCCGGCGACACCCGATACCGCCGAGACGGCCGGATCTCGGCCGCTCCAGGGGGATTGCCGTCAAGGCGTCGGCTGGCAAGCCCCTTGCTTCCTGGCGTGGGCGGGGGTTATTGGGACGCACTCGATCACCGAATGGAGAACACATGAACAGACTCACGTTGACGCTACTTTCACTCTGTCTGGCCGCCCCGGCGCTGGCGCAGACCGATCAGACGCTGCTCGGAGACCACGTCAGGAACGGCTTCTACGGCGCGCCGGTGTTCAAGATCAGCGAGGTCGGCGGGGACTTCGCCACCTTCGCCGGTGGTCAGGGGGGCTGGATCATCAACAACCAGTTCATCGTCGGCCTGGCCGGGTACGGCCTGATCCATCCAGAGAGGTACCGGAACATGGGCTATGGCGGCCTGCTGCTGGGCGCCATGATCTCCCCCCACTCCAAGGTGCACGTGGGCGTCCAGACCCTGCTGGGGGCGGGCAGCACGGACGACGACGGCGATTGGTGGAACGACGACGGCTGGGACGACTGGGACGACGGGCACGGCCGCTCCGATCACCGGCACAACGGGCCCGACGACACCTTCTTCGTGTGCGAGCCCGAGCTGGTGGTGCGCATCAACTTCGCGAAGCGGGTGAGGGTCATGTTCTCCGGAGGCTACCGGTTCGTCGACGGCAGCCAGCAGGACTCGACGCTCTCTGGCTACACGGCCACCTTCGCAGTGGGGATCGGCCGCTTCTAATGACGAGGGGACATGACCCGAATCCATCGGTGGGCCTGCGGATTCGGGATCGTGTCCCCCGCGGCC
>CAZNNH010000122.1:0-18604 GCA_964574335.1 uncultured Acidobacteriota bacterium | reverse complement strand
GGGGGCCCGGGGGGCGGTACCCCCCCGCTGGATAGCCGCGCCCGGATTCACTCCGGGCGCGGCGTATAGAATGGGCGCCGTGCCGTTCATCACGCTGGAGGGGATCGAAGGCTGTGGCAAGTCGACCCAGGCGCGGTTCCTGGCCGAGGCCTTCGGGCCCGCCACGTTGCTGACCCAGGAGCCGGGTGGGACCGAGATCGGCCGGGAGATCCGGGCCCTGCTGCTCGACCGCCGTCACGGCGGGATGCTGCCGATGGCGGAGCTGCTCCTCTACTACGCCGACCGGGCCCAGCACGTCGGCGAGCGTCTGCGGCCGGCGCTTGCGGAGGGACGGCTGGTGATCTCTGACCGCTACGCCGACTCGTCGATCGCCTACCAAGGGTACGGTCGGAGGCTACCGCTTCAGGTGGTCCTCGCCGTCACGGAGGCGGCCACCGGCGGCCTGAAGCCCGACCTGACCTTCCTGCTCGACGTGCCGGTGGAGATCGGGCTTTCCCGCGTGCGCCACCGGGGGAGGAGCCGGGACCGAATGGAAGCCGAGGAGGTGGCGTTCCACGAGCGGGTGCGTCGGGGCTACCTGGAGCTGGCGGAGCGGGAGCCGGGGCGCTTTGTGAGGGTCGACGCCCTCGAGCCCCCCGAGCGCCTCGCCGAGCGGCTGGCCGAGGCGGTTCGGTCCCGGGGCCTGGTGGCATGACCGGCCTCGCCGCCATCCTCGGCCACGACCGGGTCAAGACGCTGCTGGCGCGCGCCATCGCCGAGCGGAGGCTGCCGCCCTCGCTGCTGCTGGTGGGGCCCGATGGCGTCGGCAAACGGACCCTGGCCCTGGCGGCGGCCCGGGCGCTGGTGTGCGACTCGGGAGGGGGCGATGTCTGCGAGGCGTGCCCGGCCTGTCGCCGCTCCTCGCGAGGCCTCCACCCGGACCTGGTGCAGGTGGAGCCGGAGACCCGGGTCATCAAGGTCGAGCAGGCTCGTGCCCTGGTGCAGGAGATACAGGCCCGTCCCTTCGAGGCGAGGGCGCGGGGCTTCGTCGTCGACGAGGCGCACCGCCTGACCGAGCAGGCCCAGAACGCGCTGCTGAAGAGCCTGGAGGAGCCTCCAGCCACCTCCCACGTGATGCTGGTCACCGCGGCGCCTCACGCGTTGCTGCCCACCATCCGTTCGCGCTGCCAGGTGCTGAGGCTCGGCCCGCTCCCAGCCAGCCGGCTGGAGGAGCACCTGGCCCGCGAGCTTCTCCTGTCTGCCGAGGAGGCGCGGCTCCGCGCCATCCTCTCGGCAGGGAGCCTCGGTCGAGCGCTGGCCTTCGAGTCCCAGGCCTACCGGACGTTGCGGGAGGGCCTGGTGGAGCTGCTGGAGACGGTCTCCGGCATGGACCCGCTCGGGAGGATGGAGGCCGCCGAGCGGCTGAAGGACCAGGAGGACCTGCCGCTCGCCCTGACCACGCTGCGCTCGTTGCTGCGGGACCTCGCGGCGCTGCGGCTGGGCGGGCGGATCCTGAACGCCGACATCGGCGAGCCGCTCTCCCGGCTGGCGGCGGGGCGGCTGGGGAGCCAGGCCGAACGGCTGGCCGCGGCGGTGGCCCAGGCGCTTCGCGCCCTGCGCGGCAACGCCAACAAGCTGCTGGCCATGGACGTGCTGATGGACGACCTGGCGGCCCCCGATCCGGCGCCGGAGCCGTGAGGCCCCGCTTGCGCGCCGGCGAGGCGGTGTGCTAAGACTGGCTCTAGCGACCTCCGCATTGCGTCTCGTGCCCGACCGGACACCTTCCAGCCGGCAGCGCTCAAGGGCGGACGAGACCAGCCGATGGCGCCGACAGGAGTTCGGCGAGTATGACCCGCAAGCTGATCCGTCCCGACCTCTCGGAGGCCCGCGAGCAGTACGCGGCCACCGCCCGAGGCTACCGCCAGCGCAAGCCGATCCCGCCCGAGCAGACCAATGCCGAGAGCTTCTACTACCTGAAGCAGATGACCAACAAGACCCGCATGGTCATCCTCCTGAAGGACGGCGAGGAGCTTCGTGGGACGATCGAATGGTACGACCGCACCGCGATCAAGGTGCATCGCACGGACGCCCCCAACATCCTGCTCCTCAAGGACGCCATCAAGTACATGTACAAGGAAGACGAGGGGCCGGGCGGGAACGAGGACTGAGGGGCCCCCGGTGGCTCGCGGCTTCCGTCCCGCCTGAGTCATACTCTCAGCCATGAGCGATAGCAGGACACCTGTTTCGAAGGTGGCGGTGCTCAGGACCTCGCCCGCCACGGTTCTCGCCGACTACCACGAGCTTCTCAACCTGGCCGGCTATCAGGAGGAGCTTGCCAAGGACGTCGAGACCGCCCTCAAGATCAACATCTCCTGGCACTTCTTCTTCCCGGGCTCCTCGACCGTGCCCTGGCAGCTCGAGGGCGTGATCCGGGCCATGAAGCGTGACGGCTACGCCCCCGAGCGTCTCCACGCCTGCCACAACCGTACGGTGGTGATCGACGCCCACCTCGGGGAGCGGGAGAACAAGCAGCTCGACGTGGTGAAGGCCCACGGCCTCGCCAACGTCCACCTCTACGAGGGCGAGGAGTGGGTGAACGTCCGGGAGGCGGTGGGCGACCTCGCGGACCGCTTCCTGGTGCTCAACCAGGTCTACCCCAAGGGCTTCTCGATTCCGAGGCGCTTCATCGGCGAGAGCATCGTCCACCTTCCCACCGTCAAGACCCACATCTTCACCGGGACCACCGGTGCGATGAAGAACGCCTTTGGCGGGCTGCTCAACGAGCGCCGCCACTGGACCCACCCGGTCATCCACGAGACGCTGGTCGACCTGCTGATGATCCAAAAGCGCATCCACCGGGGCGTCTTCGCGGTCATGGACGGCACCTTCGCCGGGGATGGGCCCGGGCCCCGCTGCATGGTGCCCCACGTCAAGAACGTGATCCTGGCCTCTCGCGATCAGGTGGCCATCGACGCGGTGGCGGCGCGGCTGATGGGCTTCGACCCGCTGCGGGACCTCAAGTACCTGCGCCTCGCCCACGAGCAGGGCCTCGGCGTCGCCGATCCCCACCAGATCGAGATCGTCGGCGACCGCTCCGCGGCGGAGGAGCGCTGGGGCTTCGAGGGGCCGTTCAAGAAGATGACCTTCGCGGCCCGGAACCAGCACCGCATCTACTGGGGGCCGCTCAAGAAGCCGGTCGAGTGGTCGCTCAAGACCTGGCTGGCCCCCTGGGCTTACCTGGCCTCGGTCGGGTACCACGACCTGTTCTGGTACCCGTTCTTCGGCCAGGACCCGATCAAGAAGGCGCTCTCCAGCGACTGGGGCCGCCTGTTCGCCAACTGGGAGAAGATCGAGGCCGACCCCGAGGGGCGTGGGTATCCCGACGTGGGCCCGGTCCCGGCCTCCCTCCGGCGGCTCGGCCTCAGGCACCTGGCCGAGGGCCTCCGGCTGCTGGGGATGGCCCTGGTCGAGTCCCCCGAGCTGAAGGGCCGCAGGCCGAAGGCGCGGCCGTCGTGATCCGCCTGGGGGCCCTGGCGGCGGCGACCTCCTGCGGGATGGGGGCGTGGCTTCTCCTCCTTGCCCCCGTGGCGCCGGCCGCCGAGCCAGCCGCCGCCGGGCCCATCTCGCTGGTGCTCGCCCTCGATACCTCAGGAAGCCTGGGACCGGAGGATCAGGCCGAGCGCACCCGCATCGTCGAGGGGGTCCTCGTCAGCCTGCCGCCGGGCAGCCAGGTTGCCGTCTTCGGGTTCAACGACGAGTCGAAGCTGCTGGTGCCCTGGACCGCCGAGCGGGAGAGGGCCCGGGAGGTGACGGCGCACCTGGCGGCGGCGGGCCGATTCACCGCCCTACACGATGCCATCTTCGATGCCAGCCGCTACCAGAGCCAGGCCCGAGGCGAGCGGCGGGTCATCCTGCTGATCAGCGATGGTCTCGACGAGAACAGCGCCCTGACCCTGGAGGACGGCGTGGGCATGGCCCGCGAGCTGGGGATCCCGGTGTTCACGATCGGCCTCGGCCGGGTGCGGGAGCAGGTCCTGCGGCGTATCGCCAAGCTGACCGATGGCGAGTACTTCGGCCGGGGAGTGGACGGGAGCGAGGTCGGCCGGCGCATCGGCGCGCTGACGCCGGTCCGCGCGCGGATGGCGCCGGACCAGGCGGTGGCTGCCGCCGTGGAGGCCCCCGCCGGGGGTGTGAGGGCGACGCCGCCCGGCCCTCTGTCGAGCGGCGTTTTCTGGGCCGGCTGGATCCTGGCGGCGGTGCTGGGGCTGGGCTCGCTTCTGGCCTTCGTGCTGGCGCTGCGCCGGCGCGAGGCCCGGCTCCGGCCGCAGGCCTCGACCTGGGAGCCGGCCGCCGCCCCCACCAACGGAGCCGCCGGGACCCTGGTCACCCGGCTCGACGGCCTGGGGGACGGCGGCAGCCCCACGATGGTGCTGACCCTCAAGCCCCTGCTCCACGTCACCCGCGGGCCCGACGCCGGCCGCCTGTTCGAGGTGAGCCTGGAGAGCGCGGTGTCGATCGGTCGGGCGCCGGGCAACGACATCGTCCTGAGTGACCCGGCGGTCTCCGGCCAGCACTGCCGGGTGCGTGTCGCCGCCGAGGGCGGGTTCGAGGTCCTCGACCTGGGCAGCACCAACGGTACCTGGGTCAATGAGCGTCGGGTGGGCCGCCACTCGCTGGCGGCGGGCGACTCGATCAAGCTGGGGGAGTCGCTGCTGCAGTTCCGGATGGACCACCTCAAGGGAGGCGGGCCGGACTGAGCGGCGGGCCGGGCGGCTCAGTCGTGCTGCCGACGGAGCGCCTTCCGCGTCTCCCGCTCGAGGTCGCGCCGCTTGATCGCCTCGCGCTTGTCGTGGGCCCGCTTGCCCCGTCCCAGGCCGATCTCCAGCTTGACCCGGCCGTCCTTGAAGTAGGCCTTGAGCGGCACCAGGGTGAGACCACGTTCGGTGATCTTGCCTCCGAGCTTGTGAATCTCGCGCTTGTGGAGGAGCAGCTTGCGGCGGCGGCCGTCGGCGTGGTTCTGCAGGTTGCCGTGACGGTAGGGGGCGATGTGGGCGCCTACCAGGAACAGCTCGCCCTCCCGGTACTCGACGTAGGCGTCGCGGAAGGCGAGGCCGCCGTCGCGGATCGACTTCACCTCGGTGCCGAGCAGGCAGATCCCGGCCTCCACCCGGTCGATCACCTGGTAGCTGAAGAAGGCCTTCCGGTTGGTGGCGATCGCCCGCACGCCCTGCTCGCGTCCCATCTCGGGGTGATGATAGTGCGTTTCCCGTCAGGCGGGTGACGTTGACATCGTTTGACGGGGCTTCTTGTGGTGTGACAGCGCCCGCGCCTGGGTAGTGGTAGATTCCCGTTTGATGACGCGCACCGCCCGGCTGGTGACGGCACCCCCTGACCCGCGCGGTCGGCTGATCTCGATCTTCGTGGGCGCGGTGCTGCTCCCCTCGGTCGCGCTGTCGGTGGTGCTGTTCTACCTGATCCCGCGCCACGCCGAGACCACCAAGATCGCCCTCTACAAACGGGCCGAGAAGACCCTGGCCTACGTCGAGAAGGACCTGGAGCAGGCCGCGCACGCCAAGGCCCTGGAGGCCGCCCGAGTGCTGGGGCCGGAGCGGCTGCTGGAGGCGCGTCCGGCCGAGATCCGGGCCCGCCTGAAGCAGGCCGGGCTCGGCGACCCCGTGTTCGACAGCCTCCACCTGGAGGTCTCCTCCAAGCGAGAGGTCCCGGGGTGGGGCCCGGAGCACGACGCCGAGCTACAGGCGCTGCGCGAGGCGCTGGCCTTCAACGGGGGGCTGCCCCGGTCGGAGTACGACGACTGGGTGGATCTGCCGCCAGGGGAGTTCGAGGTCCCCGGCACCCTGCACTTCCAGTACGCGTGCTCCTACGCCCACGGCACCCTGCTCGCCCACTACTTCGAGAAGGAGTTCATGAACCCCGGAGGCGCGATGGTGATCCGGGTCAGCGAGCCGGGGGGGAAGGTGGTGTACGAGACCGCGCCCACGCCGGGGGGCGAGTTCGAGGTCAAGCGCCACATGACCAGCCCCTCCTTTCGCGGTCTCAGCTTGTCGCTGCGCTACCGGGAGCGTTCCATCGCCGAGGACGTCCACCGCTGGAAGATGGGGACGCTGACCCTGATCGGGTTCATCGACCTGATGTTGGGGGCCGGGCTGTTCTTGGTCTACAGCAACGTTCGCCGCGAGATCCACCTCTCCCGGCTCAAGAGCGACTTCGTGGCCAACGTCAGCCACGAGCTGAAGACGCCGCTGGCCTTGATCCGGCTCTTCGCCGAGACGCTGGAGCTGGGGCGGGTGGCCAGCCCGGAGAAGACCGCCCAGTACTATCGGGTGATCAGCAAGGAGAGCCTGCGGCTGACCCAGCTCATCAACAACATCCTCGACTTCTCGCGGATCGAGGCCGGCCGCAAGGAGTACAAGTTCGCGCCGGCGGACATCCCCGCGATCGTGGACGAGGTGATCGACACCTATCGCTTCCAGATCGAGCAGCAGGGATTCGAGCTCGACCTCAAGGTGAGCCGGGACCTGCCGGAGGTGGCCGTCGACAAGGAGGCGCTCAGCCAGGCGCTGATCAACCTGGTCAACAACGCCATCAAGTTCAGCGCCGAGGAGAAGTACCTCGGCCTGGAGGTGCGCCAGGACGGCAACCGGCTGCTGCTGACGGTGCGCGACCGGGGGATCGGCGTGGCCAAGGGCGAGGTCAAGCGGATCTTCGACAAGTTCTATCGCGCCGAGGACAGCCTGGTCCACGAGACCAAGGGCAGCGGCCTCGGCCTCTCGCTGGTGCGGCACATCATGGAGGCCCACGGCGGCGAGGTCCAGGTGGAGAGCGCCCCGGGGCGGGGCAGCTCGTTCACGCTGGTGCTGCCGCTTTCGCGGGGCCGGAGCTGAAGGGCGGGTGGGGGGCAGATGAGCAAGATCCTGATCGTCGAAGACGAGCCGGACATGGTGCTCGGCCTCAAGGACAACTTCGAGTTCGAGGGCTACGAGGTGCTGACGGCTACCGATGGCCAGAGTGGCCTGGAGCGGGCCCGCAGCCAGAAGCCGGACCTCCTGATCCTCGACATCATGCTGCCCCGCCTCAGCGGTCTCGAGGTGTGCAAGGCCCTGCGCAGCGAGGGGTTCGACGCGCCGATCGTCATGCTCACGGCGCGCGGCCAGGAGATCGACAAGGTGGTGGGGCTGGAGCTGGGGGCCGACGACTACGTCACCAAGCCCTTCTCCATCCGGGAGCTGCTGGCCCGGGTGCGGGCCATCCTGCGCCGCGCCGAGGGGAAGAAGCGGCTCAGCCGCTACCGCTTCGCCGACGTCGAGCTGGACTTCGACGCCTATCGGGCCAGCCGCGCCGGCGAGACGCTCGAGCTCTCGCCGCGGGAGTTCGAGCTGCTGCGCTACCTGATCGAGCGGAAAGGGGAGACGGTCTCCCGCGACCAGCTCCTGGAGGACGTCTGGGGCTACCAGAGCTACCCGTCGACCCGGACCGTCGACACCCACATCGCCAAGCTGCGCGCCAAGATCGGTGACAGCGGGGCCGAGCCGCGGCACATCCTGACCATCCACGGCGTCGGCTACAAGTTCATCGATCCCGTCTGATGAGGGCCCTGGCTCCCACCGCTTCGGCAGAGAACGCGCCGACCGAGGCCCCGTCCCCGGCGACCACGCGACCGCGGGGGCTGGTGGTGGGCGCTCCGGGTACCGGACGAGCGAGCATCGAGGGGCTCGACGAGCTGCTCGACTGGGAACCGGTCTCGAGGGAGGCGGCGCCGGAGTCGCTCCGCGAGAGGCCCAGCCAGGTGCTCCTGCTCGATGGCGGTCTCGAGCCGAGCTTCATCCGCTCGTTGCTGCTGCCGCTGCGCGGGCTGCCGCCGGCCAGCCGCCCGGCGGTGCTCCTGGTCACGCCCACCGGCGGGCGCGACGGCTTCGAGGACCTGCTCGACGGCCATGCCGACGATGTGGTCAACGGCTCGCTGGGCGCCGGGGAGCTGAAGGCCCGGATCTCCGCCGCGCTTCGATCGCGGGGGTACCTCGACGAGCTCTCCCGCAAGAACGCCGAGCTCGAGGCGCTGTACGGCCGGGTCGAGGTGATGGCCCGGAGGATGGCCGAGGAGCTGCGGCTGGCCACCAACGTGCAACGCTCGCTGACCCCGCCGCCCATCCAGCACCCACGCCTCGAGGTGGCCCGGGAGTTCATCCCCTTCCGGGAGATCGGCGGCGACTTCTACGACCTGGTGGCGCTCGGCCCCGACCGGCTCGCCTTCGCCATCGGCGACGTGATGGGCAAGGGGGTGCCGGCGGCGCTCTTGGCCGCCAGCCTCAAGGCGTGCCTGCGCGCGCGGCTGCTCTCGCCGGAGGTGGCCGTCGACCGGCTGGTGACGGCGGTCAACCAGGTGTTCTCCGAGGTCTCGCCGGCAGGCCTGTTCGCGACCCTGTTCTTCGGCATCTTCGAGCTCGAGCACGACCGGCTCGACTTCGTCAATGCCGGCCACCACTACCCGTTTCTGGTGACCCCGGATGGCGGCGTCCGCGACCTGGTCGAGGGCGGCACGGTGCTCGGGATCGGCGAGCAGGCCCCGTACGTTCGCGAGACCATCGCGATCCGGCGGGACGACCTCCTGGTCTTCTACAGCGATGGGGTCACCGATCGCCTGGGTGCGGGCGGGGAGCCGTTCGGCGTCGATCGGCTCAAGGCCGCCGCCCTGCGCAGCCGGGGTGACGACGCCCGGATCGCCCTTTACACGCTGCTCGGCGAGGTCCAGGGCTGGTCCTCGGGCACCCCGCCCGAGGACGACCTGACGCTGGTCGTGACGCGGGTCCGGTAAGTCCTTCATCTCTTGACGTTTAGCCGGCGAGTTGCTAGATTGGGTGAAGGCGGTATCGAAGGGCGGCGAACCGGAGCGGAATGGAGTACCTGTGCAAGGTTGGGACGCCTTCCGGCGAGGTGCTCGAGCGGTCGTTCGCGGCGAGCGATGAGGGAGCGCTGCGCGCGGAGCTGGACCGGCAGGGGTACTACCTGTTCTCGGTGCGCCGCGGCGTGGACGGGGTGCCGCTCCGCTTTCGCCGTCGACGGATCCGCTCGGCGCTGCTGCTGGTATTCGGCCAGGAGCTGGCGGCGCTGCTGAAGGCCGGGCTCCCGCTGCTGCAGTCTCTCGACGTCACCCTCGAGCGGCAGGCCGACCCCATGTTCCGGCGATCGCTGCTGGCGGTTCGGGACCGGATCCAGTCGGGCTCGTCGCTCTCCGACGCCTTCCGGGCGGAGGGCGAGCTTTACCCGCCGATGTTCTCGGCCAGCCTGGTGGCGGGGGAGCGCAGCGGCAGCCTGGAGACGGTGCTGCGCCGCTTCGTCCAGTACCTGAGGATGAACCAGGCGCTCAAGAAGAAGGCCATCTCCGCCTCCGTCTACCCGATGGTCCTGATGGTGATGATGGCGGTTCTGGTGGCCATCCTGCTGGTCAAGGTGATCCCGGAGTTCCAGAGCTTCTACGAGGTCCAGGGGGCGGAGCTGCCTCTGCCGACCCGGATCCTGATGGCGGTGGCCTCCTGGCTCCGCGACCACCTGCTGATCCTCTCCACCGGGGCGGCGGCGGCCCTGGCCATCGGCTGGCTGTGGTTGGGTCGGGAGGACTCCTGGCAGACCATCGATCGCCTCCTGCTGCGCATCCCCTTTCTGGGCCCGCTGGCGAGGATGTACGCCACCAGCCAGCTCGCGCGCACCCTCGCCACCCTCCTCGCCGGCGGCCTCCCCCTGCTCAACGCCCTCGAGGTGGCGGCGGCGTCGATCGGCAACCGGTTCGTTGCCTCGGCGGTGGGCGCCGCCACCCCCCAGATCCGCGAGGGCAAGAGCCTGACCGTGGCCCTCGAGTCGACCGGCGTGCTGGAGCCGCTGCCCCTCGAGATGATCCGGGTCGGCGAGCAGACCGGCGCGCTCGGCGACATGCTGAGCGCGGTGGCCGAGTTCTACGACGAGGAGCTGGACACCAAGATGGCCACCGCCCTGGCGCTGGCGGAGCCGCTGATGCTGGTGGTGATGGCGGTGATCGTGGCCGGGATGCTGCTCGCCTTCTACCTGCCGATGTTCCAGGCGATCTCGGCGGTCCAGCGGTAGCGAGCGCGTGATGGCCTTGCCGCCCATCATCAAGCCCGATCCGAGGCTGCCGGAGCTGGGGACGCTGGACCCGGCCGCCGAGGAGCGTGAGGCGCGCGATCTCGCCACCCGCTACGGGCTCGAGTTCGTCGACGTGGCCTCCTTCGCGCCGAGCCCGGAGATACTGCAGTCGGTCCCCGCCGACCTGATGTTCCGCTACGCCTTCCTCCCCTACCGGCGGGAGGAGGGCCGCCTGGTCCTGGTGATGGCGGACCCGACCGACGTGCCGGTGATCGACGAGCTGAGCCTGCTGCTGGGAGCTCCGATCCAGCCCGCGGTGGGCGCGCCGAGCGCGATCCAGGAGGCGCTCAAGCGTGGCCAGGGCACCCAGCGGGTGCTGGAGCAGGCCTCGGAGACCTTCAAGATCCAGCTCCTCCGCGACGACGAGACCGAGGAGACGCTCTCGATCGACAAGATCCAGTCCGACCAGTCGCCGATCATCCGGCTGGTGGACTCGACGGTCTTTGACGCCTTGAACCGCCGCGCCTCCGACATCCACATCGAGACCCGCGACACCGAGGTGGTGATCAAGTACCGGATCGACGGCGTGCTGCAGCCGGCGATGCAGCCGATCGCCAAGGAGCACCACGCCACCATCATCAGCCGCATCAAGGTGATGGCGGAGCTGGACATCGCCGAGAAGCGGGTGCCTCAGGACGGCCGGTTTCGGGTGAGGGTCAAGGGCCGCTCCATCGACTTCCGGGTGTCGATCATGCCCTCCGTGCACGGCGAGGACGCGGTGATCCGGATCCTCGACAAGGAGAGCCTGTCCAAGCAGTTCTCGTCGCTGCGGCTGGACGTGCTCGGCTTCGACGAGAAGGAGCTTCTGCGGTTCCGGCGCTTCATCCGCGAGCCCTACGGGATGGTGCTGGTGACCGGGCCCACCGGCTCGGGGAAGACCACCACCCTCTACGCCGCGCTCTCCGAGATCCAGAGCGAGGAGGACAAGATCATCACCATCGAGGACCCGGTCGAGTACCAGCTCAAGGGGGTCACCCAGATCCCGGTCAACGAGAAGAAGGGCCTGACCTTCGCCCGGGGGCTGCGCTCGATCCTGCGCCACGACCCGGACAAGGTCATGGTGGGCGAGATCCGCGACCCCGAGACCGCCGAGATCGCCATCCAGTCCGCCCTCACCGGCCACCTGGTCTTCACCACCGTCCACGCCAACAACGTGATCGACGTGCTGGGGCGCTTCCTCAACATGGGGATCGAGCCCTACAACTTCGTCTCGGCCCTCAACTGCGTCCAGGCCCAACGGCTGGTCCGCACCATCTGCGAGAAGTGCAAGCGGGAGGTCCGGCCGGCCCGGGAGCTGCTGGTCGAGTCGGGGCTCGATCCCGAGGTCTACTCGGAGATCCCGTTCTACGAGGGGGCCGGCTGCCTGGAGTGCGGGGGGACCGGGTACAAGGGGCGGATGGCGATCTCGGAGCTGCTCGACCTCTCGGACCACGTGCGGGAGCTGATCCTCTCCCGACGCTCGAGCGCCGAGATCAAGCGCGCCGCCCGCGAGGAGGGGATGGTCTTCCTGCGCGAGTCGGCGGTGGCGCGGGCGCTCGGCGGCTTCACCAGCCTCCACGAGATCAACAAGGTCACCTTCGTGGAGGTGATGCCGTGAGGCCCGCGGTGCTCGCGCTGCTGGAGCGCGCCGGGCGGGGCCTGGGCCGCTTCTTTCTCCGTCCCGACTGCCCCCTGTCGGTGGTCGAGGTGCGGTCGTCGTCGCTCGGCTACGCGCGCTTCGTCCGTCAGCGCGACGGCCTGGCGCTGCAGTCCGCCACCGCCCTCGATCTGCCCGAGGGGGCGCTGCGGCCATCGCTGGTCGACCCCAACCTGAGCGACCGGGCGCTGGTCGGCCGAACCCTGGAGAAGCTGCTCGAGCGACTGGGGCCGCCCAGGAAGGGCCGGGTGGCGCTGGTGCTGCCAGACCCGGTGGCGCGGCTGCGGATCCTCCCCGCCGAGGAGATCCCGGCCCGTCGCCGCCACGACAGCGAGGAGCTGATCCGCTTCCGTCTGAAGAAGGGCCTTCCCTTCGACGTGCGGGAGGCGCGCATCGCCTTCGCGGCTGCGGGGCCGGGCAAGGCCGCCCCGCTGCTGGTGGCGGTGATGTCCTCTCGCGTCCTGGAGGAGTACGAGTCCCTCTTCGAGTCGTTGGGGCTTCACGCCGGGATCGTGGATCTGTCGGGGATGGCGCTCCTCGGGGCGGTCTCCCGGGGGGCGGGCGGCGGCGACTGGCTGCTGGTCAACTGGGAGGAGAGCTACGTCTCCTTCCTGCTGGTCCAGGGCGGTCGGGTCTCGCTGGCTCGCACCCTGGACGGCCCCGGCGCCGCCTCGCCACGACACGTGGCGACCGAGGTGGCCAGCACCGTGCTGTACTACCGCGATCGGCTGGGGGGGCAGGGGCTGGAGCGGGCCGTGGTCCGATGCTCCAACGACTCGGTCGCCGAGCGGCTGGCCCTGCTGGAGGAGCCGCTGGGCCGGGCCGCCGAGGCGCTGGACCTCGGCGGCGTCCTGCCGGCTCGAGTGGGGGACGTCGAGCTGCCGCGGACGCTATCCGGCGGGACTGCCTGCCTGCTGGGGAGGGCGGCATGACGCCCCCGCTGAACCTGGCCAGCCGGCCGTTTCGCAACCAGCGGCTGCCCACCTCGCTGGCGGCGCTCCTCTGGCTGGGGCTGCTCCTGGCGACCACGCAGCACGTTCGGGTCCTCGCCGAGCTGGCCCCCGGCGGGACCTCGAAGGCCCACCTGGCCCTGGCGGAGACCGAGCAGGAGCTCGCCCGCCTCCGAGCCGAGCGAGGCCAGCTGGAGCTGCCGGAGCCGAGTCGTGAGGAGCGGGAAAGGTGGAAGACGCTCCAGGAGCTGGTCGACCGGCGCACTCTGTCCTGGTCGAGGCTTCTGGGGGTGCTCGAGGGCGTGCTCCCGCCCGACGTGCGGCTGACCAACATCGCGCCGGAGCCGTCAGGCGACGGGTTCCAGATCTCGGTGTCCGCGGTGGCGCGCAACGACGATGCCGCGCTGTCGTTCCTGAGGCGGCTCGAGGCGCACCCGGAGATCGACGACGTGCTCCCCGACGGGATGACGGAGGTGGCCAACGGAACCCATTTGAGGGCCACCATGCGCTACCGGCCCGCACCCGGCGCGGATTCGGCGGCCGCGTCCACACCGGATCCAGGAGACGATGCCGACGATGAGGAGACGGCCGAGGAGGAAGGGCCGTGAGCGCCGCCCGGCCGCGAGCCCCGCTCTGGCGGCAGTCGGCGTGGCCGTTTGTCGTGTTGCTGGGGGCCAACCTGGTTGGCTTCGTGGGCTACACCTGGCCGCGCCTGCAGCGCGAGCGGGACCTGGAGGCGCGTCTTCGGTCGGTGCGGAAGACGCTGGCCGCCGAGCGGGCGGACGTCGAGGCGCTGCGGGAGCGAAGCGGTATGATACTCGCGAACCGGGCCGACGAGCGCCGTTTCGTGGAGGAGGTGGTGCCGGCCCGTGACGGGGGGCTCTTCGGGGTGCTCGAGGACGTCGAGGCGATGGCGGCCGATGCCGGTCTCGAGCTCAAGTCGAGACGCTACCGGCCACAGAAGGTGGTGGGGATGCCCCTGCTCCGTCTGTCGATCACGCTCCCCGTCAGCGGGAGCTACCGGCAACTGGTCTCGCTGATCGAGCGCCTGGAGCAGTCGACGCACCTTCTCGTGGTCGACGGGGTCCAGCTCCAGGAGGCCGGAGGGGGGAGCGGAGGCGACCTGAGCGTGGAGCTCTCGACCTACTTGAGGGAGGAGGAGCCCGATGGCGGGACCGGCGGCTGACGGTGGCCCGGCCCGGGGGCTCCAGCGGGCGGGGCGATCCGGCCAGCGTGGCGTCACCTTCGTCGAGATGGTGGCGACGGCCACGATCCTGATGATCCTGGCCTCCGCCATCATGCCGGTGGCGCGCATCGCCAAGCGGCGGCAGCAGGAGATCGAGCTGCGTCGCCAGCTCCGGATCATCCGTACCGCGATCGACAGCTACAAGCTGGCCGTCGACACCGGCTTCATCGGCGGGACCGACGTCGAGCTGGGCTCCGAGGGCTACCCGCCCGATCTCGAGACGCTGGTGGAAGGCGTCAACCAGGTGGGGCGTATCGACCACAAGCTCAAGTTCCTGAGGCGGATCCCGATGGACCCGATGACCCGCTCCACCGAGTGGGGGCTCCGCTGCTACCAGGACGACCCCGACAGCACCTCGTGGTGCCGCAAGAACGTCTGGGACGTCTACACCAAGTACGAGGGGAAGGCTCTCGACGGGACGGAGTACAAGGACTGGTGAGAGCCCAACAAAGCCCGCGCACCCGACGGCCCGGCGCCGAGACGGGCTTCACGCTGATCGAGCTGGTCACTGTGGTGTCGATGCTGGCGATCCTGGCGGCGGTGGCGCTCCCTCAGTTCCGCGCCACCGTGATCATGGCGCGAGAGGCGGTC
Organism: uncultured Acidobacteriota bacterium; assembly: GCA_964574335.1. Taxonomy (GTDB): domain Bacteria; phylum Acidobacteriota; class Vicinamibacteria; order Fen-336; family Fen-336; genus CAZNNH01. Next base: position 4,029 of record CAZNNH010000122.1, on the reverse strand, counting down.
CTCAAGGAAGATCTCTTTCAGCTCAGGGACCTGATCGACCAGTATCAGGCTGACAAGGGCCACTACCCCGAGTCGCTGGAGACGCTGGTGGAGGCGGGCTACCTCCGGAAGATCCCGACCGATCCCATCGCCGGGGTCGCCGACTGGGAGGTGATCCTCGAGGAGGTCGACACCGACAACCCGACCGAGGTGATCGGCGTGTACGACGTCAGGAGCAAGGCGCCGGGCCAGGCGATGGACGGCACCCTGTACAGCGAGTGGTGAGCCGCTCCCGAGCCGTCTGGGCGGCCGGGCTGCTGGTGGCGGCCGTGTGCGCCTGGGCCCTGGTCCTCCGTTCCGACGCGCCGCAGGCCGACGCGGGCGCGACCGAGCGGTCTTCGGCGGCGGCCGATCGGCACCCGGCGCTGCCGCGGATCGCCCTGGAGCGACTGGAGGCCGACCGGCCCGAGGTGAACGTGGGCCGACGCAACCTCTTCGAGTTCGGACCGCCCGCGGCCTCGGCCCGGCCGGAGGCGCCGTCGCCGGGACCCGCTCCCACGCCCCCGCCGGTGTTGGCCGGCGACGCCGTGCCCGGCGCACTGTCGACCAAGACAGCCGGGCTCGGGTCGAGGGCCGGCGACGTGTCGAGGTTGAGCTACATCGGCTCGGTCAGGAGCCAGCAGGGGCTCGAGGTGGCGGTCCTGCTCACCGAGGATGCCGAGGTCCTGACCGGGAGGGTGGGGGACATCGTGGCCAACCGGGTCAAGATCGTGGGCATCGGGCTCGAGTCGGTCGACGTGCAGGGCGTGGGGTCGGAGCGGGTGCAGCGGCTCCCGTTGAAGGAGAAGCCATGAGCCGATGGGGCCGGCCGGCTGTCCCGCTGCTGGTGGCCGCGATGCTTCTCGGGAGCGGGTGCGCCGCCCGGATGGCCTATCGGAAAGGCCAGAGCGAGGCCAGGAAGGGGAACTGGGACCTGGCGGTGGCCCGCCTGACCAAGGCCTGCCAGAAGGATCCCGACAACATCGGCTACCGGCTGGCGCTGGAGAACACGCGGATCCAGGCCAGCCGCTACCACCAGCAGGAGGCGGTCAAGCACCTGGCCCAGGACGAGCTGGCCGCGGCAGCGGACGAGCTCGACATCGCGGTGAAGTACGACCCCAGCAACATGGCGGCGACCGACGAGCTGGCCGCGGTGCGGAAGCGGATCCTCGAGCGCGAGCAGGAGAAGCAGCGGCTCTCCGACTTCGACCGGCTCAAGAAGCGCAGCCAGGCGGCCCGGGTCCCGCTTCCGGTCCTGTCCCCCCGCAGCCCGGTGCCGATCTCGCTCAACTTCCCCGACGAGAGCCTGGAGAAGATCTTCGACGCCCTGAGCAAGCTCTCGGGCGTCAACATCCTGCTGGACGATGGCTTTCGCGACAAAGACAAGCGGGTCACGTTGCGGCTCTCCGGGGTGACGTTCGAGCAGGCCCTCGACCAGATCACCACCGCCCACCGCCTCTTCTACAAGGTGCTGGACCAGAACACGCTGATCGTGGTCCCCGAGAACCCGGCCAAGCGCCGGGCCTACGACGACCAACTGGTCCAGACCTTCTACCTCGACAACGCCGATCCCACCGAGATGCTGAACCTGGTCAAGACCCTGACCGGGATCAAGAAGAGCCAGGTGAACAAGACGCTCAAGGCGATCACGCTGCTCGGGACCCCCGACGAGCTGGCGATGGCGGCCCGCATCATCGAGGCCCACGACAAGGCGCTGGGCGAGGTCCTGGTCGAGGTGGAGATCCTCGAGGTCAACCGCTCCAAGCTCAAGGAGTACGGGATCGAGCTCTCCAACTACCAGGCCAAGGTCACCTTCGCGCCCACCGGCTACGGCGGTGGCAGCTCGGCCGGAGCCGAGGGCACGAGCGGTGGCACGGCCGAGCTCAGCGGGGGCTTCACCCAGGTACGGGCCCACCTGCTCTCCTCGCTCAACCTCTCCGATTTCGTGCTCGCCATCCCGTCGACGCTGCTCACCAAGTTCCTCCAGACGGACGGCACGGTGAGGATCCTGGCCGCGCCCCGCCTGCGCGCCACCGAGGGAAAGAAGACCACGCTCACCATCGGCCAGGAGATACCGGTCCCGATGACCTCTTTCCCGGCGGTATCGGCCGGTGGCGTCAACAACTACCAGCAGGCTACCTCGTTCCAGTATCGGAACGTCGGCGTCAACCTGGACCTCACCCCCAGCATCACCGCCGGCGGCGAGATCGTCCTCGAGATCGCCTACGAGTTCAGCGTCCAGGGGGAGGATCGGGCCGTCAGTGCCGGGGAGCAACCCCTGACGGCGCCGACCTTCTTGACCCGGGCCGTCAACGGCACGCTGCGGGTCCGGGACGGCCAGACCACGCTGATCGGGGGCCTGCTCCAGCAGCGCGAGACCGACACGCTGAAGGGGATCATCGGCCTGCAGAGCATCCCGGTCCTCAACAAGATCTTCACCTCGACCTCCAAGAAGGACGAGGAGAGCGAGGTGCTGATCTCGCTGACCCCGCACCTGGTGCGCGCCCCCCGCGTGACCGAGCGTGATCTGGAGTCGATGTTCGTGGGCACCCAGGAGTCGATCCGGGTGCCGAGCGCCCGGCCCCTGTTCGGGCCGGAGCCGGAGCCGGAGGCCGAGGTCGCCGAGCCCGCGTCCGCACCGGCTGCTGCGGCGCCTCAGCCAAACAGCGCGGCGCCGCAGGCTCCGGCACCGGCGCCGCCTCCTTCTTCGCCCCAGCCCCCTCGGGGTACGCCGCAGGTTCCGTTGCCGCCGACCGAGGCGGCCGAGCCGCCGCCGGCGCGGATCAACGCCTCGGTGCGCCTGAGCCCGCGCACGCTGGCGCTGGGCGTGGGGCAGAGTGCGGTCCTGTCGGTGGTGGTGATCGGGGCCAGCGACCTCGTCGGGGTCGACCTGACCCTGGGCTTCGACGAGGGGCTGCTGGAGCTGGTGGAGTCGGGGCCCGGCTCGCTGCTCACCCTCGACGGGGCCTCGATCGGCGCCCAGCGCCAGGTCGAGCCGGGCCGCCTCGGGATCCGTCTGACCCGGCCGGCGCCCACCGAGGGCTCCGGAGCGGTGGCCACCTTCCGGTTCACGGGACGGGTGGCCGGCGAGGGGCAGGTGCGCATCGAGTCCATGACCCTGCAGACCAGCCGGGGACCCGAGCTGCCGGCGGGCTTGCCGGGGCCGGCTCCCGTCAAGGTGAACCCATGAAGAGCGGTGCGTCGTCGAGCCGGTCTCCGGTGCTGGCGCTGGGCCTGGGCGCCTTGGCGCTCCTGCAGGTGACCTGCCACCAAGCCCCGCCTACCGCGCCCACCGGCACCACGATGCAGATCTTCGCCAACCCGATCTTCATCCCGGCCCACACCGGCGTGTCGGTGATCTCGGTGCTGCTGACCGAGCCGGCCGGGACGCTGGTGCCGGACGGCACCGTGGTCCAGTTCTTCACCACCCTCGGCCAGATCGACGAGCAGGGCCGCACCAACGACGGCGTGGCCCGGGTCAATCTCCGCGCCGACAGCCGCTCGGGCACGGCGACGGTCACCGCGACCTCGGGGCCCGTCAACGGCACCGTCGACGTGGACATCGGCGCGGTGCTGCCGTCGGCAGTTGCGGTGAGGGCCGACCCGCCCCGGATCACCAACTCCGGCTCGACCCACGTCTACGCGATCGTGACCGACGCGAGCGGCAACCCGGTCGCCAACGTGCAGGTGGTCTTCACGGTGGTCGACGACCCGGCCACCGAGTTCATGGACAGCGCCGGCGCCCCGATCTCCACCGACACGAACGGCCAGGCCGAGGACGTGATGCGGACCCGCCGCGCCACCTCGGGCACGGCCACGGTCCGGGCGACCGTGATCGGCGGCGGGACGGTGGAGGGCGAGGTCGAGATCGCGATCGTCCGGTGAGACCTTGTCGGCCCTGAACCGCCCGATCGGCTTGATGGCCGTCGCCCTGGCCCTCTCGGTGCCCGCGGCAGCGGAGATCGCGGTCCTGGGCAACGGCAGCACCTTCAAGGTCGACGGCTTCAAGGT
>CAZNNH010000121.1:16041-18980 GCA_964574335.1 uncultured Acidobacteriota bacterium | reverse complement strand
TAGCTGCACGGGTAGGGGCAGCCGCGGGAGGTCAGGAGCTGGTAGGGCCGCTGCCTTACGTCGAGGTTCAAGAACGCGTCGAGGAGCGGAAAGGGGAGGCCGTCGAGGTCCTGCACGATCGCCGCCTCTCCTCCCAACACGCCACCATCGCCGCGTTGGCACAACCCCTGGAGCCCCAGAAGCCTCGGGGAGACCGGACCCTCCTCGAGGACGGCCCTCACGAATGGGCCGAAGACCTCCTCGCACTCGCCGGCAAGCGCGAAGTCGAACTCCGGCGTGGAGTCGAGAAAGCCGCAGGGGTGCAGCGAGACGTGGGGCCCGCCGGCCACCAGCGTCACCTTGCCGCTGACGGACCGGATGGCGGCGGCCAGGCGCGTCGCGACCGCCTGGCTCGCGCTCTTGATCGACACGCCGACGATGCGGGGCTCATGGGTCCGAACCGCGTCGCGGCAGAGCTCCTCGGGGTCGGAGCAGTGATTGGTGTCGAGGATGCCGACCGAGATCCCTGCCGGGAAGAGCGACCCTGCCAGATAGGCCAAGCCGAGGTTGTACCCCGACTTCTGAGGCCCCGGGGGATCGACCAGCAGGACGTCCATCACTCCAGACGCCCGGCCCGAAGCCTTCGGAAGAAGTCCTTCTCCGCCTCCGGCGTCTCGTCCTCCGAGATGTATCGCTCCACCTCCTCCCATGCCAGGTGGCTCAGGACCCGATGGGCCTGGGCCGCGACCTCCCGCTCGAGCAAGACGACCGCTGCGCGGAGCTCACGGATCTCGGCGTTCGCCTGAGCTTGTGCCGGCATGATACCAGTCTCGATCAGGCGCGTCTGCCCCTGCAAGACACGGGTTTGCTCCTCGAAGGCCCGCGCCTGCTGCTCGAGGGCCCGTGCCTGGTCCCCGGCCTGCTCCGCCGAGGCACGCTGGAGCGTGCCGAGCTGCTCTCCCAGGAGCCGCACCGCATGCTGGAGCTCCCGCAGCACCACCAGAAGCTGACCGAATTGGTCCCGAAGGTAGGCCCGCAGCCAATAGAGCAACCCGGCCAGGGTGGCGAGCTGCAGAAGCAGCACCAGCGCCAGCAGCACGATCAGCAGCGGCGTGCTCAACATGGTTCCCCCAGCCCCGGCGGCGGCGGCCCGGCCAGGACCCGATATGGAAGGCCCCGAGACTCCTCGAGGATCTGGCGGTCCTGACGTCGCACCTCGCCGCCCCCCACCTCGCGCAGCGCCCTGCGAATCCCGCCCGGCACGAAGTGGAAGCGCATCCCCCCTCCCTGAAGCCCGAGCCCCTGCTCGTCCGTGCGTCCACCGAGCAGGTAGTCGAGGTGCTCGGCGAACAGCTCCGGGTCACGGATGTTGCGCCAGATGAAGATCAGCCGGTTGCGCTCGTAGACGTATCGTCTCAGGGCCCTCGAGTGCAGGGCGGCGACGGTGGCGTGGCTCCGGTGATGGACCCGGCTGAGAGGCTCGAACAGGACCTTGAGGCCGCGCCGCCAGGCGCGCCACGACAGCTCGACGTCCTCCCAGTAGAAGGGGAAGTAGGCGGGCGAGAAGCCCCCCAGCTCCAGGAAGAGCCGGCGATCGAACGCCGAGAAGCCCCCCGACATGTGGAGGTTGGTGACCGTCTCGCAAGGCAGGGGCGCGGCCCCGGTGAGCCCCGGCTGCTCCACGTGGAAGAGCCCTCCCCGGAAGGCGCCGTGGGTCGGGGACTCGTGACGCCCGTCGGCCACGCTGTCGGCGGTCACCGCGAAGATCTCCTTGTCGTCGAAGTGGCGAAGCAGCGGGTCCAGGAAGCCGGGGCTCACCTCGACGTCGTTGTTGAGCAGGACCACCACCGGCCCCCGAGCCGCCCGGACCCCGTGGTTGGCGGCGGCGGCGAAGCCGGCCCGGGCCGCGAGAGGCTCGATCCGCAACGACGGATGCCGGGAGAAGAGGCGGCTCGGGGTGTCGTCCCCCGAGGCGTCATCGACGTACACCACCTCGGCGCGCGCCGAAGACGCCGCCAGGGCCGGCAGCAGCGAGTCGAGGCAGGCGGCGGTCAGCTCGGAGCGACCGGCGCCGGGGATGACCACCGAGACGTCCGGCCGGGCGGGCGCCAGGTCGTCCATCACGCCTTCTCCGCGGCCGGCACCACGAAGCGCCCCTGGAGCCGGCAGACGCCCTCGTCGCGCTCCTCCTGTCGCACGGAGAAGCGGAACTTGCGGTGGGCGTGGTGGTACTTGTAGACGTCCTGCTCGTCGTAGATGCCCACCGTGATGTCGTAGCTGCCGGCGAGCAGGCCGATCCTCTCCAACACGTAGTCGACGTGACCGTCCCCCGAGACGGCCCCGATCCGGTGCCCTTCCTTGTGGGTGGAGGTGCCGTAGCAGAGCAGGCCGTCCGAGCGATGGATGGCGAGGCCGAAGTTGGGGCGCTCGATCCTGCGCACCGCCCGGTAGTGGAGGCGGATGGTCAGCGACTCGTGGGGAGCGAGCTGCGAGCGTGGTCGACCGTCGGGGTCGAGGAGCTCGGCCTCGGTGATCACCAGCTCACCGCTGCCCTCCTCGTCCGCCCCCTTCTCCCCTCCGTCCAGCTCCCGTACGAAGTCCTGGTACCGTCGGATCACCGACCACGACTCGCCCAGGGCGCGGGCCGATCCGGCCTCCAGCCACAGGCAGCGCTCGCACACGCTACGGACCGTGCCCAGGTCGTGGGAGACGAAGACCAGCGACCCACCCCGGGCCTTGAACTGCTTGATGAAGGCCAGGCAGCGGGTCTGGAAGCGCTGGTCCCCCACCGCCAGCACCTCGTCGAGCAGCAGCACCTGCGGCTCGACCTGGGCCGCGATGGCGAACGCCAGGCGCATCCGCATCCCGCTGGAGTAGGTCCGAAGCGGCCGATCGATGTCGGCCCCCAGCTCGGCGAAGTCGATGATGGCGGGGGTCCGGGCCGCCACCTTCTCCCGGGA
>CAZNNH010000121.1:0-15941 GCA_964574335.1 uncultured Acidobacteriota bacterium | reverse complement strand
TGAAGACCGGGATCTCGCGCCCGGCGAACCGGGGGTTGCCCGGAAGCAGCAGCTCGAAGAGCGCGGCCGTCGGGCGTTCGTGGATCCGGTAGCTCTTGGAGAGGTGGCGTCCTTCGACGATCGGAGTCATCTCTAGACCCGGTCCGCCAGGGTATCGGCGACGCGACGGAAGAGGCCCAGGCCGACCAGCAGGCTGGCCGCCGTCATCAGGCCGAAGACGCCCACCGAGAACGGGTCCGGAGCGTGGTCCTCCAGGATGATGGCGCGGTAGCAGGCCAAGAGGTAGGAGAACGGGTTGTAGGAGACCAGGAACTGGAGCCGCGCCGGCAGCACCAGCGGGTGGTAGACGATCGGCGTCAGCCAGAACAGCAGGGGCAACGTGTTCTTCAGGATCTCGAGGGTGTCGCGGAAGACCAGGTTGAGGGTCGAGAAGGTGAGGCCGATCCCGGTCAGGAACAACCCGTGCAGGGCGATCAAGGGGACCAGCAGCAGCACCGCCGCCCCCAGGCGATGGCCGAGCGCTAGGCTGACCAGCAGCAGGACCAGAAGCGAGAACAGCAGCATGGTCCCGGCCACCAGCACCGGCGCCAGCACGAACAGCAGGCGGGGATGGGCAGTGTGTCGGATCAGGTCGCCCCGGTCGGTGAAGTAGGTGCAGGCCGACCTGGCGGTCTCGTCAATGGAGAGCCAGGGAAGGAACCCGCTGCAGAGGAACAGGGCGTAGCCGCCGTAGCCGGAGCGGCCGGCCACGGTGACCGGGATCACCGAGCTGAAGACGACGGTGAGCAGGACGATCGAGATCACCGGCTGCAGGAAGCGCCACCAGATCCCCAGCGCAGAGCCCGAGAAGGAGCGGTGGAACTCCCGCCCGGCCAGGTCGAGGAGGAGGCGGCGGTCTCGCCAGACTCGGACCAGCTCACCCGATAGCGGTTTCATCGTCACGTGTAGGCCGCAGGGTCATGATCCCCGAAGCCGGCCTCCGTAATCAAGGTCGCGCGAGGGAGTAGAATCCCGCGCATATGGTCCGGCTGATCTTGCTGCTGGTCCTGCTGGGCGCCGCGATCGCCATCGTGCGAAGCCTGGTGCGAGGCCAGGCGGAGCGGCGTCGCCAGCGTCAACTGGACGATCTCCGCGCCACGTTTCTCCATGGGGAACGGCCGGATCGTTGGTCCACGGCGGCGCTTCGGAGACATGGCTTTGGCAGGTTGAGCTTCGAGCTGCCTCTGACCTGGGAGGTCGAGGCCCAGGGGGAGCTGCTAGCCTTTCACGTCGGTGCCGTCGGTGACGGCCGGTTGCAGGTCTTGCAGCGGAACCAGCAGGACCCGGCCGGGGATCCGTCGATGAGCACTGAAGAGCTGCCGGGCGGGCGGCGGCTCACGCGAAGGCTGGTGGCCCGTGGCGGCGAACGCGTTCAGTACGAGTGGTGGCTCCGTTCGATCGATGGCCGCTCCTCCGTGTCGTTCCTGCTCGAGTCGACTCGGTGCGAGGCTGCGGAGGCGTTTCACCAGGCCGATGTGGCCACCATCGACTGGTCGGTTCGCGAGGCCCGCTTCGAAGGCTAGGCGCCCAGCTGCTTCTTGGAGGCCCGGGCACGGCGTACCCACGGCCTGACCTCCCGCTGCAGGTAGTCGGGGACGAGCTTCGCCTCGTCGATGATCCTTTGCAGCGAGCGTAGCGCCTGATCCCGGTCTCCCATGGCCGCCTGGGTGTCCGCCAGATCGTAGAGGATCTCGGGCCGGGCCCGGCGCTCGGCCAGCTCCTCGAGATTGGCTCGCGCACCCTGGATGTCCTGGACCTCCATCCGCGCCCGCGCCAGGGCGTGCAGCGCATCGTCGGAGTCGTACTTGGGGTCACGCTCCACCACCTTCTGGAGGGCTTCCACGGCCTGGGCGTGGCGTCCCGACTCGAGCAGCGCGAGGCCCAGCTCGTAGCCGGCGTCCAGGCTCTCGGGGTCGCGCTCGAGCGCGCGCTGCGCGGCCTCGGCGGCACGCTTGTGGTCCTTGCGGGCGCGCAGCAGTGACGCATACTCGGCCCAGCTCGCCGCGTTGTCCAGGCGGCGGACATCGAGCTCGGCCAGGCGCAGATCGGCGGCGGTCACCTTGCGCACCCGGAAGGCCCGGCGACCGAAGCCGGTGGTTTCGAGGTACTGGTTGATGAGGTAGACGATGCCGCCGACGGGCGGGAAGAGCAGGATGATCCACAACCAGGAGCCGCCCTCCCCGCGCTGGACCGCCCGGACGGCGGCGAAGATCGTGACCGCGATCGCCAGGGCGTAGAGCGGCATGGGCACGAACCATACCGAGGGCACGGGGGGCGGTCAACTGGCCGCGCCTCACCCCCGGCCCAGCCAGCGGTCCAGCCGGCGCAGCATCCGGAAGGTGAGACTGCCCCGGATGGCGGCCAGCTCGCCCTGCAGCCGTAGCCGCTCGGCGGCGGGGCCGGCAGGGTCTTCGAGCACCGATGGGGGCCACCGCTCGGGCGCCTCGACGAAGCGGAGGAGCGCCGGATAGGCGACGTCGGGACGGAAGCGCTCCTCCCACAGAAGACGTCCTGCCCGCGCACAGCCCTCGAGTCGCTGGCGGTCCTGGGCCAGCCGCAGCAGGGCCTCGCTGGCGGCCCGAGGATCCCCGGGTGGCACGCACACGCCCGCCCGACGGTCCTCGATCTCCCGCGCCAGGTCACCGAGGCGGGTGGTCACCACCGCGCGCTCGAAGGCCATCGCCTCGACCAGCCGTTGGCGCGAGCCGAGCTCGGCCTCCAGGCAGGGTCGGCTGAGGCAGATCACGACGTGGCTCTGCTCCAATACCCGGCGCGCCTCCCGGCGCGACCGTCTCCCGAGGTCCTGGAAACGCGCGTCCAGGCCGGAGGTCGACACGCGCTCCCAGAAGCGGGCGTGCCGCCCGGTCTCGTGCCCGGGTACGGGTCCGCCGAGCGACACGAACCGCAGGCCCGGCTCCTTCCCCATCGCCGCCACCAGAGCGTCGAAGAGCGTGTCCTCGTCCATCCAGGTGTTGTAGCCGCCCAGCCCGAGCACCTGGAAGCCCGCCGGCGGAAGCGGCGGCGCCTGGTCGGGCCCGGCGCAGGCGACGGGCACGATGTCCACCGGGTCGCGGCCGGTGGCGGTCCCGGGGAGGCGTCCGATCAGGCCGAGCTGGCCGAGCACGGCCAGCCGCTGGCTCAGGCCGACCACCGAGAACCGGTCGCCGACCGAGAGCGCCTGTCGCAGCACCGCCAGGTGATCCTGGAGCGCGCCTGCCGAGTCGTGGCGGAGCTGACCTTCGGCGGCCAGATCGCCGGCCAGGTCGATGAAGCGTGGGGCGCGGGTGGCGAGCTGGCTGGCGGCCCGGGCGGCGTGATAGCCGCCGGCCGAGACCACGACGTCCGGAGGGCTCGCATCGTGCAACCGTTGCGCGGGCCGCCCGCCGAGGTAGGCATCGATGTCGAGCCGGTGGATCGAGCCCCGGGAGCCGGACGCGCCGCCCGGCGCCTCGAGCAGGACCACCTCGACGTCACAGCGCGCCGCCTGGAGCGCGGCGAGAAAGTGCGCGGTCCGATGCCCTGGGAACGACAGCTCGGTGGCCTCTTCGTCGGAGGGCAACGGGCCGACGCCGAACAGGAGCACGCGCCGGGCGGACGGCCCCCGTGGGGAGACCCGCGTTAGGTCCCGGTAGAGGGCCTCGAGCTGCCGGCCCACGATGTCCCACCGGTGGGCCGAGTCGACGTACGCGGCGCCTCTCCGGCTGAGGCGCTCCGCTCGATCCGGGTCACGTCTCAGGCTCAGCACCGCGTCCACGATCTCGGCGGCCGTGTCGGCCCTCAGGTAGTGCTGGCCGGGCGCAACGGCGAGGCCCTCCACGCCGACCCGTGACGAGACCACCGGCATCCCCGCCGCCAGCGCCTCGAGGACCTGGTTGTGGGCACCTCCGCCCACCCGGAGAAGTGCGACCAGGACGCCGGGACCGTGCAGCACGCGGGCCACGTCCTCCACGAACCCAAGCCTCTCCACGCGGGGGTCGTCGGCGGGTGCGCCGCCCGGTGGGCCGGCGCCCACCACCCGGGTGGTCAGGTCGGGGGCGGCCCGGCGCAGGCGCGGCCAGACGTCGCGGAAGTAGTCGTCCCGGGCCAGACGGTTCGGCGGATAGCCCGCCGTGCCGTACAACAGGACGTGGTGGACGTCGCGCGTCCGGTCAGCGGGTCGGCGGATCACGTCCTCGACGCCGTTGGGCACGGCGCTCACGCGCTGATGGGCCCACACCTCTCCCAGCCGTTCCGCGTCCTCACGGCCCACCGTCAGCACACGGTCGACACGACGCAGGAGCTGCGACTCCCACCAGACGAAGCGCGCCGCCTCGCGGCGGTGCCAGGCCTCGTCGCCGAAGCCGGCATCCGCCAGCGCACGGTGGTAGGTCGGCTCGAGCTTCTGGCGGTCGAGGACGCGCGGAACGGTGTGGCCATGAAGGTACTGGGCCATCACCAGCTCCTCCACGTGCAGCACGTCGGGGTGCCAGGTGCCGATCTGCTCCGCCAGCTCGCGGGCCAGGTCGGGGCTCCTGAAGTGGGCCGCCGCGTCAGGCGGCCGAGCCAGGTTCTCGGCCGCCCCATCACCCGGCGCCGGGCCGGTGGCCGGGTGCACCGACAGCTCGATCCCGAGCGCGCCGAGCGTCTCTCGGGCGAGGGCGACGTCCGGGTGCCGGACGTCGCCGATCGACAGCACGCGGACCTCGGCGAAACCCGAGAGGCCACGCAGCAGGCCATAGGCGCGCACCTGGCCGCCATCTCGGACTGGGAACGGAAGGTACGGCGAGAGGAACAGCACCCTCATCGGTCGTCGCACGCCTCGCGGATTTGGTTCGGACGTTTCGCCACTAGGGCACGAGGGCCTGGTGCAGCCAGCCGTCGAGCCGGGCGGCCACGAAGCGGTTCCCATCGGGCGAGAGGTGGCCTCCGATCTCGGGCACGGGTCCCTCCACGTCGGGGAGGAAGTACGAGCTGGTGACCTCCCCGGGGAGCTGGCACATCTGGCTCACCAGGTCGACGTACGCCAGGCCGCGAGCGGCGGTCGCGCGCTGCAGCGCCGCGCGCAGGTCCTGCACCGGCTGGCTCCGACAGTCGTCGGCCGAGCTCGGCAGCAGAACCAGCACCAGCCGGCTGTGCTGGGCGCGGTTCTGGCGGCTCAGCTCGTCGAAGACGGCGAGCGCCAGCGGAAGCGGCGAGCCGGGCGCTTCGAGGTCCACCTCGGAGCGAGTGAGAGACACGTAGATCTCGCTCAGCAAGGCGAAGGACCGGAGCTGTCGGAGCAGGTCGAGGTTCTGGGTGAGCCACGGCACATAGTAGCCCCGGCGCGGCACCGGCACGTTGTCGACCTGCAGCGCGCCCCGCTCCAGCCGCAGCACGGGCTTGCCGTAGCCGTCGAACTCGTCGCTCCCCATACGCCACACGTCGTCGGCTATGAACGCGAACAGGTGGACCTGATGCTCGAGGTCACGCGCGTCGCGCCGGTACCAGAGCCAGGCCTGGTCGATCCCGTAGCCGCCCTGCCCCATGTTCACCGTCTCCCGCGCCGGGTCGAGGGTGGCCAGGAGATGGCACCAGGTCTCGTCGTCACCCACACCGAACCCGAGCGTGTAGGAGTCTCCCGAGCACACCAGGCGCCGGCGCCCCGGCGCCACGGCATCCGCGACCTCATCGGCTCCCCGAAAGCCCCGAGCGTTCGTGGTGAGGTCGCGGCCGGGTCCGTAGAAATCGGGGAGGTGGCGGCTCGGCAGGTTGACCCATCCGAGCTCGGCGTCGTAGCGCGTGTGGGCCCGCTCGGCATCCGGACGCACGCTGCGGGTGACGGCCATCCGGGCCACCACCAGAAGGCTCGCGGTGCCCTCGATCAGGGCCAGTCCCAGCAGACAGGCGAGGCCGATCGAGGCTCCCTTGGCGAGGGCGCGCGACCATCGTCGGCCCGCGCCGGACCCTCGCCGGAGCCGCCCCGACTCCATGACGCTCACCTGCCTGCCCCTCGCGAGGCGATGGCGTCGGGGGAGGGGACGCGCCGATCCTGCAGCAGCGCGCCCAGCGCCGAGTCCTCTCGCAAGCGCCGCGCGATCGCGCGAGCCGCGATGGCGTGGGCGATCTCGTTGGGGTGCTGGTCCGTCGGATGGACCCAGAGCTCGGGCCCGTGGTAGCCCCGGTAGGCCTGACGCAGGTCGAGCACGGGGATCCCGTGCCCCTCGCAGAACCCCCGCACGGCGTCGTGCACCACCTGGAAAGGATAGGCCCCGTCCAGCTCGTGGAAAAACGGGAAGACCACGACCAAGAGCCCGATGCGGCGCCGCCGGCAGGTGGTCTGGATGTCCAACAGGGCCTCCCGGCAGTGGATCCAGCCCGGGCTGTCCTCGCGGAACGTCGCCACGCAATGGCGCAGGTATCGCCGCGCTCGCCACGAGACCAGGCAGCGCTGGCGCGCCCATCCCCACAGGTTGGACCAGGCTGACAGGGCGTCGGGCGAGAGGTAGAGGGTTGTGTAGTTGTCGAAGAACTCGATCCTCGGCCCCGGCCGGTCCACGTCGTCCTCCACGTCGTTCAGCACGAAGTGGACGATGGCCAGGTCCGGGTCGTAGTCCAGGCCACGCGCGTTCAGAAGGTCGCGCTCGAACACCGTGTTGGCGCCGCTGAACCCGGTGTTGATGGTCTCCACCCGGCGCCCCTCGGAGAGGCCCCCCAGCTCCCGGCCCAGCCTGGCGAGGACCACGTCCTCGCCCCTGACCCCTTGCCCCCAGAGGTAGCTGTCGCCGAGGCCCAGGATGCGGACCGTGTCGGCCGGCTTGGCGATCGTGTGCTCCGAGTCGCGGAACCCGGCCGAGTTGTGAACGTGGTCGACGAAGCACTGCGGCCCGAAGTACCCGCGGGGATCGCTGTCGTAGACGCTGCGGATGACGCTGAACGGGGCCTCGACCTCCAGGAGGTCCGATTGGGGGCGGGGCGTCCCCTCACGCGCGAGCAGGTCGCGTCGTGGCCGATGCCACTCCGCCCGGATCCCCAGCAGCCGGAACGTGCCCTCCGTCAGCGCCAGGGTGAGGACCAGCGAGCCGATCGCCAAGGCGGCGTTGCCCAGACCCTCGAGGCCGGAACGGCCACCGCCCGGCCTTCTCGCCTTCACGGCCACAGGCATCAGGTGCGCCCTTGCACCAAGCGATGGACCCGGAGGTCCAGGCCGCCCGGTCGGGTCGCTCAGACCCGGACCAGCGTCGCCCCCCAGCTCATCCCCGCCCCGAAAGCGACCATCAGCACCAGGTCGCCGGAACGCAGCCGGTCGGTCCGCCGGCACTCGTCGAGCAGCAGCGGGATGGTGGCGGCGGTAGTGTTGCCGTAGCGCTGGATGTTGTGGAGCACCTTCTCCTCGGGGAGCCCCAGCGCCTTCTGGACGTACTCGTTGATGCGCTTGTTGGCCTGGTGCATGAGCACCATCGCCACCTGCTCGATGCCGATCCCGTTGCGCCCCAGCAGCTCCTGGCTCACCTCGATCATCCGGGTGGTGGCCATCTTGAAGACGTAGCGGCCGTCCATGTGGGGCAGGGTGTCCCCCTGGCGGATCTGCTCCTCGGAGACGTAGGGCCGGTGCTTGAAGCCGGCGCCGGGGACGTAGAGCTTGTCGTAGTCGGCGCCATCGGTGTGGAGGATCTGGTCGAGGATGCCGGCCTCCCCCTCCTGGGCCTTCAGCACCACTGCCCCGCCGGCGTCGCCGAAGAGCACCACCAGGTGACGAAAGCGCGAGTTCCAGTCCCACTCCTCCTGGCTGGGCTTTGTCTCGCTGCGACCGTACAGGTATTCCCAGCCCACCGGCGTGAATGGCATGAATCCGGAGTGGACCTCGGCCCCCACCAGCAGGGCGGTCTTGGCCAGGCCCGAGCGCAGGTGGGCGTCCACGAGCTGCAGCCCGAACAGGAACCCCACGCACTGCTGCCGGATGTCGAAGCACGGGATGTTCTTCATCCCCAGCTTGGTCTGCAGCAGCGGTCCGGACCCGGGGAAGTAGTGATCGGGGGTCATGGTGGCGAAGACCACCAGGTCCACCTGGTCCTTGTCGACGCCGGCGTCCTCGAGGGCCTGGCGGGCCGCCCCCACCCCGAGGTCGGAGGTGGCGGTGCCGGGATCGACGAAGTAGCGGGTCTCGATACCGCTGCGCTCGCGGATCCAGGCGTCGCTCGTGTCCATGATCCGGGCCAGCATGTCGTTGCTGACCCGGTTGGGAGCGATCTGTGCTCCGCTGCCGGCGATGACGGCTCGTGGCATCGAGACCTCCTGCGGTTGCTCGAACTGTGATGGTCGACGGCATTCTATCCCGGCTGGCTTGCCAGGCCGGAAGGCACCGCCTATCGTGGATGGATGCTGAGGACCGGCGATGCCGCCCCCGACCTGGCGGTGGGCGGGACCCGGCTCCACCGGATCCTGGAAGAGAGGTCGGTGGTGCTGTTCTTCTTTCCCAAGGCCTTCACCCCGGGCTGATCACGGGAGGCCGGCGAGTTTCGCCGGGAGCACGAGAAGCTGAAGGCCGCCGGGGCCGAGGTGCTGGGGATCTCTCGCGACGACGCCGACACCCTCCGGCGGTTCCGGGACGAGCTGGGGCTCCCCTTCGATCTGGTCAGCGATGACAATGGGGCCATCATCAAGGCCTACGGTGTCGCCTGGCCGGTGATCGGTCTGGCCCGCCGGGTCACCTTCGTGATCGGCCGGGACCGCCGGGTCACGAGCGTCCACAGCTCCGAGTGGGCGCCGGCCTCGCACGCCGCCCACGCCTGTCAGTTCCTGGCCGGGAGCGGGTGAGTCAGCGAGCTGGGGCGAGCTCGAACTCCACCCGGCCCCCGCCAGCGACCTGATCCCACGGGAGCCAGGTCCCCCGAAGCGGCTCACCGCCCACCCGGACCTGGTCGACGAGGGGGCGACCGGCGGCGGCGCCCGGCGCACGGATCTCGAGCTTCGAGCCGCCGGCAAGCTGGAGGGTGGCCCGCGGGAAGAGCGGACTGGCCAGGGAGAGGCCCCCCACCCCCGGGACGGCCGGATACAGACCGAGCGTCGCCCAGATGAACCAGGAGGAGGTGGCGCCCAGGTCGTCGTTGCCGGGCAGGCCACCGGGCCCGTCGGTGAAGTTGCGGGTCACGATGCGGCGGACCACCTCCTGGGTCCTGGCCGGCTCGCCGGCGAAGTTGTAGAGCCAGGGCGTCGAGAACTGGGGCTCGTTCCCGATGTAGAAGTGGGGGTAGCTCTGGCCGGCGTTGAGCTGCTCGAACAGGGCGTCCAGGCGGCGCACCACCTCTTGCTTCCCCCCGAGGGCCTCGACCAGCCCGGGGAAGTCCTGGGGGACGAAGAACGTGTACTGGACCGCGTTGCCCTCGACGTAGTGCTCGTGGTGGGGCGGCTCGAAGTCATCCTCCCAGCTCCCGTCCTGCTTGCGGGGCCGTATCAGGTGCGTCTCGGGATCGAGGAGGTAACGCCAGCAGCGCGACCGGGCCAGGAAGGCGTCGCGGGTAGCTGTCTGACCGAGAGCGGCCGCCATCTGGGCGATGGCGAAGTCCGACTGGGCATACTCGAGCGTGGTCGAGGTCGGCCCCCAGCCCACGTCCCGGCCGTCGACGGGGAGATAGCCCTTCTCGAGATAGAGGGCCAGGCCCGGGCGCACCTCATGGGCGTTGCAGAAGAGGCCCGGCGTCGAGGCGCTGCGTCTCATCAGGGCCAGGGCCTCCGGGGCGTCGAAGCCGCGGGCGCCGAAGGCATAGGCGTTGGCGATGAAGGCCGAGGCCGGGTCCCCCACCATCACCCCGGTCTCGTCGTTGGCCAGCGTCCAGCGCGGCAGGCCGCCGCAGGCTTTGGCGTTCTCGAGCAGCGACCGCACCATATCGCCAGTCACCTCGGGGGCCACGATCGCGGCGAGCTGGACCCAGGTGCGGTAGACGTCCCAGCCCGAGAAGTTGGCGTAGTGGACGTAGCCCGCGGCGACGTGGGTCTTGCCGTCGAACCCGGGGTACTCGCCGTTTGCGTCGGTGATGACGTTGGGATGGAGCAGGCACCGGTAGAGGGCCGAGTAGAACATCCGGCGCTCGCGCGTCTGGCCCCCTTCGACACGAATCCGGGCAAGGCGCCGGCTCCAGGCCTGCCGGGCCTGCTTCCGGATCCGGTCGAGGTCCCAGGTCACGGCCTCGGCCGCCAGGTTCTTCCAGGCGTTCTCGCGGCTCACGTAGGAGAGGCCCACCCGCACCCGGACCTGGCGCTGCCGGTCGGTATCGAAGCGGAGAGAGACCCCCGGGCGTGCGCCCTGCCGCTCGGCCCGACCCGTCTCGAGGTCGTCGCCGAGCCAGGTGGCGTAGGAGGTGAAGGGCCGGTCGGTCTCGAGCGCCAGGTGAACCGTGTAGCGGCTGGCGTTCGAGCAGAACCGCTCGCTGGTGAGCGAGAACGAGACCCGGCTCGGCCCCTCGACCTTCAGGCTGCCCTCGGCAACGCGGATGCCGCGGTCCGAGTCATCGACGGTCTTGCCGGCCTGGACCAGCAGCCCGGCAGGCACGCCTTTGGGGAACGTGATCTCGGCCAGGCCGGTCCGCTGGGTCACGCTCAGCCGGACCTGAACACCGCTGGCGAGCTTCACCCGGTAGTAGCCCGGCTCGGCCTCCTCGTCCTGGTGGCGGAAGGGCTGGGCATACCGCCCAGCGTCTGGCCAGGCGACTCCGCCACCTCGTTCGTGACCGGAAGCATCGGGAAATCGAGCAGCGCCGGGCAGCCGGGGCCGCTGATGTGGTTGACGCTGAAACCCTTGATCGTGTGGTCGGGGTAGTAGTAGGAGAACTCGGCGCGCGGCGCCGTGTCCGGGCTCCACTGGACCATCCCGAAGGGGTAGGCCGCGCCTGGGAACGTCGCCCCGCCGGTGTCGCCGGGGGGCGGATCGGGCGAGCTGCCGTCGGCGGTCCCGATGAACGGGTCCACCAGCGCCACCGGGTCCTCGGCCCAGGCCACGCCGACCAACGTCGAGCAAACCAGCAGGCCCACCATCCCCGCCATCCACCGAGGCATCGTCGTGCTCCTTCTTGGCTTCGTCCGGCGGCAAAGCGTACCACCCGCCCGCGGGGTGACGTCCGGGGACGCGACAGGCCGTCCCAGATCTGGGATCGCTGTGCCCCGCTCCAAGTCCGCAGAGAGCGCGGCAAAGCTCTGTTGCGCGCGCCAGAGGCCCCGGTACTCAGTCCGCGGCAATGGCACATGGGTTGCATTCCAGTTAGGCCGTGACAGTGTTCGGTCAGTCGGCTCGGGAGCTCCGGAGACGCCGATGACATCCTCTCTGCGGCAGGACCTGACCTGCGCCTTCAGACAGCTCAAGCGGGCGCCCGGGGCGTCGGCGATCGCGATCCTGTCGCTGGCCCTTGGGATCGGCGCCAACGTGGTGGTCTTCAGTTGGACCCAGACCCTCATCCGGCATCCCCTGCCCGGCGTGGAGAATTCGGACCGCCTGGTCGTGCTCACGACCCTGTTCCGGCCCTCGGGCAGCGAGAGCCACTCGGTGTCCCTCCCGGACATGCTGGACCTGGCGCAGGAGACCGACACGTTCGCCGGCATCGCCACCCACTCCCAGTGGATGCTGAGGCTCGAGGACCCGGAGCACCAGGAGTGGGTCTGGGCCCAGCCGGTGGGCGGCCACTTCTTTTCGCTGCTGGGCGTGAAGCCGGCGCTCGGCCGGCTGCTCGACGGCCCGCTCGCCGACAGCCGGGCCGAGCCGGAGGTGGTCCTCAGCCACCGCTTCTGGGAGCGGGCCTTCGGCGCAGATCCAGGCGTCATCGGCCGGAGCTTCCGCCTCAACCGGATTCCGGTCACCGTCGTCGGGGTGGCGGCACCCGGCTTCGAGGGCGCCGTGGGCGGCCTAGCCTTCGACCTGTGGCTCCCGGCCCGGCTCTGCTCGCGGCTGGACCTGGACGGGCCGATGGACGGGAGGGACTCCCGCTGGCTCTACGCGATCGGCCGGCTTCAGCCGGGCGTGAGCGTACGCGCCGCGGAGACGGTCGCCGAGACGGTGAGCCGCCGGCTGGCGGCGGCGTATCCCGGGACCAACGGGCGTGCCTCGCTGCTCCTGCGTCCGCTCGCCCGCGCGCCTTACGGGGCCCAGGGCCTCTTCATGCCGGTGGTGCGCATCCTGATCACGATCTCAGCGCTGGTCCTGGTGTTGATCCTCGTCAACCTCACCAGCCTGCTGCTGGCCCAGGCCACCACCCGCGGCAAGGAGCTGGCCATCCGCCAGGCCCTGGGCGCCAACCGCCTGCGGATCGTGAGGCAGCTCCTGACCGAGAGCGTGCTGCTGGCCCTGCTCGGAGGCACGGTCGGGGCGGCCGTGGCCACCTGGGGCGTCGAGCTGCTGCGGCTGCTGCCGGTCCACACCCACCTGCCGGTCTCGCTCCACCTGCAGTTGGAGTGGAGGTCGCTCCTGTTCGCGGCCCTTCTGGCGGTGGGCTGCGGCCTGCTGCTCGGGATCTCGACGGCCGTCAGGCTGTCGGGGGGCTCCTGCGAGGCGGCCTTGAGGGCCGAGAGCCGGTCGGTGGGCGCCACCAGCGGCCGCCACCTCTTGCGCAGCGCCCTGATCGTGGCCGAGACCGCCCTGGCGACGCTGGTCCTGGTGGGCGCCGGCCTGTGCCTGAAGAGCTTCCACGAGGCCCAGCGGGTGAGGCGGGGCTTCGACCCGAATCGCGTGCTGGTGGCGCCCCTGGTCTTCACCGCCCGCGAGCACGACGCGGCGGAACGCCGCGCCTTCTACCAGCGTCTGGTCGAGGAGGTGCGGGGCCTCCCCTCGGTCGACAGCGTCAGCCTCGCCGACTGGGTGCCCCTCGGACCCAAGGGGGTCCCGGGCGTGGGGATCCGGGTCGACGGCTATCAGCCGGAGCCCTCCGAGAGCATGGCCCTGTCCTACACGGTCACCTCGCCCGGGCACCTCGAGACGCTGCGGATCCCGCTGCTCGAGGGGCGCGACCTCGCCGGGTCGGACGACCGGGAGAGCGCCGGCGTGGTGGTGGTCAACGAAGCCACCGCGCGACGCTTCTGGCCGGGCCAGCCGGCGGTCGGGCGCCGGCTGACGGCTTGGGGCCGGGAGTTCCGCGTGGTCGGGGTCACTCGGGACATCAAGACCGCCCGGCTCAGCGAGGCCCCGGTCCCGCTGCTGATGTTCAGCTACCGGCAGGTCGACAACGGCACCGTGACCCAGATCCTGCACGTGAGGTCGCGTGAAGACCCGAAGCAGGTGATGGCGACTGTCGAGAAGCGCGTCGCCGCCCTCGACCCGAGCGTGAAGCTCTTCGACGCGATGCCGATGACGCTGTACACGGACCTGGCCATCGCGCCCCAGCGGATCACCGCCGGGCTGCTCTTCGTCCTGGGTGGGGTGGCGCTGCTGCTGGCCTCGCTGGGGATCTTCGGCGTCCTCGCCTACGTGGTGGCGCAGAGGACCAACGAGCTCGGCGTGCGTGTGGCCCTGGGGGCCACGCCGGGGCGGATCCTGCACCTCGTGCTCGGGCAGGGCCTGCGGTGGGTCGGGCTCGGGATCGTGGCGGGGTTGCTCCTGGCCACCGGCCTGTCGAGGATCCTCTCGGGCTTCCTGATCGGCGTCGATCCGACCGACCCGGCCATCTTCGCCTCGGTGGCCGTCCTGTTCACGCTGGTGGGAGCCCTGGCCTGCTACCTGCCCGCCCGGCGGGCGGTCCGCCTCGACCCGCTGGCGGCGCTCCGCGAGTCGGCCTGAGGGACGGGTCGACAAACCAGGGAACAAACCGCGGGTGGCCGGAGTCTGGTCCCGTATGACGACCGCTCACGCTGCCGAGTCGATCCCCAGGAAGCCTCTCCGGCTGTGGCCCGGCGTGGCGGCCGTGGCGCTACAGTGGCTGGCCTGGCTGGGCATCCCTCTGGTCACGGCCGGGCCCGTCGCCGGTTACTCGATGGTGCTCGGCGGCCTCCTCGGGGGGGTCGCCATCGTCATCTGGTGGCTGTTCTTCAGCCGGGCGGCGTGGGTCGAACGAATCGGCGCCCTGGGCCTGATGGTCGCCGGGATGGCCGTCGCTCGACGCTTCGCCCACCCCTCCATCGCGACGGCGGCGATGGGGATGCTGCTCTTCATCTATGCCATCCCGGTGCTGTGCCTCGCCTTCGTCACCTGGGCGGTGGCCAGCCGGCGGCTCGGCGACGGCCCCCGGCGCCTCACAATGGTCGCGACCCTCCTGGTCGCCTGCGGGGCGTGGACGCTGGTGCGGACCAGCGGCGTCACCGGCGACGGCCGGGCTGAGTTTGCGTGGCGCTTCTCGGCCACTCCCGAGGAGCAGCTCCTGGCCCGGGTGGGCGCGGAGCCGGCGCCCGCTTCGGCTCCGGAGACAGTGGCCCCGCCCGAGGAGCCGGCTCCGGCGGCGGAGGGGCCGCCGAAGGCCGCCTCGGCCCCTGAGGAACACCCGCCCGTTGCCGAGTGGCCCGGCTTCCGTGGACCCCACCGCGACGCCGTGGTCCCCGGCCTGCGGCTCCGGACCGACTGGAAGACGTCACCGCCGGTCGAGCTGTGGCGCCGTCCGATCGGGCCTGGTTGGTCGTCCTTCGCGGCCGATGGGCAGCGCCTCTACACCCAGGAGCAACGCGGCGACGACGAGGTGGTGTCCTGCTACGACCTGGCCACCGGCGAGCCGGTCTGGAAGCACCACGACAGCGTCCGGTTCTGGGAGGCGAATGCCGGTGCCGGGCCGCGCGGCACGCCGACCCTGGCCGACGGTCGCCTCTACGCCCTCGGGGCCACCGGTATCCTCAACGTCCTCGACGCCGCGAGCGGCGGCGTCCTGTGGTCGCGCAACGCGGCATCCGACACCGACACCCAGGTCCCCTACTGGGGCTTCTCGAGCTCGCCTCTGGTGTTCGGCGACGCGCTGATCGTGGCCGCCGCCGGCCGGCTCATCGCCTACGACCTCGCCACCGGAGATCCTCGCTGGCTCGGCCCGGCCGGCAGCATGAGCTACAGCTCGCCGCAACTGCTGACGATCGACGGGATGACGCAGGTCCTGCTGCTGGACGGGTCCGGCGTCAGGAGCGTCGCGCCGGCCGATGGAACGTTGCTTTGGGAGCACACGTGGAAGGGCTTCGCCAGCCTCCAGCCGGCCCTCACCGGAGACGGCGGCCTCCTGATCAGCACCAGCGGCGACGCCGGCGGGCTCGGCACCCGCCGCCTCGCCGTGGCGCACACCTCCGGCGGGTGGACCGTCGAGGAGCGTTGGACCTCGATCGGCCTGAAGCCCTACTTCAACGATCTCGTCGTCCACCAGGGCAATGCCTTCGGCTTCGACGGCCGGATCCTCTCCTGCATCGACCTCCTAGACGGCCAGCGCCGGTGGAAGGGCGGTCGCTACGGCCATGGCCAGCTCGTCCTGCTGGCCGACCAGGACCTGCTGCTGGTGCTGTCAGAGCGCGGCGAGCTGGCGTTGGTTTCGGCCACCCCCGACCACTTCGAGGAGCTGGCGCGCTTCAAGGCGATCGAGGGCAAGACCTGGAACCACCCGGCCCTGGTCGGCGACGTCCTGCTGGTCCGCAACGGCCAGGAGATGGCGGCGTTCCGCCTGGCCCTCGCCGGCTGAGGCCGCACTCCGTGGTCGGCAACCCAGGAGACGGGTGTTCCCGGAGCGTGCGCTCGCGGAAGCGGTAGGGGACAAGGAAGAGCCGCTCCCCGATACCGGCGGGGTCTTGGGCCAACCCGGGCCGTCACGTGCACGCAGACAACCACAGCAGCAACTGGGAGTGGAAACCTCCGATTGTCATGGCGCACAGCTAGCCCCCCCGCCGGGGGCTCATTCCCCCTGCCACGATCGCTCCGAGGATGCCGCAGGGGGTTCCGATCAGCAAGTATGAGGCCCTGAAGGAATCCGCTAGGCTCACTGCCGGCACGGTCAGGTCCAAGCGAAGGTACC
>CAZNNH010000120.1:3297-19129 GCA_964574335.1 uncultured Acidobacteriota bacterium | reverse complement strand
CGGCCTGGCCGCTGATCCGGAACAGGGCGCCGAGGGTGAGGTGGACGTGGGTGAACGAGAAGTCGAGCTCGTGGCCCAGGTAGGTGAGGTCGGGCTCGGTGCCGATCGGGCTGCCCCAGGTGCGGACCAGGGCGATGCGGGCGGCGGTGCCGAAGCTGCCGCGGAAGTCGTCCTCGTGGACGCGGACGCGGGCGGCGACGCCGAGGCTCAGCTTGCCGCCGCCGGTGCCGGCGTCGAGCTGGAAGAGCAGGCCGCCGCCGCAGCGGTGGATGGGGGCGGCGCAGATGACGCGGACGTCCTCGTCGGCGTCGCGGACGTGGGCGCCCAGGCCGGTGAGGACGGTGAGGCGGGCGGCGGCGCCGATGGGGCTGCCGAAGCCCAGGCCGGCGTCGACCTGGGTGGCCATGTCGATGGTGACTTCCTCGGGCGAGTGCTGGGCGATGGCCGGCGGGGTGGGGGCCAGCAGGCCGGCTGCGGCGAGCAGGGTCGGGCCGAGAGCGCGCATACGCCTCCCTTCGGGGTGGACGCCGGTTGGGAAACGCCCGAGACGGCCGGCGGGTTCCCGGAAGATTGTCTCCCCGGGTTTGCATTGGAGCAGAATAGGGTCGTGCCGAGCCTGACTCCGGATCAGATCGAGGCCTTGCGGGCGGCGCTTCGGGAGGGCGGGCACGGGTCCGCCGACGTGGAGCCCCTCGTTCGCGAGCTGCAGCAGCAGCACGAGGATGCCGCTCCGATCGGCCATGGTCTCGCCGAGGCGCGCAGCCTGGCGATCCACCGCTTGATCGCCGAGCGCGTCCGCCGGGAGCCCGGGCTTCTCCAGCAGGCCTTGCGTCGTGTGGACGCGTGGGTGGCCGAGGGCAAGATGCCCTCCGCCTACGCGGAGGCCTGGAGGGAGCTGCTGGAAGGTCCGGTCGATGTCCTGGTCGCGGTGCTGGGCGACAGCGGGGAGAGGGCCACCGCTCTCCGACAGTGCACGCCGTTCGTGGGTGTCATCGACCAGGAGACGCGCCTCCGCGTCTGGCGCCAGGAGCGCGACCGGATGGCCTCGTGACCCGCGGACAGCTCGAGCATGCGACCATCCCGAGCGTGCCGATCTCGCTGACGGGGCCATTGGCGAGCTGTCGCGCTTCCACGAGACGCACGGCTACTATGCCCACGGCGTCGGTCCGGAGACGGCGACCCTCCCGGGTGGGTGGCAGGAGCGGTTGGTGGAGGTACCGGCTGAGGGCGCGGTCGGCCTCTGCCTGGAGATCCACGATCTGGTGCTCTCCAAGTACGCGGCCGGCCGGGTGAAGGACCGTGACTTCGTCCGTGCCGCCGTTCGGCACGGCATGGTCGAGCGGAAGGTCCTCGCCAAGCGGCTCGAGACGATGCCGGTCGCCCCGGAGTCACTGGCCGGGATCCGCGCATTGATCGACGCGGACTTCTCTCGCTGACCGGGTCTTTCGGGGTGTTTCGGGGTTTCTGGGGGGTGGGGCCATGGCGGATGGGATCGGGCGGCGGTCGTTTCTGGGGGCGGCGGGGGTGGCTGTGGTGGGGAGCGTGCTGAGGCCGGGGGCGGCGGGGGCGGGGGCGGACGCTGGCGCGGACGGTGGCTCGGTGGCGCTGCGGCTGGGGGCGCCGATGCCGGGGGGCGGCGACGACCCGGAGGCGCTGGCCCGGGCGCATCGGGCCAAGGGGTATCGGGCTGCCTACTGTCCCGAGGTGGCCCTGGACGATCGGGAGCGGATCCGGGCGGTGGTGGAGGCGTTCGAGCGCCAGGACGTGGTGATCGCCGAGGTGGGGCGGTGGGTGAACCTGCTGGACGCCGACCCGGAGGCGCGGAAGCGGAACCTGGCCAACGTCACGGAGGGGCTGGCGCTGGCCGAGGAGGTGGGGGCGCGCTGCTGCGTGGACATCGTGGGGTCGTTCAGCACCACGAGCTGGTTCGGCCCCCATCCCGACAACCTGTCGGAGCGCTTCTTCGATGCGGCGGTTCAGAACGCGCGGGTCATCATTGATGCGGTCCGGCCCCGGCGGACGCGGTTCAGCTACGAGATGATGGCCTGGTCACTGCCCGACAGCGTGGATGCGGCGTTGCGGATGCTGCGGGCGGTGGACCGCAAGGCATTCGCCGTCCACCTGGACCCGTGCAACCTGGTCAACTCGCCGGAACGGTACTACCGCTCGAGCGAGGTGATCCGCGAGTGCTACGCCAGGCTGGCCCCGTACATCGCCAGCGTACACGTCAAGGACCTGACCTGGGACGTGGAGATGGCCGTCCATTTCCGTGAGGTGCGGGCCGGCTTGGGGTCGATCGACCACCGGGTGTGGCTGGAAGAGCACGCCCGCCACTGCCCGGACGTGCCGCTGATGCTCGAGCACCTGGAGGAGGGAGGCGAGTACGACGCGGCCGCCGAGCACGTGCGCGGCGCGGCTGCGGAGCTGGGCCTGTCCTTCGGCTGAGACCCCGGAAAACCGGGGACACAATACGGATTATTTGATCCATGCTGTGCCCCCGGTCTTCTGGGTGGAGGCGGAGTTGGGCGACGAGGTGGGGCTTAGGAGACGGCTCTCGGTCGCGCTCGCGGGGGCGTGGGCCTACACGCTGGCGGCGGCGCTTCTGGAGTGCCTGCGCTTCCGTCCGCCGATCACGGGTCCGGGCGACCTGGTGGTTGTCGGCCTGCTGACCGGGCTGGTGTTCGTGGTGGTGGGCCTCGTGGCCTGCGTCGCGCTGGTGATCGGGTCGCTCGTCCGGCTTCCGGCGGGGCTGGGCCAGTACCTGGGTCTGGCCGCGGCGGCGGCCGTGGCCGTCGCGCTGGGCCAGGCCTTCCTCGGGGCGGGCCGCCAGCAGATCCTCTCTCTCTGCGCCGGCGTCGGGGTGGCGGTCGTCTGTCTGGGGGTGGCTGGGGGCGTGAGGCGGCGGCGCGCGCCCTTGCGCCGGTGGTGGGCGGTCCCGCTCGGGGCCGCGGCGGGTGTGGCCGCGGTCCTGTCGCCGGTCGGGGCGTTAAGCGCCGGGCTGCTGGACTCCGAGGGGGCGTGGCTGGGAGGGGTGACAGCGGTGGCCTTGGGCCTGGGGTTGCTGGGCGCGGCCGCCGGCCTGGGGCTGCTGGTGGCGGGCCTGGCACGGGCCGTCGAGCCGCAGGTCGAGTCGGGCGTCCGGCAGCGCTTGCAGGCGCTGGTGGCCTTCGTCTGCTGCGGCGTGGCCTGGAACGCGTCGCGGATGTCGCCGATGACGGACGAGGAGTCCCTGTTCCTGGGGGGAGTGGTCGAGGTGGGGTTGGTGGCCGTTGTCCTCTACGGTGTGGCCCGCGCCCGTGGCTTCAGGGTATGGCTACTGCCGGGCGCGACGCTGGCCGTCTTCTCGCTGGGGTTGCTGCCGATGTGGGTCGGGGGCATGCGGCAGACGTACCAGAGGCTGGCGGGACGTGAGATCAACCACGTGCGGCGCGACGTGCAGATCCTGGAGGTGACGGCGTCCAAGCTGGAGCAGTTCTATCGCGAGCTGCAGAAGGGAGAGGCGGAGGCGGCGGCCGACCGGCGCCTGCTGCCGGCGGAGCTGGACGTCGCCGGCTTCGTGGCGGTGGTGCAGGGGGCGGATGGGGTGTCGGCGGCGGAGGCGGGGGCCGTCCGGCGCGCCGACGCGGGCGCGCCGGCGGGAGGGCTGGCGGCCGACGTCGTGGTCCGCCTTCACGGTCGTCCCGCGGCGGCGGCTCTGCGCCGCCGGGTGCGGGATTCCGGTCGGCTGGTCCGCTGGGTGGGGGCCACGCCTGCCGGCGGCGGCGACGATGCGGTGAGGCTGCAGATCTTTGCTCTGCCGGAGGAGCCGAAGGAGCCACGCCCGGCGTACTGGAACAGCCAGAGAGGGTCGACCTGGAGCCGGGCGTTCGGCTTCTGGGTCCCGCGGACCGCACGGGTGCTCGAGGCGCTCGAGCAAAGGAAGGCCAATCTGGCGACGTGCGCCGACCGGGTGTTCGAGATGGCGCGGGTCCAGAGGGACCGGAAGCGCCGCGCCGAGGCGATCGCGGCTCTCCGAGGCGCCGGGGACACGACATAGACGTGACGTCGGGAGTCTCCTGGTTCGTGTCCGGGGTGCGGGCGGCTCTCCGCTTGCCAGCGGGGGCCGAAATTCACTTCGGGGGCGGGTTCGTGTCCAGGGGCTCGGGGGGCGGTAGCCCCCCGCTTGCTAGCGGCGACCGAAACCTCTTCGGTCGCCGCGCATAGATCATTTAATCCGTATTGTGTCCCCGGGTTTCTGGCTTTCGGAACAGTAGGGAGAGGCTGATCGAGAGGGCGATCACGCTCAGGATGATGGCCAGCGAGAGGCTGATCGGGAAGTGGCCCTCGAACAGGTCGTTCAGCCAGACCATCTTGAGGCCGACGAAGGCCAGCACCAGGCCCAGGCCGTAGCGCAGCAGGTAGAAGCGGTCGATGGCCCCGGCCAGCAGGAAGTACATGGCGCGCAGGCCCAGGATGGCGAAGACGTTCGAGGTGAAGACGATCAGCGGCTCGCGGGTCAGGGCGAAGATGGCGGGCACCGAGTCGACGGCGAAGACGATGTCGGTCATCTCCACGAACAGCATGGTCACGAGCAGCGGCGTGGCCAGCAGCCGCCCCCCCTCGCGCACCAGGAAGCGCCCCTCGCGCGGGGACTCGGTCACCGGCAGGTAGCGGCGCAGCAGCTTGAGGACCGGGTTCTTCGCCGGCTGGGGCGCCTCGGTCTCCACCAGCAGCATCTTGATGCCGGAGTAGACCAGGAAGGCCCCGAACAGCCACACCACCCACTGGTAGCGGATCAGCGCCGCCCCCAGGGCGATGAAGGCGCCGCGGAAGCAGAGCGCGCCGAGGATCCCCAGGTAGAGGACC
The DNA here is from genome assembly GCA_964574335.1 of uncultured Acidobacteriota bacterium. Classification (GTDB taxonomy): domain Bacteria; phylum Acidobacteriota; class Vicinamibacteria; order Fen-336; family Fen-336; genus CAZNNH01. Next base: position 14,284 of record CAZNNH010000120.1, on the reverse strand, counting down.
CGGTGCTGGTAGCGGGCCGGCACCGCGAAGTAGCCGAGCACCAGGACGAAGACGAAGATGTTGTCGATCGAGAGCGCCTTCTCGACCACGTAGCCGGCCAGGAACTCGAGGGCGGCCTGGTGGGCGGCGGCGGCCGGGTCGAAGCCCGGGATCGCCGCCAGCCGCGGGTCCCGTGGGAAGGCGTAGAGCATGTAGTGGTAGAGGCCGAAGACGAAGGCCAGCGACAGCAGGATCCAGATAGCGGTCCAGGCCGTCGCCTCGCGCATCCCCACCGCGTGGGCCTTGCGGTGGAAGACGCCCAGGTCGAGCAGCAGCAGCACCAGCACGAAGGCGGTGAAGGCGAGATAGAACCACCAGTACTCGGCGAAGGGGAACAGCTTGGGGGTGGGCATCGGGGTGACCGGTGGATCGTAGCAGATTCGCGGGGGGGCCCGGGGCGGCCGGCGGGCGGCGTATGCTGGGGCGAGCCGCCGACGGAGGCTCGGGTGGGCACGATCGGCGCGCGAAAGTCAAAAGTCTAGACCTGACCCCCGTCATGGAAGAGATCGCCGGGTTGGTGGAGCGGGTGACGTTTCACAGCGAGGAGTCGGGGTTTGCCGTGTTGCGGCTGAAGGTGCGGGGGGAGCGGGAGCTGGTGGCGGTGGTGGGGACGCTGCCGGCGGTGGCGGTGGGGGAGTGGCTGCGGGCGCGCGGGCGGTGGGTGGTCGACCGCGAGCACGGGCGGCAGTTCAAGGCGGACGAGCTGCGGACGACACCGCCCGACAGCCTGGAGGGGATCGAGCGCTACCTGGGGTCGGGGCTGATCCGCGGGATCGGGCCGGCCTTCGCCAAGCGGCTGGTGGGGGCCTTCGGCGAGGCGGTGTTCGACGTGATCGAGCAGCAGCCGGAGCGGCTGCTGGAGGTGGACGGGATCGGGGCGGTGCGCCAGCAGCGGCTGCTTTCGGCCTGGCAGGAGCAGCGGGCGGTGCGCGCGATCATGGTCTTCCTGCACAGCCACGGGGTGAGCACCAGCCGGGCCTTCCGCATCTACAAGACGTACGGCGATGCGGCGATCGAGGTGGTCAGCGAGAACCCGTACCGGCTGGCCCAGGACGTGTGGGGGATCGGGTTCAAGACCGCCGACCAGATCGGGAGCCGGCTGGGGATCGACCGGCAGTCGCCGCTGCGGGCGCGGGCGGGGGTGGAGCACGTGCTGGCCACTCTCACCGACGAGGGCCACTGCGCCTACCCACGCGAGGGGCTGGTGGGGCGGGCCGTCGAGCTGCTGGGGATCGGGCGGGAGGTGGTGGAGGAGGCCGTCGACCACGGGCTGGGCGAGCGGCGGCTGGTGGCGCGAAAGGCGGCGGACGGCCGGGCGCTGGTGTTCCTGGCCTCGCTGGACACGTCGGAGGAGCTGCTGGCCCGCAACCTGCGCGAGATCGCGGCCGGGGCCCACCCGTGCCCGGCGATCGCCGTGGAGCGGGCGATCGAGTGGGCCGAGGGGCGGCTTGGGCTGACGCTGGCCGAGAGCCAGCGCGAGGCGGTGCGCCAGGCGGCGCGCGAGAAGCTGCTGGTGATCACCGGCGGTCCGGGGGTGGGCAAGACCACGCTGGTGCGGGCGCTGGTGGCCATCTTCGGGGCCAAGAAGCTGCAGGTGGTGCTGTGCGCGCCCACCGGGCGGGCCGCCAAGCGGCTGTCGGAGGCGGCCGGGCTGCCGGCCAAGACCATCCATCGGCTGCTGGAGTGGGACCCCAAGCGCGGCACCTTCCGCCACGACGCCGAGAGGCCGCTGGCCGGCGACGTGGTGGTGGTCGACGAGGCCAGCATGATCGACCTGGTGCTGGCCCACCAGCTGGTGCGGGCGGTGCCCCGGCACGCGGCGCTGGTGCTGGTGGGGGACGTGGACCAGCTCCCGTCGGTGGGCCCCGGCAACGTCCTGCGCGACGTGATCGGGTCAGGACGGGCGGCGGTGGTGCGGCTTCTGGAGGTGTTCCGGCAGGCGGCGCGCAGCCGGATCATCACCAACGCCCACCGCATCAACCGCGGCGAGATGCCGTTCTACCCGAGGTCCAAGGGCGAGGAGGAGGGGGACTGCGACTTCCACCTGGTGGAGGTGGACGAGCCGGAGGCGGCGGCGGCGATGGTGGTGCGCCTGGTCTCCAAGATCATCCCGGAGCGCTTCGGCTTCGACCCGCTGGCCGAGATCCAGGTGCTGACGCCAATGTTGCGGGGGAGCCTGGGGGCCCGCCACTTGAACCAGCTCCTGCAGCAGCACCTGAACCCGAGCGGCATCGAGGTGCAGCGGTTCGGCGTGACCTACCGCTCGGGCGACAAGGTGATCCAGACCGTCAACGACTACAACAAGGACGTCTTCAACGGTGACATCGGCCGGATCGCCTCGATCGACGAGACCGAGCGCACGCTGAAGGTGGAGATCGACGCCCGGCCGGTCGAGTATCGGTTGGAGGAGCTGGACGAGCTGTCGCTGTCGTACGCGATCACCGTCCACAAGAGCCAGGGGAGCGAGTACCCGTGCGTGGTGCTGCCCATTCACACCCAGCACTACGTGATGCTGCAGCGCAACCTGCTCTACACCGGCATCACCCGCGGCAAGCGGCTGGTGGTGCTGGTGGGCACCCCCAAGGCGGTGGCCATCGCCGTCCGCACCAGCGACAGCCACGCCCGCATCACCACCCTCCGGGAGCGTTTGGGGGGTCAGGTCTAGACCTTTGACTTTGTGGTCGCGAGGCAGGCAGAAGGTCGAGACCGCCAGGTCAAAGCCCGGAGCCGCGGGGACGCGGTACGGGCTTCTGCCGGGAACCCGCATTGTGCCCCCGGGTTGTTCAGGAATGCGGAGAGAGCATGGCCCGAAAACCCCGGGGACACGACATGGATCATCTAATCCGTAATGTGTCCCCGGGTTTCGGGGTTTCGAAAGTCAAAAGTCTAGACCTGACCCCGGCTTTCGGAGGGCGGAGGGGTGGGCGGAGCGGAGGCAGGCGAGGATCGCCATCTTGTCGGTGAAGGAGACGCGCTGGAGCTGGAAGCCGAAGCCGGGGGGGAGCCAGGTGCAGCAGGGGGTGGTGGGGTGGTTGACCCAGGCGACACGGCCGACGGCGGGGATCTCGGAGCCTCCGGGCAGGTTGAGCTGCAGCCGCACCACCAGGCCGCTCTCGGGCGGGAGCTCGGTCTCGACGTAGCAGCCGCCCACGCTGAGGTTGTTCACCCGGCGCTGCTCGCCCCCGAACATGCAGCCGACGTTGGCGAGGTGGTAGCGGTCGGTCCCCTTCACGGCCTCCTCCCGTGATCCGGCCGCCGGGAGCGACCGCGCGCGCGGGGCAGGGTGCCTGGCGCCGGTCAAGGGTAAGGGGCTCCAGAGCCGGCGTCAAACCCGGGGAGTGGGAGGGTCTGAACGGGTGAACGGCGGACCGGCGCGAGGGTATAATCCCGCCAGCTCGACATCGGTTAGCCTTCGCACCGTTCACGGGAACCAGCCGGCCGGGCGCTGTCGGCCAGGGGGAGACCATGGCGGGAGAGAAGATCCTGATCGTGGAGGACGACGCCGTCCTCGGCGAGGTGCTGAAGGAGACCCTGGAGGCGGCCGGCTACCAGGTGGCGGCGGCTCGCGACGGCCTCGAGGGGCTCACGCTGCTGGAGCAGGTTCGCCCTGACCTGGTGGTCTCGGACATCCGGATGCCCCGGATGAACGGCTATGCCTTCTACAGCGAGATGCGGGCCCGGCCGCAGTGGGCGAGCACCCCGTTCATCTTCCTGACCGCCCTCGGCGACACGGTCCAGGTCCGCTACGGCAAGGAGCTGGGCGCCGACGACTACCTGGTCAAGCCGGTGCTGTCGGAGGACCTGCTGGTGGCGGTGCGCTCCCGTCTCAGGCACCGGGCCCGCCTGGAGGCGGCGCGCGAGCAGCAGATCGGCCAGCTCAAGGACAACATCCTGACCACGCTCAACCACGAGCTGCGGACCCCGCTGACCACGCTCTCCGGCTACTCCGACCTGATCCGCGAGCTGGGCAGCGCGCTCAGCGCGGCCCAGCTCCGGCAGTCGATCGAGGGGATCCTGCGCGGCTCCGACCGGATCAAGCGGCTGTCGGAGGACCTGGCCACCCTGGTGGAGATGCGCTCGGGAGAGGCCCAGAAGGGGTTCGAGCAGCGTCGTTGCCGGATGCGCGACGTCCCCACCCTGCTGCGCGGGACGCTGCACCGGCACGAGCGTTTCGCCGCCTCCCGGGGCGTGAAGCTGATAGACGAGGTGCCGGAGGAGCTCCCCGAGATCACCGCCGACCCCAAGACGCTGGGGGATGCGGTGCAGCGGCTGGTCGAGAACGGCATCAAGTTCTCGCGCCCGGACGGCGGGCAGGTCACGTTGCGGGCGCGGGGCGTCGAGCAGTGCCTGCAGGTCCAGGTGGTGGACGACGGGGTCGGCATGCCCAAGGACCAGCTCGAGACGATCTCGGAGATGTTCTACCAGGTCGACCGGGCCCGCCACGAGCAGCAGGGCTCCGGCTCGGGGCTGACCATCGTCCGAGGCATCGTGATGATGCACGGCGGTGTGCTGCGGATGGAGAGCGAGCCGGACCGCGGCGCCACCTGCACCATCGAGCTGCCCGTCAGCGGTCCCGCCTGACGCGTCCCGTCATCCTCAGTCGGGCACCGGCGGGACCGCCGGTCAGAGTGGGACACAACCCTCGACCGTCATCCTGAGGGCTGCTTCGAAGCTGTACCCTGGAAGGATCTGTCCGTGGCCGCGGGCGACGCGCCGGCTGGATGGGCACGTCGAGATCCTTCGCTTCGCTCGGGCTGACGTTGGGGCTCGGTCGGGCTGGCGGCTGGGGCGGTCGCCCGTGCCCTCAGCGGGCGGTGCCGAAGACCTGCTCGATCACCGCGGCGACGTCGCGCAGCGCGAACGGCTTGGTCAGGCAGGCGGCGATGCCGAGGGCGCGGAGGCGTTCCTCGCTGGGCGTCTCTCGCGGGGCGGTCATCAGCGCCACCGGCAGGCTGGGCCGCGCCTTGCGCAGCTCCTCCGCCAGGTCGAGGCCGCTCTGGTCGGGCATCGTGAGGTCGGCGAGCACCAGGTCGAAGGTCTCGGGACTTGCGCGGAAGGCAGCCAGCGCCTCGGCCCCCGAGGCCACGCCGGTCACCTGGTGGCCCATCCCCTCGAGCAGGCTGCGGCCGATCTGGACCAGGATCTGCTCGTCGTCCACGAACAGGATCCGGAGGCGTCTCCCCCCGGTGAGGGTGGGGGCGGGCTCGGACTCTCCGCCGAGGTCCGGGCTCGGCAGGTAGACGTGGAAGGTCGAGCCCCGCCCAGGCCGGCTGTCGATGGTGATGTCACCGCCGTGGCTGTGGACGATGCCGTGGGCCACCGACAGGCCCAGGCCGCTCCCCTCGCCGACCTCCTTGGTGGTGAAGAAGGGCTCGAAGGCGCGCTCCCGCGCGTCCGCGGTCATGCCGCAGCCGCTGTCGCTGACGCTGATCCGCAGGTGCGGACCCGGGCGCAGGCTGGGTTGGGCGGCGGCCAGCTCGGCGCCCACCCAGATCGGTTCCAGGGAGATCTCGAGCACCCCCGGGCCCTCCGCCATCGCCTGCCGCGCGTTGGTGCACAGGTTCATGAGCACCTGGTGGATCTGGGTGGCGTCGCCCAGGATCACCGGCGCCTGGTTGGCGATCCGGGAGCGGATCTCGATCCGCTCCGGCCACGAAGGCCGCAGCAGGGCCAGGATCTCCTCGACGATCGGCTGCAGCCTCACCCGCTGCCGCTCCTGGGGGACCTGGCGGCTGAAGGTGAGCACCTGGCGGACCAGGTCGCGCGCCCGCACCGAGGCGTCGAGGATCTTGGTCAGGTGCCCGGCGGCGGGGCTGCCGGCCGGCAGCTTGGCGCGGGCCAGCTCGGTCGAGCTGACGATGGCCTGGAGCAGGTTGTTGAAGTCGTGGGCGATACCGGCCGAGAGCGTGCCCAGCGTCTCCAGCCTTCGCGACTGCCGAAGCTGCCCCTCCAGCCGGGCCTGCGCCTGCTCGGCCAGGGTGCGCTCGGTGATGTCGCGGGAGTTGATCACCGCCCGCCGGCCGCCGCGCTCGTGGGGGTGGAGGATGCCCACCGACTCGAGGTGGCGGAACTCGCCGCTCTTGTGGCGGACTCGGAAGCGGCCGGGCGCCAGGGTGCGGCCCTGGGCGAACACCTGCTCGAGGACGCGCTGGGCGGCGGCCACCTCGTTCGGGTGGACCAGCGCCATCATGGAGGTGCTGGCCAGCTCGCCCTGCTCGAAGCCGAGCATCCCCCGGCAGGCGTTGCTGAGGTACTGGATGACGCCGTCCTCGCCGACGATGGCCACCAGGTCCTGGGCGTTGTCGATCAGCGAGCGGAAGTGCTCCTCGCTCTCCCGCAGCGCCTCGGCCATCCGCCGCTGCTCCAGGATGTGGCCCCACTCCCGAAGGGCGCGCTCGGCGACGAACGGCATCTGGGCCAGGGTGACGTCGGACTTGACCACGTAGTCGAGGACGCCGGCCTTCATCGCCTCCACCGCCACCTGCTCGTCGCCGTGGCTGGTCATCACCACCACCGGGTAGGGGGCGGGACCCTCGCCGGTGGGGACCAGCTCGACGCCGTTGCCGTCCGGAAGCCGCAGGTCGGCGATCACCAGCGACGGGACCTGGGCCGCGATCCGGGCGCGGGCCTCCTCGAGGCGGCTGACGGTGGTCAGGCCGAAGGGCTTGGAGAAGCGGTCGAAGGCGCGGCGGATCAGCTCGGCATGGGCTTCCTCGTCCTCGACGAGCAGGACCTGGGCCGGTGGCTGCTTCAATCTCGCCTCGCCCCGGGGCCGCGTCGCTAGCGAGCCCGGGCGGCGGGGGCCGTGCCCCGCGCCGGAAGACCCGGAGCGCGCGGCGGGCGGCGGCGCTGCCGGAGTGGGTTGCCGGGGCTGACGGTGCGGGTCACTGGTAGTGCCGGTGGCGGTTCCAGCCCAGCCAGTAGAGGCCCAGGTCGTCCATCAGCCTGGTGAACTTGGTGAAGTCGACGGGCTTGACCAGGTAGCTGTTGGCGTGGTGCTGGTAGGCGCGGGCCACGTCCCGCTCGGCCTCGGAGGTGGTGAGGATCACGGTGGGGATCTCCTGCAGACCCTGCGTGCTCTTGATCTCCTGCAGCACCTCCAGGCCGTCGACGCGGGGCAGGCGCAGGTCGAGCAGGATCAGGTGGGGCCGCGGGCTCTGCTCGGGCTGGGCGAACCGGCCTCGTCGCAGCAGGTAGTCGAGGGCCGCCTCGCCGTCGGTCACGTGGTGGATGCGGATCGGGATCCGGTGCTCGTCGAAGGTCCGCAGCACCAGCTCGGCGTGGTCGACGTTGTCCTCCACCAGGAGCACGGTCATGGTCTGGCTGGCGCGGTCCTCACTCACGGCGCGGTTGTACCACCATTGCCGCGCCACCGTAAAGGGGCCTCCCCGCCCGCCCTCGCGCCCGCCGCCACCCCCCGGATGGAGTCACGGTTCCACTGTCCGGACTTGACATTCTGGTAGAAGAATCTATCTTTCACCTTCGTGACGACCACCGCCAAGCCCAGCCGCCGCCAGCGCGAGACGCTCCGCCACCGGGAGGAGATCCTGGCCGCGGCCCAGGCGGTCTTCTCGGAGAAGGGGTACGTCTCGGCTACCATGGAGGAGATCGCGGGGCGCTCCGAGTACGCGCTGGCCACGGTCTACAAGCTGTTCGGCAACAAGGCCGGCCTCTACTCGGAGACGGTGCTGCTGCAGATCGAGCGCTTCCGCAGCGAGGTCCGCTCCGCCCTGGCGCAGGGGGAGACCCCCAGGGACAAGATCGCCCGCTACTTCGCCTGCCGGATGGAGCTGTTCTGGCGCGACCCCCAGTTCTTCCGCTTCTTCCACCACGGACCGCTGGGCGCCATCGCCGACGCCCACACCGGGTTCCTCCCGGAGGTCCGCCGTCGTTACGAGCGGGTGATGCGGTGGCTGCGGGACATCTTCGCCGAGGGGATCGCGCGGGGCGAGTTCCGGCCGCTCGGCGAGGAGCTGCTGGCGCTCAGCTTGGAGGGGCTGCTGCGGGTCTACATCGAGAGCCTGAGCGAGCGTGAGGGGACGGCCCGCAGCCACCAGGCCGAGCAGAGCCTGTTGGACCTGTTCCTGAAGGGGGCGGCGGCGTGACGTCGCGGGGGCGTCGCGGCGGCCTTCCCGTGACCGGCAGCGGGATTGCGCGGCACGGAACCTCAGCTCGCCGCCCACCGTCTTGTCTCCGCAGGGAGGACCTTCTGCGTCATTCATCCGTCGTCCTGCTGCTGCTGCTCGTCCTGACCGCTGCCTCAGCCCACGCCGCTTCCGAAGAGACCCTGAGCCTGACCCAGGCGGTCGACCTGGCCCTGGACCGGAACCCGGACGTGCTGCGGGCCCGCGAGCAGGTCCACGAGCTCAACCTCCAGGTCCGCGAGGTGCGCGCCGAGGCGCTGCCCCAGCTCGACCTGTCGATGTCGGCCCAGACCTTCCGCGACCCCGGTCTGCGCAACTCGCCCCAGTTCGGCGAGCTCTCCGAGTTCCTGCCGCCCGAGGCGCTGGAGCCGCTGCGCTACGACGACTACGCCTACCGGATCACCCTGGAGCAGCCGATCTACACCTTCGGCCGGGTCTCGGCGGCGCTGCGGGCGGCCCGGGCCCAGCTCGCCGCCGTCAACGAGGACGTGCGCTCGATGGAGAGCCAGGTGGCGCGGCAGGTGGCCGTGGCCTACTACGACCTGGCCCTGGCCCGGGAGCGCCAGGTGGTGCTGGAGAGCGAGCGGGTGGCGCGCGAGCGCCAGCTCGAGCAGGTGAAGGACCGCCGCGCTCTCGAGGACGCCACCCGCCTCGACGAGCTGACCGCCGAGGTGGCGCTGGCCAACCTGCGCCCCCAGATCCTGGGCGCCGAGAACCAGGAGGCGGTGGCGCTGGCCCGGCTCAACGAGACCCTGGCCCGGCCCATCGACGCGCCGCTCGAGCTGCTGGACGCGCTGGAGCTGCCGGACCCGTTGCCCAACGTGCCCGAGTACTCGGTGCTGCTGGCCCAGGCGGCGCGCACCCGGCCGGAGCTGCTGCGCTTCGCCCACAGCCGGCGCTTCCTGGAGGAGGGGCAGCGGGTGCGGCGCGCCGACACCCTCCCCGAGATCAAGGCCCGCGGAGGGATCGGCATCAGCAGCTACGACTACGGCAACCTGAAGGACGCCTCGTTCCGCAACTGGAACGTCGGCGTGTTCCTGACCTGGAAGCTGTTCGACGGCTTCCGGACCTCCTCCGTGGTCGGGCAGCTCAAGTCGCAGGTGCGCCAGAGCGAGCTGCAGGAGGCTGCCTTCCGCAACGCCCTGGCCCGCGAGGTGGAGCGGGCCTCCGGGGAGTGGGAGCGGGGGCTCAAGGCGGCGGATGCGGCGAAGCTGGCGGTGGCGGAGGCGCGGGAGGCCCAGGGCCTGACCGAGGACTCCTTCAAGTGGGGGGCCTCGTCGGTGCTCGACATCCTGGAGGCGCAGCGGGCGGTGCGGCAGGCCGAGCTGAGCCGGGCGGAGTCGCACTACGTGGCGCTGACCGCGCTGGCCGACGTCAAGTTCCTAGTGGGGTTGCGGCCCGATGCGCCGCTCGAGGCGGTGGTTTCCGCCGTGGAGGCCGAGCCAGAGGCTCAGGCAGAGAGACAGCGATGAAGATCCGAGCAGACGGGACCCAAGCGGCCTACACGGTGCGCATCGACCGGACGCGGCAGTGCCGCCCGGAACCTCCGGGACCTTCCGGCGCCCGTGCCGGGACGGCCCGTGCTACCGACGCCCGTGCCGGGGGATCGCATGCTGTCGGCGCGCGCGCCCGGGGTGCCCAGGCCGTCGGCGCCGGCGCCGGGGGATCGCAAGCCGTCGGCGCCGGGAGAGCCCAGGCCATCGGCGCCGGCCTGGGCGCGCTCTGTGCCCTCTGCCTGCTGCCCGCCCTCCAGGGCTGCGGCTCGGGCGACAGAGAGGCCACGGCGGCGGCGACCGCCGAGGCGGCGCAGCAGCCCTCGGTCAAGGTCCTGGTGCGGACGCTCGAGCCCCAGGACCTCACCGAGCGGCTGGAGCTGTCCGGGGAGCTGGAGCCGTGGGTGCGGGTCAGCGTCTCGGCCGAGCTGGGCGGCACGGTGGAGGAGGTGCGCTTCCAGGAGGGCCAGCGGGTGGCCGAGGGGCAGGAGCTGGCCCGGGTGGGCAGCGACATGTTCGCGGCCGCGCTCAAGGAGGCCCAGGCCCGCCTGGAGGGCGCCCAGGCGATCTACGAGAAGACCGACCAGCTCTTCAAGCGCGAGCACGTGACGCGCCAGGAGCTGATCGCGGCCACCTCGGCGCTGCACGCCGCCGAGGCCCAGGCGGAGCAGGCGCGCCTGCGCCTCGACCGCTCGGTGATCGAGGCGCCGATCTCCGGCGTGGTGGTCACCCGGGACCTGGAGCCGGGCGAGGTGCTGCCGCCCGGCGCCCGGGTGACCGAGCTGTTCCGGGTCGACCGGCTGAAGGCGGTGGCCGGTGTGCCCGAGACCGACATCGCCGCGTTCCGGGTGGGCGGCTCGGCCAGCATCGAGGTCGACGCCTATCCGGGCCGCACCTTCGAGGGACGGATCCACCTGATCGGCCCGGCCGCCGAGGGACCGAGCCGGACCTTTCCGGTGGAGATCGCCATCGACAACGGCAGCGGCGAGCTGCGCTCCGGCATGATCGCCCGGGTGGCCCTGGTCAAGCGCCGCTTCGAGGGGGTGGTGGCGGTGGAGCGGGACCTCCTGCAGGACCGTGACCAGGGGCCGGTGGCGGTGGTGGCCGACGGCAACCTGGCCCGGGTCCGTGACCTGGTCCTGGGCGCCAGCGAGGGGAACCGGGTGGTGGTCGAGAAGGGGCTTGCCCTGGGCGAGCGCCTGGTCGTCAGCGGCCAGCGTGGGCTGGTCGAGGGGCAACGGATCGAGGTGCTGGAGCCGCAGCGGACCGAGGCGCCGGTGCCGCAGCGGACCGACGGGCCGGAGCCGCAGC
>CAZNNH010000120.1:0-3197 GCA_964574335.1 uncultured Acidobacteriota bacterium | reverse complement strand
CCGCAGCGGACCGAGGCGCCGGTGCCGCAGCGGACCGACGGGCCGGAGCCGCAGCCGGCCGAGGCGTCGGAGCCGCAGCAGTGAGCCTGACCGAGTTCGCCGTTCGCCACCGGCTCACCACCTACGTCCTGATGATCCTGATCGTGGTGGCCGGCGTGAGCTCCTACACCTCGCTGCCGCTCGAGTCGTTCCCCGAGATCAAGATCCCGCTGGTGCTGGTCTCGACCTCCTACCAGGGGGTCAGCCCGGAGGACATGGAGACCCTGGTCACCCGCCCGCTGGAGATCGAGATCCGCGGCATCAGCGGCCTCAAGGAGATCCGCTCCACCTCCAGCGAGGGCTTCTCCATGATCGAGGTGGAGTTCAACCCCGAGGTGGAGCTGGACGAGGCGCTGCAGAAGGTGCGCGACAAGGTCGACATCGGCAAGAGCGAGCTGCCGCCCGACATCGACGACGACCCGCGGGTGGAGGACATCGACCTGCAGCAGATCCCGGTGATCATCGTCAGCCTCTCCGGCGACGTGGGGCTGGTCCAGCTCAAGGAGATCGCCGAGGACCTGAAGGACAGCATGGAGGCGCTCCCCGGCGTCAACCGGGTGGAGGTGATCGGCGGCCGCGAGCGCGAGGTCCACGTGTTCGCCGACCCGCGGCGGCTCAGCTACTACGAGCTGGGGCTCGGCGACCTGGTGGCGGCGGTCTCCCGCGAGAACCTCACCGTTCCCGGGGGCGAGATCGACGTCGGCCAGCTCAAGTACCTGGTGCGGATCCCGGCCGAGGTGGACCGGCCCCGCGAGATCGAGGACTTCGTGGTCAAGGTCAAGCGGGGGGTGCCCGTCTACATCCGCGATGTCGCCAAGGTGGTCTACGGCTTCGAGGACGAGACCACCCGCTCGCGGCTGGACGGCAAGCCGGCGGTCTCGCTGACCGTCTCCAAGCGCACCGGCGCCAACATCACCGAGGTGGCGGACCTGGTCAAGGCGGAGCTGGACCGGCTGCGCAGCGAGGTCCCCGAGGGCGTCCACGTGTCGCTGGTGGCCGACCAGTCGGTGGAGATCCGGAACATGGTCTCCGAGCTCGAGAACAACATCCTGGCCGGCCTGCTGCTGGTGGTCGGGGTGCTGATGCTGTTCATGGGCTTCCGCAACTCGCTCTTCGTGGCGATCGCGCTCCCGCTGTCGATGCTGATCACCTTCTCGGTGGTCCAGGCGGTGGGCTACACCCTGAACATGGTGGTGCTGTTCAGCCTGATCCTGGTGGTGGGGATGCTGGTCGACAACGCCATCGTGATCGTGGAGAACATCTACCGTCACCGGGAGGAGGGGGAGGACGGCGAGACCGCCGCCACCCGCGCCACCTCCGAGGTGATGATCCCGGTGGTGACCTCGACCATCACCACCTGCGTGGTCTTCGCGCCGCTTCTCTTCTGGCCGGGGATCGTGGGCGAATTCATGTCGTACCTGCCGGCCACGGTGATGATCGGCCTGGCGGCGTCTCTGCTGGTGGGCCTGGCCTTCAACCCGGCGCTGTGCGCGGCGCTGATGAAGGCGCCGCCGGCGCGGAAGAACGGCGACGTCCACCACGAGGGACGCTTCCTCAGGACCTACCGGAGGCTGCTGTCGGGGATCCTGACCCCGGGCCCCGATCACGGGACCCGCGGCTGGTTCCTGAGGAACTGGCTCTTCCTGGGGCTGTTCAGCTTCCTGTTCACGGCCGGCATGATCGTGGCCCTGGTGGGCTTCGCGGTGGAGAAGTACACGGCGCCGCTGCTCGGCGTCACCGGCATCCTGATGGCGCTGGCGGCGGTGGCGTTCGTGCTGCAGGGCGCCTTCGCGGCGTGGGACTTCTTGGGGATGCTGTGGTGGCTCGGGAGGTGGAAGCTGGCGCGCCGACGCCACGGCTCCGCGACGGCGGCAAGCCTCGAGGTGACCCGCTGGCGGATTCTCATGACCGACCGGCGGGCCAGCATCCTCTGGACCATGGGGGCGATCCTGGCCGTGACGATCGTGATCTACGCCCGCGTCGGCAAGGGGATGGAGTTCTTCCCGCAGATGGACCCGCCCGAGATCTGGGTCGACGTCGAGGTGCCGAGCGGCAGCAACCTGGAGACCTCCGACGCCATCGTCGGCCAGATCGAGGCGCGTACCAGGGATACCGCCGACCTCGAGTACGCCATCGCCAACGTGGGGTCGCGGGGGGTCTCGCTCACCGACTTCAACTTCGGCTCGGTGGGGACCCGCAGCCGGGTCACCCTGGACCTGCTCGACCACAAGGACCGCCAGCAGAGGTCCAGCGAGACCATCGAGCAGGTGCGGGAGCGGGTGGCCGACGTGAGCGGGGCCGAGATCAAGGTCGACCGCCCCTCCAACGGACCGCCCACCGGCAAGCCGGTGACGATCCGGGTGATCGGCGATGACTTCAAGCTGCTGGGCCGCCTGAGCCGGGAGATCCAGGACAAGATCCGGGGCGTCCCCGGGCTGGTGAACCTGGACGACGACTTCGACGAGGGGAAGCCCGAGGTCCGGCTCAACGTGGACCGGGTCCAGGCCCAGGTGCTGGGCGTGAACACCCGGCTGATCGCGTCGACGGTGCAGACCGCGATCCGTGGGGTGGACGCTTCGGAGTACCGGGTGGGCGAGGACGAGTACGACATCCGGGTGAGGCTTTCGCCCGAGAGCCGGGTGTCGATCGAGGAGCTCGGCAACCTGACGGTGCCGGACGAGGACGGGATCCCGATCCCGATCCGCAGCGTGGCGCAGATCGAGACCGGCGTGGGGCCGGCGGCGATCCGCCGGGTCGACCTGAAGCGGGTGGTCACCATCGAGGGGGACGTCGTGCGTGCCCCTGGCCGCACGGACGACAGTGTGCGCGGCGAGGTGGCGGCGATCCTGGACCGCGACGTCAAGTGGCCGGCCGGCTACCGCTGGGAGTACGCGGGCTCCAACCAGGACGAGGACGAGTCGCAGCGCTTCCTGCAGCGGGCGTTCGTGATCGGCGTGCTGCTGATCACGCTGGTGCTGGTGACCCAGTTCAACAGCCTGATCCTCCCCGCGGCGGTGATGATCTCGGTGGTGCTGTCGCTGATCGGCGTGCTGTGGGGGCTGATCCTGACCGGCACCCCCTTCGGGATCGTGATGACGGGGATCGGCGTGATCTCGCTGGCCGGGGTGGTGGTCAACAACGCCATCGTACTCATCGAC
>CAZNNH010000119.1:0-19304 GCA_964574335.1 uncultured Acidobacteriota bacterium | reverse complement strand
CCGAGGCGCAGCGCGACCGCTTTCTCCTGAAGATCGACATCGGCTACCCGGACCACGATGCGGAGCGTCGGCTAGTCGCCTCGTACGCTGCGGGGCGACGCCTCCACGACCGGGAGGTGGAGGGGCTGGAGCCGGTGATGTCTTTCGAGGAGCTGCTCGGGGCGCGTCGCGTCGTCGAGCAGAGCGTGCGGGTGGAGGAGCCCATCCAGGCCTACATCCTGGCCATCGTCCAGGCCACCCGTCAGGACGAGCTGGTCCAGTTCGGCGCCGGGCCCCGGGCCTCGCTGGCCCTGCTCGCCGCCGCCAGGGCGCGGGCGGCCCTGCAGCAGCGCGACTTCGTGACCCCCGACGACGTCAAGTCGCTGGCCCGAGCGGCGCTGGCGCATCGCGTGGTGCTCTCTCCAGAGGCCGAGATGGAGGGGACAGCCATCGAGGACCTGTTGCGCCGGATCTTCGAGCGGGTGGCGGTACCCCGCTGATGAGCTACCGGCCGGGGCCGCTCCTGCCGCGGGCCGGGGTGGTCCTCTGCCTGCTGGCGCTGCTGGTGCCGTTGCTGCCGGAGCTGGTCTACGTCCTGTTGCTGGCGTGGGCGGCGCTTCTCGGGGGCGCCGTCGCCGAGGCCGCCTGGCTCGCGAGGACGCACTGGACCGCCGAGCGCGACCGCCTCACGGTGCTGTCGCTCGCCCAGCCCGACTCACTGCCGCTGACCGTGCGCGGCACCATGCGAGACACGGTTCGCGTCACGCTTCGCCAGGTCTGGCCCCGACTGGTCGAGCCGATCGAGTCGGTCGCTCATGCGGTGATCCGCCCGGGTGAGGCCTGGGCCCTCGACCTCGGCGTCCGCGCCGTGGCGCGCGGGCGGCAGGCGTTCTCCGACCCGACCCTGGCGATTCATCGGGTGGGCCTGGTGGAGCGTGTCTGTCGGCTCGAGGCAGGGGGCGAGCTGGCGGTCTTCCCCGACCTCAAGACGGTCGGGCGGCTCCACGCCCAGCTCAACCGCTACGTCCTTCGGGGCCTCGGCGAGCGGGTCTCCCCCCGGGTCGGCAAGGGCCGCGACTTCGACCGCCTACGGGAGTACCGCGAGGGCGACGACTGGCGCGACCTGGCCTGGAGGGCGACCGCCCGGAGGGGCCGGCTGATCGTCCGGGAGTACCGCCTCGACCGCTCCCAGGACGTCGTGGTGTGCCTCGACGTCGGCCATCGCATGGTGGCCCGGATCGGCGCCTTGACCAAGCTGGACCACGCCGTGAACGCCGCGGTGCTTCTCGGCTACATGTGCAACCGGCTGGAGGATCGCAGCGGCTTCGTCGCCTTCTCGACCGAGGTCGCCTTCGGAGTCGCGCCGGGACGTGGCCCCAACCACATGCGACGGCTCACCGCCTTCGTCTCCTCGCTCCGCGGCGGCTACGTCCACAGCGACTACCTGGCTCTGGCCGCCGAGCTCCGCCGGCGCCTGCGACACCGCAGCCTGGTGGTGATCCTGACCGCGTTGCCGGAGATGGAGCAGGGCGCCCTGCTCCGCGCCCTGCGCTTGATCTCCCCCCAACATCTCCCGCTGGTGGTGGTCTTCCAGGACCCGGACCTCGAGGCCGCCGCCGAGCTGCGTCCGGCCGACAAGGAGGAGCTGTGCCGCACCCTGGCGGCCCAGGACATCCTCCGGCAGCGCACCAGGACGATTCGGGAGGCACGGGCCCTGGGCGGCCTGGTGGTGGAGACCCACCCCGGCGAGGCCGGAGCCGCGGCCATGAACGCCTACATCGACGTCAAGCGACGCCAGGTGATCTGACCATGCAGATCGAGCGCCTGGTACGCGAGCGACGGGCAGGATGGAGCCGGCTGGAGCGACTGCTGGACGAAGCCGAGGCCGCCCCCGACCGCGAGCTGGGGCACGATCGCCTGAGCGAGCTGCTCGCCCTGTACCGCCAGACCTGCACCGACCTGAACGAGGCCCGCTCCTGCACCGCCAACCGGGAGGTCCTGGAGCGCCTCAACTACCTGGCCGGACGCGGCTACCGGTTCATCTACCGGGGAGCCCGCCAGCGGATGCTGTGGCCCGCCCTGGCTCGATTCCTGCGGTACGACGTCCCGGATTGCTTCCATCGCCGGCTGGGTCACGTGGCGGTGGCGGCCGCCGCCCTCGGCCTCGGGTTCGCCCTCGGCTTCCTGGCCGTGTTTGCCGAGCCGGACAACGGCCGACGCCTGATCCCGGCCGAGTTCTTCACCGAGAGCCCGAGCCAACGAGTCGAGCGTATCGAAGAAGGGAAGGAGCGTATCGAGACGGTGGATCAGGCGCTCTACTTCGGCGTCTCCCTGTACACGCACAACATCCAGGTCTCCTTCTTGGCGTTCGGCCTTGCCGCCGTGAGCATCGTCGGAGGGCTGTGGCTGCTCTTCTACAACGGCGCGATCCTGGGGGCGGTGGCGGCGACGTACGCGGTGGACGGCGTGGCCGCCTTCTTCCTGGCCTGGGTGGGGCCGCACGGGGTGCTGGAGATTCCGGCTATCGTGTTCGGTGGGGCCGCCGGCCTGGTGCTGGGCGGCGCCCTGCTGCTGCCGGGTCATCGGACCACGGCGAGCGCCGTGCGTGAGGCCTTCCCGGACGTCTGGCGGATGATGGTGACGACGGCGCTGGTCCTGGTCGCCGCCGGCCTGATCGAGGGCTCGTTCTCACAGCTCTCCTCGAAGTCGGCGCCGACGCCCCTCAAGATCACCCTGGCCGGCGCGCTGCTCGCCTCGCTCCTCGTCTACCTGTTTCTGCCCCGCGGCGGCTCCTCGGAGAACCAGCCGTGAGCCGGCACCGGGCCCGCACGGTGGTGACACCCGAGCACGTCGAGGTCCGTCTGGTGCCGGCAGGGCTCGGCTCTCGCTTCATCGCCCTGGTGGTGGACGCCGGCCTGGCGCTGGGACTCTCGGCGCTCCTCTACCGCTTGCTGGTGTCGCTGCTGCCCGAGGGGCTCGGCCTGGCGCTGGCCGCCTCGTTGAGCTTCGTGGTCACCTGGGGCTATCACGTCTACTTCGAGGTCTTCCGCGCCGGCCGCACCCCGGGCAAAGCGCTGGTGC
Organism: uncultured Acidobacteriota bacterium; assembly: GCA_964574335.1. Classification (GTDB taxonomy): domain Bacteria; phylum Acidobacteriota; class Vicinamibacteria; order Fen-336; family Fen-336; genus CAZNNH01. Next base: position 16,244 of record CAZNNH010000119.1, on the reverse strand, counting down.
GGGTCCGAGTCGTGGACGGTCTCGGCTTGCCGCTCGGGATCGGCCAGTCGTTCGCGCGCAACGTGCTGCGGGCGGTCGACTTCCTTCCCGTCTTCTACGGTCTGGGCGCCGGAGTGGCGTTGCTCGACCCGGCGCGCCGCCGCCTTGGCGACCTGTTCGCCGACACCCTGGTGGTGAGCGAGCAACGCGGTACCGTCGACCTCGACGTCCTGGAGCGGATGCGCGGCTTCGAGAGCCTCCGAACGCCGAGCATGCTGCGGCGGATCCGCCACCGGCTCGGTCCCGACCATCGCGAGCTCCTGGTGGCGATGTGCCTCCGCGCCCCGGGTCTCGAGCCGACGGCACGATTCGACCTGTTCGAGCAGGTGGCCGCCTACTACAAGCAGCGCCTCGAGATCTCCGAGGGGACCCTGAGCGGCGAAAACCTGGTCCGCGGGCTGGTCACCATCCTCGCCGGTGACCCCGACCGGGTCGGGGGGATCGGCGGTGCCGCTCGGGGCCGTCTCCGTAGGTCCTGAGGTCCCGAGGTCCCGGCTCTCGATTGGCGGGGCAGGCGCTCTCTGCTAGCATCGGCCTGCCTGCCGCCCGGGTGCCCGAAGAAGGGAAGGTTCCGGCCCCGCCGGCCTCGCGAGGTGATTCATGGAATGCTCGAACCACCCGTCGATCACCGGAGGGATCTCGCGCTGCATCCGCTGCGGTCGTCCTTTCTGTCAGAGCTGCCTGGTAAGGATCCGAGGAGGGGCGTACTGCGCGGCCTGCAAGGGAGAGCAGGTGCGCGATATCCAGTCCGGCACCGTCCGCGGCGAGCTGGAGCTCGCCTCGGTGGGACGTCGTTTCGGCGCCCTGTGGATCGACTCGATGGTCTTCACCGTCCCGGCGATGGTGTTCGCCATCGTGCTGGTCCCCGCGCTGGCGACCGCCGGCTACGATCCGGAGACCCTGAGCGGGATCCTGATGCTGATCCTGATGGTCGGCTTCGTCCTGGTGTGGATCGTCTACGAGGGGCTGATGCTACAGTACCGCGGCCAGACCCTCGGCAAGATGGCGCTGGGCATCAAGGTCGTCACTCCCGAGGGGAACGAGATCAGCGCCGGACAGGCCTGGGGACGGGCGGTGCTCCGCCAGGTCTTCTTCAGCTACCTCTCCCTGATCAACTATCTTCCGGCGCTGTTCACCAGGCAGCGCACCTGCATCCATGACCTGGTGGCCAAGACCCGCGTCGAGAGGACGAGGAGCTAGGCAGTGGCCCGCCCCGCAGCAGCCCGCTACTGGGCGGTCACCTGCCCCCGGTGCGGCCAGCCTCTCGACCACGCCTCGATCGGCTCAGGCCGAGAGGTCTGCCGGCATTGCGGTGGGGCCTTCCAGGCGGCCCGCTTCGACCCCCCCGTGGTGGCACCTCGAGCGGCACCGCTCTCGGTGGCCACGGGAGCGACCACTTGTGCCAACCACCCGGCCAACCTGGCGGAGACCGGCTGCGAGCGTTGCGGCGTCTTCATGTGCTCCTTGTGCCGCATCGACATCGACGGCCTGGTGCTCTGCCCCTCCTGCTTCGATCGCCTGAGCGCCGAGGGCGCGCTACCCAGCGCCCAGACCAAGCTCAGGGACTACGGCCGGCAGGCGAGCGTCTACGCCCTGGGCGGCATCCTGCTCTGGTTCTTCGCGGTCGTCTTCGGCCCGCTCGCGGTCTACTTCGGCGCCCGGTCGCTGGGACAGATCCGGGCGCAGAACGAGAGCGAGGGACGGCTCCGCGCCTGGCTGTCGATCGTGGTCGGCGTGCTGGAGACGGGCGGGTCGCTGTGGCTCCTGAGCGCGCTGCTCCGAGGGACGATCTGATGGCCGGGCCCGGATCCGAGCGGCGGCGGCCGAAGCGTCGTCTACTCGGCAAGGCCAGCGGCTTCGAGATGCGGCAGCGCGTCTACGCCACCCGCGAGGCCCTGGAGATCGACGAGATCGAAGACTACGACATCACCCGCAAGCGCGTCTTCTACGACGACGTCCTGCTCGTCACCCATCACCGCTTCCACGGGACCGCCTACCTGATCGTGTCCGGGATCGCAGCGGCCGGAGCCACCGCGCTCGTCCTCTCCGTGGCCAGGGTGGAGACCGGGCTCGCGGTGGGCTTCCTGCTGCTGGCGGCGCTGCCGCTCTGGCTTGTGTTCCTGTTGCGGGCCACGCTCGGCGTCGACGCGGTGACCGTGTTCGGCCGCCGCTCGAAGGCGCGACTGCACTTCCCCTTCCGCAAGCGACGTGCAGCCGAGGTCTTCGCTCAGATCTGCCGGTCGGTCACCCAGGCCCAGGCCCGCAAGGCGGGCCCGAGCGGCCGGGCGCCGGGTCCGGCGCTAGGAGCGTAGCGCCGCGCGCAGGCGGGCCGGGGTGATGGGCAGACGCCGGATCCGGACGCCGGTGGCGTCGAAGACCGCGTTGGCGATGGCCGCCCCCATCGGGACGATGGCGGGCTCGCCTCCACCCTGAGGGGCCAGCGCGTCGTTTCTCACCAGCACGGTCTCGAGACGCGGCAGCCACGAGAAGCGCGGCAGCTCGTAGGTGTCGAAGTTGGTGTCCAGGATCTGGCCGCCGCTGAACTGCAGCTCCTCGCTGAGCACGTATCCGAGGCCCATGGTCAGGCAACCCTCCATCTGCATCGTGGCCCCCTCGGGGTTGACCACGATCCCCATGTCCTGGGCGCAGACCAGGCGCTCGACCCGGACGGTCCCGCTCCCGCCGTCCACGGTGACCTCGGCCAGGACCGCCGCGTGGGTCCCGGAGTCGACGCCGCAGGCCAGGCCGACACCACGTCGGCTGGGGGCCGGGGCCGGCTTCCAGCCGGCCTTCTCCACCACCGCCTTCAGCACCCGCGGCATCCGCTCCTCGCTGATGTTCTGCAGGCGGAAGCGCAGCGGGTCGAGGCCCGCGGTGGCGGCCATCTCGTCGATCTGGGACTCTCGCGCGAAGACGTTCATGTTGGCGCCGGGGGCCCGCCAGGGCCCGACCCCGAATCGGTGGGCCTCCGGGCCGCCACCCATCCAGCTCCCGAACACCCGCAGGCGATGGTTGGGGACGTCGTAGAACAGCTCCGCCGCGCGGTCACCGGCGAAGTAGACGTCGTAGTCCCACAGCGTGATCTTCCCGGCCTTGTCCACCGCCGAGCGGATCTTGACCACGCAGGCCGGGTCGAAGGTGTCGTAGAAGAACTCCTCGGCGCGGCTGAAGGCCACCTGGACTGGTCGCTTGGTGATTTTCGCCAGCCGGGCCGCTTCCTCCGCCTGCCGGCCGGCGCTCTTGCCGCCGAAGCCGCCGCCCACGTACGGGGTGATGACGCGGACCCGGCTCTGGTCGAGGCCCAGCATCTGGGCCAGGCGATCGCGGGTCGGGAACGGCGTCTGGGTCGAGGCCCAGACCGTGAGCTTGCCGTCCTCGAGCGCCGCCAACGCCGTGTGCGGCTCCATCGGGGCGTGGGCCACGTAACCCTTCTCGAAGGTGGCCTCGAAGCGCCGCTCGTCGGCGCCTTTGGCATCGTCCACGTTCCCCTGGCTGGCACTCACCCGGGGTGACGGCGCGCGGCCCAGGAGGTCGGCGAAGATGCCGTCCGGGTCGGCACCCGGCGGGGCAGGCTTCCACTCCGCCTGGACCCTGGACAGCGCCGCCTCGGCGGCCTCGGGATCGGCATGGAGCACGGCGACCAGGCCGTCCTGCTCGACGACCGTGACGCCGGGAGCCGCTCCCGCTTCTTTCGTGTCGACGCTGGCCAGGGTGGCGCCGTGGGCCGGGGGCCGGAGCAGCTTGGCGTACAGCATCCCGGGCAGGCGGATGTCGCCGGCGTACTTGGCGCCTCCGGTCACCTTCTCGACCGCATCCAGGCGCTGGGGCGATCGGCCCATCACCTCGAACTCGGCCACCGAGCGTTGCACCGCCTTGTGGTCGAGGGTGCGGGCGATCGCGTGGCCTCCGGCGAGCTCGCCGTAAGTCACCTTCCGGTCGGGATCTCCCTGGACGGAGACCACGCCTCTGGCCACGCCCAGCCGCTCGGCCGGAACGCCCAGCCGCTCCGAGGCCAGCTCGAGCAGCACGCTGCGGGCCTCCGCGGCGGCGGCCCGCAGCACCGGACCGAACATGCGGGTGGTGAGCGAGCCGAAGGTCCCCATGTCCCAGGGACAGCGGTCGGTGTCGCCGAGCACCATGTCGACCGCGCCCAGGTCCACACCCAGGTCCTCGGCCACCATCTGGGCCTGCGAGGTCTTGACCCCCTGCCCCATCTCGATCTTCCCCGAGAAGACCGAGACCCGGCCGTCCGCGCCGATCCGGAGGTAGACGTTGAAGTCGGTGGGATAGGAGCGGCCCCGCTGGGCCGCGGCCGGCTCCGAGCCGAGCCGGACCAGGACCACGATCCCGCCCCCGACCAGCTTCAGGAAGGTGCGACGGTCCACGCCGGCCCGGGGCGTCACGAGGCACCTCCCGGCGAAGCCGCCGCCTCCACGGCGGCGACGATCCTCTTGTGGGCGCCGCACCGGCACAGGTTGCCTTCCATGGCCTCCAGGATCGCCTTCCGGCTGGGCCGCGGGTCCCGGAGCAGCAGGCTGTAGGCGTTCATGATCATGCCGGGCGTGCAGTAGCCGCACTGGAAGCCGCCCCGCTCGATGAACGCCTGCTGCAGGCGGTGCAGCCCCCCACTCTGGGCCAGCCCCTCGATGGTGGTGACGTCCTTGCCCTGGACGTCGCCGATCGAGGTGACACAGGAACGGACCGCCTCTTTGTCGACCACCACCGTGCAGGAGCCACACAGGCCGGCGCCGCAGCCGTACTTCGAGCCGGTCAGCTCCAGATCGGTGCGCAGAACGAAGAGCAGCGATCGGTTGGGATCGGTCTCGAGGGTGACCGCCTGCCCGTTCAAGCGGAACTGGATGGGCTGGGTCATGGATCTTCCCCCTTTGCTGGTGACGGAGGTCGACCTTTATTATCCCACCTGCGCGCAAGGGACCGGCCAAGGCGGCCCGGCGGTGGCGGCCCCCCGGCCCTCACCGGGGGACCTGGGCCCGGCGGGCCGCCTCACTCCGGCTGCGGCACGAACCTCAGGTACGGGCGCGGCGCCTTCCACCCCCCCGGGAACCTCTTCTTGGCCTCGTCGTCCGAGACCGCCGGCCCGATGATGACGTCCTGGCCCGGCTTCCAGTTGACCGGCGTCGCCACCTGGTGCCTGGCGGTGAGCTGGCAGGAGTCCAGGACCCGCAGCACCTCGTCGAAGTTGCGGCCGGTGCTCATCGGGTAGGTCAGGGTGGCCTTGATCCGCTTGTCCGGCCCGATCACGAAGACCGAGCGCACGGTGGCGTTGTCGGCGGCGGTACGGCCGTCGCAGCTCTGGCCGGCCTCCTCCGGAAGCATGTCGTAGGCCTTGGCCACCACCAGCTCCGGATCGCCGATCATCGGGTAGCCCACGGGGTGCCCCTGGGTCTCTTCGATGTCCGTCGACCAGCGCTGGTGGTCCTCCACGGTGTCGACGCTCAGGCCGATCACCTTGGTCCGGCGCTGCTCGAACTCGCCCTCGAGCGAGGCCATGTAGCCGAGCTCGGTGGTGCAGACCGGCGTGAAGTCCTTGGGATGGGAGAAGAGGATCGCCCAGCCGTCGCCGATCCACTGGTGAAAGTCGATCCGACCCTGGGTGGTGTTCGCGGTGAAGTTCGGCGCCTCGCTGTTGATGCGGAGAGCCATGGCCAACCTCCTTGTGTTTGCCCCGAAAAAGCAAAGGCCCATCACCTCGGGTGATGGGCCTGGCCGTCGCGATGCCGGCCGACTAGCCGGCGCCCGCGCAGGCGGAACCCTCGGGTCGACAACAGCCGAGCCGGGTGTCCCGCCGCTTCATACCTGACAAGCTAGTCTGGATAGCCGTCCCTGTCAAGGCCAGAGACTCCCCAGCGTTCCCGCGGGCCCCCTCAGCCGCAGCCGCCGCCTCGGGTCTTCCGGACCTGGAGCGTGACCTTCTTCGTGTACTCGAGGCCGGCGGTGCTCAGGGAGTCGAGATCGGCGCTCGGGTGGGCAGATCCGATGGCGCGCTCGAAACGGTGCCTCAAGGTGCTGCCGGTCTGAGCGGGATCGAGGTCGACACACTCCTCGTGGCCCACGTGGCCGAACCGCTCCAGCCACCCGTTGATGCCTCCCTCCAGGATGTAGACGTTGAGCACGCTCTCGGCCACCAGCCTCTTCCACGCCTGGCTGGCACGGACCTCGTCGTTCGAGACCACCACCGTCACGGTGCCGGGAGGGGCCGACAGCAGGTTGAGGCCGACCAGGCCGGAGGCCACCTCGCCCAGGGTGACCCGCCGCGAGTCGACCAGGTGGAACAGGTTGTAGTCGGCCTCGTCGCGCACGTCGAGGATCACCAGGTTCACGGCCGGGTTCTGGGCCAGCTCGATCAGCTCGCCGGCATGGATCTGAACCGCGCGCCGGGTGAGCTGGGATCGAGTGGCCTCCGGGAGCCCTTCCCAGCGCTCCGCGGCCGTGGGCTGACCGAGGCCGAGGGTCAAGATGGCCAGCGCCAGCGGTGACGCGGCCAGCGCCACTCGCTGCCATCGCGGCCGCGGGACCGGTAGATCGTGGGGGTCTCCGAAGTGCCGCTCCAGCCGTTCGGCGCCCCAGAAAGCGAGGAGCGCCATCACCACCACCATCACCACCACCAGGCCTTCCGGCACGCCGAAGAAGCCGGGCACGGTGACCCGCCCCATCGAGGTCGAGTGGTAGAAGCCCTCGAACCCGCTCACGGTCTCGCCGAAGACGATTACGCCGAAGCCGGCGCCGAGCAGGAAGGCGAGCCCGTCGAGCTTGAGGGTGGCGACGGCCACGATCGAGGTCCCGGGGCAGAACCCGCCGATGATGAAGCCCGCCCCCATGATCAGGCCGCCCACGATCCCGGGGGCCATGTAGGTGGGGTTGACCCAGAGGCGGTTGTAGTCGAGCAGGCCCAGCGAGGAGCTCAGGAAGATCAAGGTCATCGCCACCACGATGGCCCCGAACATGACCTTCAGGACGGTCATGTTGCGAAAGTAGAACTGGGCCGAGAGGCGCCGCGAGTCGGCGAAGCCCGCCATCTCCAGTACCGCCCCGAAGGCGCCGCCGATGATCAGGTAGACCAGGAAGGCCCCGAACTTGCCCAGGATCTCTTCCACCGCGAAGGGTGCCATTCTTCTCTCTCCTCAGCTCGAGCGGCGGATCAGATCCACAGCTTCCGGACGAAGAAGGCCAGGGCATAGCCCCCGGCGAAGACCGCGAACATGAAGGCCCAGCTCCCCAGCGACAGCACCGCCCCTCCGGAGAGCGCTTGACCGGAGGTGCAGCCGCGCGCCAAGCGTGCGCCGAAGCCCATCAGCGCCCCGCCCGCGAAGGCGGAGGCCCAGCGCAGCCGCACCGAGGTCCTGGGCCCGCGGAGCGTCTCGAGCTTGAGCCGCCGGTGCCACAGGCCCGAGAGGAAGCCGCCGATCAGCGCGCCGGTCGCCACGAAGACCACCCAGTTGTCGAGGGGCGTCCGGCTGGGGCCGGCCAGGTTCAGCAGGTGGGCGGTCCGGTCGACGTGCTCGGGCACGATCTGGTCCTCGATCGAGAGCAGGATCCGAGCGATCCCGCCGGACGCGCCCAACCCGTTGCCGGTGATGAAGAAGGCCGCAAAGAGGACCAGGCCGAGCAGGGCCCCGGCCAGGTAGGGATCGAGGTAGGGCTTGGCAGTGCGATCGGCGTTCATGGCTATTGGCCTTTCTCCGAGGGGGCCGGCTGGCGCTCCCACCCGAGCGCCATGGCGCGGAGGTTCGACAGCGGCGTCTGTCCTGTGGTGGTCAGGTAGACGTGCATGAGCAGGAAGGCGGCGAACAGCCAGGCCCCGAAGGCGTGCACGGCCGCCACCGCCGGCAGCCCGCCGAGCCAGGCCGAGGTGGCCGGCCAGCGCTGCATCCCCCAGATCAGGATCCCCGTCACCACCTGGAGCGGGAGCAACAGGTTCAGGATGATCAGGTAGGTGGCCTGCTGGAGCGGGTTGAGCTTGCGCCTCGGGCTCTTCTCGAACGGGTGCGGCTCGCCGTGGAAGATCCCCGAGAGGTAGTAGCGGGCCTGCTGGATGGCCTGGCCGAAGAAGCCGTTCATGGCCGGCAGATACTGCCGGATCTCCCCGCTGGCCAGATGATAGAGGGCGGCCAGCAGCGCGTTGATCAGCACCACGAAGCCGATCACGTTGTGGACCCTCACCGCCAGGGGGAAGTCCAGCAGCGGCAGGCCCTGCGGCAGGTGGATCTCCAGCCCGGTGACGATCAGCAGCAGGATCGCCAGGGCCTGGAGCCAGTGCCAGAACCTCTCGTAGGCCGAGTACATGTAGACGGCCTCACCCGCCTCGGCCGGCGCCGCGGACCGGGCCGATCGTGACCAGCGCAGCCGGAGCGTGGCATGGATGGAGACGCCCAGCAGGACGCCGAGGACCGCGCCCAGGCCGAGCCAGTCGGCCCAGCCGGTCCGGTCGTGGCCGAGCACGTACAGCCCGGCGGCACCCGACGTCGGGGTCAGAAGCAGCCGCCCCCCGGCGTCCGCCTGGAGACGCCCGGTCAGCTCGACCTCGGCGTCCCCGACCAGCTCCGGCAGGGTGCCGCCCGGGACTCGTGCCGCAATGAGGAACGGGTGGGACAGACGCGAGTCCTGCTGGTGGCAACGCTGGCAGTCCTTGGTCGCCCACTCTCCGGCCGCCACGTCGTGGTGGATCGGGTAGGGCTGGATCTCGCCCACCACCCGCGGCGCCCCCAGGCCGAGCGATTCGAGCTGCCGGGAGACCACGGCGACCTTGGCGGGGGTGTCCAGGATCAGCTCGGACGGGTCCAGCTTCGAGTCGCCGTCGACGTCGAGGGCCTCGACGATCTCGGGGCGATAGGCTCCCCCCTCGGTGAAGGCCTGCTGCAGGTCGGCCAGGCGGACCGGCCGCACCGGGTCGCCGGCCACCCAGAACCAGGAGCTGACCAGGTTGTAGGGGGCCAGCACGCCACCACTCTGGCCGGCCGACCGTTGCGGGAGCAGCACCGGCTCGTAGCCGTCGACGAGCTCCCGGGCCTCGAAACGATCGCCCTCGACGCCCCGGCACTCGGTCCTCGGCTTGCCCTCCAGCGTCACCACCGTCCAGTCGATGACACGACGCGCCGGGGAGTGCAGGCGCGGCGTGTGGCAGGCGTTGCAGGACAGCACCGCCAGGTGGCGCTCAGCGAAGGGCAGCCAGGGGTGGGACGACTCGGCCCGATGGCAGCCCCGGCAACCGGCCTCTCCCTCGGCTCTCGAGCCTGGGGCGAGGACAGACGCCCGACGGCTGTGGGAGAGGACGTGGCTGGGCCGCTCCAGATACTGGCCCAGCGCCAGCCGTCGCACCTCGAACTTGAGGTGGTCGGGGCGTGATCGGGAGTCGGCGTGGGCCGGGTTGTTGGTGGCGCTGTGACAGTCCACGCACCTCACCAGCCGCTCGGCGTGGACGTCCCACGGGAGGGTCAAACCCTCCTTGCCGCGGAGGTTGATGGCAGAGCCGGAGATCCGTTGCGGGGAGAGGATCTGTCCGGTGGTCATGGTGCTCCAGTAGCTCGGCTCGCACCCGTGGAGCAGGACCGGCAGGTCCGCCTCGCCGGCGACCAGGCCATGGCACTGGCCGCAGTTCTGGTCGCTGGGATCCTGGGGCAAGAGCCGCTCCAGCTTCACGGACCCGTCCGCCGAGAAGGCCTGACGATCGTAGCGCCAGCTCCCGCCGACCCGCGAGACGACGCCGGTCCCGGCCAGGGTGGCGGTCGCCGCCCAGCGGAACCTCCCCGCCTCCAGCTCGCGGACACGCTGGGCGTTGTCCGGTTCGGCGAGGTGACACATGAAACAGTTCAGCTCCACCACCCCGGAGGCCTCCCAGTCCCAGGGCTTCCGCTGGCCGGTCTCGGGGTCGAGCGCCGTGGCCCCCTGGTGCCGGATCGCGGCGGGGCCCCCGCCGACGTGGCGCCGCCCGTAGAAGCGGATCCAGTCGACGATGCCGAGATCTCTCACGGCATCCCCCGGCGGCGACAGCAGGCGGTAGGTGAGCGGGTTCCACCGTCCGTACAGGCTGGTGCCCACGTCCCACGCTCGTCCGCTGGCGGTCCGCCCCGGCGCACCGCTCTCGCGGAAGCCCACGTCGGCGTGCGGGCTGTGGGCGGCGATGAACTGGGTGTCGTGGCAGCCACCGCAGGTCCGCCGCGGCGAGACCGCGCCTCCCGAATCGAGCACGTTGCGCCCGTCCTCGTCCAGCAGGCGGTAGGCGGGGTGGAACGAGCTCCCCGCGGCCGGGCTCTCGGACGGCGAAACGGCCGCGGCCAGCAGCAGCGTGAGCGTGGCCAGGCTTCTCGAGCGCATCAGTCGTCTCCTCGCGCCGGCTCGGCGGCCACCAGGCCAAGCGCCGCCCGCCCTCCCCAGCGGATCGGGTCGCCGGGATAGCCGAGCGCCCTCCAGTCGAGCAGCCCCTGGTCGCCGTGGCAGGCCTGGCACTCGAGGGCCTGCTCCTTGGGGGCCACCATGTGGGTCAGCGGCCAGAACATCTCCGTGTCGGTGAAGTCGTACTGGCCGCTGTACTCGATCCCGGCGGCCTTGGATCCGAGCCGCGCCGCCTCGTCCCAGTCGAAGTCGGTCCAGTAGCCTCCGGCTCCCACCGTCTTGGGGACCAGCAGGTACCTGTAGACGGTGTCGTAGATCTGGACCGCGCGGTGGACCTTGAACGGCCAGATCCGGGCCCGTGGCGCACCGATCGTTCCCCGTGGTGGGTTGAGCGGCGTCGGCGGGGTCTCGCGAATCTCGTCACCCAGCAGGTAGCGGTCCACCGTCCCATCGAACCAGTAGTACTCGGGGGTCAGCTTGCGCTCGTAGACGAAGCGCCCCTTCTTCTTGAGGTACTCGTGGGTGTCCTCGGGGAGGTCCTGGCCGGCCGCTGACCAGTCCCAGTGGACCTTGGTCGCCTCGCGCAGCGCCACCTCGGGGATGTGGCAGGTCTGGCAGGCCACCGCGGCCACGTGCGCATTGAGCCGCTGGTCGGCATGGGGCTTCTGGGCGTGGCAGTCGAGGCAGGTCACGCGGTGGGTGTTGTCCATGCTCACCGAGACCGAGCGCCCCTGGATCACGTGTGCCTGGGTGCGGTGGCAGTCGGTGCAGATCATGTCGTGGCGTCCCATGTGGACATCGACACGGTCGCGAGGGTGGATCAGGCTGCTGTCGAGGTCGCCGTGCTTGACGGCGTCGCCGCCACCTCCCTTGAAGTGACAGCCGCCGCAGCTCTCGCGGGTCGGCCTGCCGACGCTGCGGGCCGCCACGGCCAGGTCGACGTCCTCGGCCGGCAAGCCGCCCGTGGTCTTCACGTAGGTGCCGGAGAGGTCGTGGCAGACCAGGCAGTCGACGTGGTCCGACTGGGAGAAGTCGAAGCTGTCGTCGACCCAGCCGTATCCGGCGTGGCAGGAGGTACAGCCCTGCCAGTTCGACTGAACGCTGATGCAGAAGTTGTTGATCAGGGTCTTCTTGCCGAAGCGCACCGGCTTCGCCCGGCCCGGCACCATCAGCGGGTCGCCCTCCCACTTCCAGTGGGCGGTGCGCATCACCTCGGCGGCGGCTTTCGGGTGGCACTCGAGGCAGGCCCGGGTCACCGCCGGTCCATCGACAAAGAGCCCTTTCATCAGGGAGCTGTGGTCCGTGTGGGGAAGCCGGGTCGCAACGCGCGCCCATGGGTCGTCTCTTCTGGCGGCACGCTCACCGCGCGAGAGGACGAAGAGGATGGGTCCGGCGATGGCCCCCACCACCAGCAGGCCACCGAGCACCACCAGCCACCGCCTTCCCCGCTTCATCTCGCCTCCTACCGGCGTCCGAAATGAGACTCCACACAGCTCATGATTCCGGTGATGGCGCGTTGACGGATCTGATAGTACGTGCGCCGTCCCCGGCGTTTGTGTCCGAGCAGGCCGCGGTCCCTCATGATGCCGAGGTGCCCCGACGCCACCGCGCTGGGTACGTTGCAGGCCCGGGCCAGCTCGCCGACCGTGTACTCGTCCTGCAGCAGCAACTGGACGATCCGCAGCCGGACGGGATGGGCCAGCGTCCTCAGGCACTCCGCGGCTCGGGTCATGGCCTCGAGGCTCAGATCGGTGACAGCCGGTGGGCGTTCGGTCTTCCGCGCGGTCGGCACGCGGGTCAATATATCTAAATGTCTAGATATGTCAAGCAAGAGAGGGCCTCGTGCCCACCCGGCCGCCGCCGGCCATGGCGCGCGTGAAGTACCATGCGCCCGGGGTCTCGTCGTCCTGTGGAGGCTGTTCCTGTGGTTCGGCTCGCAGCTCACACCGTTCTGGAAGCGGGCCACCGCAACAGCGGATTGGCGGCGCGGCGGCCATGACCTGCCCCGAAAGTCAAAAGTCTAGACCTGACCCCAATCAGCCGCCTGACGTCGCCGACTTGCTTCAGACCATAGACGCGGCTCGGGTCCTGGAGGCGCAGTGCCGGGCGGCCGACCGCAGGGCGCGAGAGGCGATGGCGCGGCTGATCGAGCGCTACGAAGACGCGGGCGTGACCGCTGAGAGCTGCGACCATCCCCTCTACTGCCATCGCAGCGAGGACTCGACCAACGTCTGCTGCTACTGCCAGCGCCCCCTCGAAGCCGGGCAGGTCTCGCCCCGGTTCGCGCCGGCGGCCGCGGACCGGCCGCACAGAGGGTAGCGCCGCTCAGCGGATGGTGAAGGACACCCGGCCCGCCAGCGGATCGGCCACCAGCCGCATCGCACCATCCTTCTCGACGAGGGACAAGCGGTGCAGGACCTGGTCCGAGGGGAGGCAGACCAGTCCGGTGGCCTGGTCGGCTTCCGAGACGAAGGGCCGAAGCTCCAGCTTCGACCAGTCCATCTGCATCGTCGACTGGGCGAGCGCGATGTGGGGGATGACCGCCCCGTCTCGTACCAGGACCACGATCGGGATCTCTCCGGCCTCGATCCGGTGCCAGCCCCCCGGGTAGCGGGTGGCGGTCTGGTAGTCGATCCAGCTTCCCGGCGGCAGGTAGACGTCGCGTCCGGTGGTCCCTGCCTCCATCAGCGGGGCCACCAGCATGTCGGAGCCCAGCAGGTACTCGTCCTCGATCTGCCAGGAGCCCGGGTCCTCGGGGAACTCCACGAACAGGGCCCGCACCATCGGCAGGCCCCGCTCGCTGCTGTCCTTGGCCTGGGCGTAGATGTAGGGCATCAGGCGGTACTTCAGCTCGACGGCCCGCCGATAGTCGGCCAGGAACGCCTCGCCGAACTCCCACGGCTCGGTGGGCGGCACGCCGTGGCTCCGGCTGTGTGAGGTGAGCATCCCGAACGCCGCCCAGCGCCGGTAGAGCTCCTCGGGAGTCCGGGTGGTGAAGCCGCCCATGTCGTGGCTCCAGAACGAGAAGCCAGAGAGGCCCAAAGACAGCCCGCCGCGGAGGCTGGCCGCCATCGCCGTGTCGGTGGTGGCGGCGTCGCCGCCCCAATGCAAGGGGTAACGCTGGCTGCCGGCCCAGGTGCTGCGGGCCCAGATGATCGTGTCGCCGGTGACCTGCCGGGTGACCTCGGCCACCGCCCGGTTGTAGCGCAGGGGGTAGAGGTTGTGCTCGTAGAAGCCGGTCCGGCCCGAGGCGTAGAGCCCGGCAAACGGCGCCGCCTCCCCGAAGTCCACCTTGATCGCGCCCACCCCCAGCTTCAGCAGGCTGCCGATCTTGTCCTGGTACCAGCGCACCGCCTCCGGGTTCGAGAAGTCGAGCACCGCGTCCTCGTAGGGGAGGTTGCCCCGCGCGTCGCGGACCACCAGGTACTTGTCCACGATCTCGGAGAAGAGCCGGTTCTTGGGGACGAAGTACGGGAGCTGCCAGAGCGAGACGTGGAACCCCTGTTGCTTGAGGTCCGCCATCATCTTGGCCGGGTCCTTGAAGCGGGTCTTGGAGAACTGGTAGTCGCAGCGCCAGTCGGTCTCGAACCAGCCGGTGTCGAGGTGGATCACGTCGCTCGGCACCCGATGCTGGCGGAGCTTGTCGGCCACCTCCCGGACCTCCTGCTCCGAGAAGTAGGAGATGCGGCTCATCCAGAGACCGAAGGACCACAAAGGCGGCATCGCCGCCTTGCCGGTGATCGACGTGTACTCGCCCAGGACCTGCTTGGGCGTGCCCAGGAAGACGAAGAGGTCCAGCTCGTCGTCGCCGATCATCAGCGAGCTGACTCCGTCGAAGGAGGCGCCGAGGTCGAAGGTCATGGGCGTCGAGCTGTGGACGAACATGCCGTAGCCCCGGCTGCTCATGAAGAAGGGGATCGGCTTGTACATCCCCGGGTTCTGGACGCCGTTGGCGTCGTCCACGAACAGCACCACCTTCTGCCCGCGTTTGTTCAGGCGGGTGAACGACTCGCCGCAGCCGAAGAGCTTCTCGCCGGGGGCGAGGGAGAAGGCCGGCGCCACGCTGCGCGAGTAGTCGGAGGAGCGGCGCACGAAGGCGAAGGGCATCACCGTGGTGTAGGTGCTCTGGTTGTCCTGGTGGTGGTTGGTGCGGGTGAGCAGCCGGCCGCTCGGGTCCCGGAGCTCGACGTGGAACGGGTCTCTCAGCACCGTAACCGAGCCCCCCTCCCCGGTGTAGCGGTACCCGCCCTCGACCGTGTCCAGCCGCCATGAGTGGTCGGGGGACGGCTCCCTCACCAGCATCAGGCTCTCGGTCTCGGGCCGGGCCGGGAGGCCGGTCTTGAGGCGGATCCGCAGCGCGCGCGGCGAGACCATCTCGATCGAGAAGGGCAGCACCGGGTCCACGGCGTACTCCCCGGTCGGGAACTCGTTCCCGTCGATCGGCTGCAGGCGGGCCAGCATGTTGTCGAAGGCCTGCCTCGTGCGGTAGACGTGGCGCTTCCAGGCGAGCTGTCCGGTTCCGGTCTCGGGATCGAACTCGGCCAGGTGGTCGGCCAGGAAGTAGGTGTTCCGAAAGTCCTGGAAGTCGGGGCTGATGTCGACCGGCTCGTTGAGCAGCGGCGGCGGCTGGTTGGCGGCCGCATGGACCGTCGCGGCGAAGAGCAGGGCGACGGCAACCATGAAGGGCTGCGTGGTTCTCGAATCCATGGCAGACTCCCTTGTCGATCGGCCCCCGACAGGGCGGCGGGCTCAGGTGAACGGCGCTGCCAGGATAGCCGCCCGGCGTCTGGTTGGCCACTCGACGGGAGGTCCCATGATCAGGCAGCGGGTGTTCTCGAGATCCTTGCTGGCCCTCTCCCTGGGGCTCTTCGCCCCCCCGGCCCCGGCCGATGCCGCGCCCGGCGCCTCTCTGGACATCGAGTCCGGGAAGATCACGGGACGGGCGCCGCTGCCTCCCGGGCCCGAATGCCTGAAGGATGCCGTCTTCTACCAGATCTACCCGCAGACCTTCTACGACAGCGACGGCGACGGCATCGGCGACCTCCGCGGGATCATCCAGAAGCTCGACTACGTGAAGAGCCTGGGCGTGGACGGGTTCTGGATCAACCCCTTCTTCGCCTCGCCGTTCCACGACGCCGGCTACGACATCTCCGACTACTACACCGTGGCCCCCCGCTACGGCACCAACGACGATGCCCGGCGCCTGTTCGGGGAGGCCGAGAAGCGGGGGCTCAAGGTCCTCTTCGACTGGGTGATCAGCTACACCAGCATCGACCACCCCTGGTTCCAGGAGTCGGCCCGGCAGAACGAGAACCGCTACTCCAACTGGTACATCTGGACCGACAACACCTGGAAGAACCCGCCCGAGACCTTCCGGGACGCCTTCATCAAGGGGTACAGCCGTCGCAACGGCCAGTTCATGCGCAACTTCTACTGGAGCCAGCCGGCCTTGAACTTCGGCTTCGCCAAGCCCGAGGAGCCCTGGATGCTCCCCATCGACCACCCCGACGTGCTGGCTCTGCAGGCGGAGCTGTTCCGGGTGCTGCGCTTCTGGATGGACATGGGCGCCGACGGCTTTCGGGCCGACATGGCCGGTGCCCTGGTCAAGAACGCCAACGTCACCGGAAACGACCAGTTCTTCACCACCCGCGACTCGGCGACCAAGGCCTTCTGGAACAAGGTCCGCAGGCTGATGGACACCGAGTACCCGGGCTCCTTCATGGTCGCCGAGTGGTCACACCCGGAGTCGGCGCTGTGCGGCGGCGGCTTCCACGCCGACTTCTACCACTGGTTCAGAGGGTACAACGACCTGCTGCAGAAGGAGAGCTGGCGCATCCTCAACGGCTACTCCGAGG
>CAZNNH010000118.1:0-19451 GCA_964574335.1 uncultured Acidobacteriota bacterium | reverse complement strand
AAGGGGTCGGCAGCGTCGCCCTCCGCCGTCGAGACACGGGTGAGCGCCGTCGCCGAAGGAAGGCGTGAGCTACTGCCAGACAGACCCCCACGGATTATGGGTTCATTCACTTGGCCTGTAAAGACGCGGGGAACGGCGGAACGGCCGGAGGGCCCGGTCGTCCCCGGCAGCCGCCGCCGACCGCCGTGATCGACGTCACTGGGTGGCCGGCAGGCAGTTGACGGCCACTCCCGCTCAGCGTAGGTTGGGGCAGACGAGGCTCGAGGAGGAGGTATGACCGTGAGGAGACTATCAATCGCCGTGGGGCTGCTTGCTGTGGTCGGCTTGCTCGGACAGGCCACAGCGCAGGAGGCCGAGGGGACCCCTGACGTGACGGGCAAGATCATGAAGCTCGACCGGGACCATGACACCATCGAGCTCGGGGACCAGGACGGTTCTCTCCAGTATTTCACGGTCGACGAGGACGCGGTTCCGGGCTGGTACATCAACCACAGGGTGGGCGAGGTGGTGGTCCTGACCCTCCAGCAACAGGGAGA
Source organism: uncultured Acidobacteriota bacterium (assembly GCA_964574335.1). Classification (GTDB taxonomy): domain Bacteria; phylum Acidobacteriota; class Vicinamibacteria; order Fen-336; family Fen-336; genus CAZNNH01. Next base: position 18,915 of record CAZNNH010000118.1, on the reverse strand, counting down.
GAAGGGCACCCGGGTGGTGGCCATCCGGCACGTCCGCGACGGCGACTAGGAGAGCCGGCCGAAGGCCGCAGGTCCGGCCGCTACGCCCCGGTGCGGGTCCAGTCGACCAGCCCGGGGCGCCTGGCCGGCTGGCACCGGGGACAGAAGTAGGCGTCCATGCCCCGCACCCCCGCGGTGCGGATCTTCGACCCGCAGCGGGGGCAGGTCTCCTTCCGGCGGACCTTCAGGAAGTCGCGCACCTTCACCTCGATTGCCTCGCCGCGGCGGGCGACCTCGGCGACCGCCTCCGACATGACCTTGACGATGGCCCCGTGCAGCCGTAGCGCGTCGTCGTGGGTCAGCGAGCGGCAGAAGGCCTTGGGGTGGATCCCCGCCTCGAACAGGACCTCGTCCGCGTAAGCGTTGCCCAGGCTGTCGAGGGCCTTCTTGTCCAGCAGGAAGAGGCGGACCTGGTCGCGCCGGTGCTTGAGCAGGCTGAAGAAGCGCTCGGGCGTGAACTCGTGGGAGAGGATGTCGACTCCGCCGGTCTGGAGGCCCGGGATCGCGCCCCAGTCGTCGCTGGCGATCAGGTAGGCCTTGCCCATCTTCTTGTCGTCGAGGTAGCGCAGCTCGACGGCCGCCAGCGGAGAGCCCGAGGGCTCGAACCCGAGGGCGAAGCAGAGCGCCGCCTCCTCGCGGTCGGAGACCGTCGCCAGGCGGAAGCGTCCCGCCAGCATCGGGTTGACGGCCAGGTCCAGCCCCTCGAAGCGGAACACGACGAAATGCGACTTGCGGAACACGTCGTGGAGCGGCCGGCCCAGCAGCAGAGAGAGGTTGCCGCGCACCGTGAAGCGCAGCACCACCGGCTCCCGCACGCGCTCGGCGGTCGCGTGCCGGCCGAGCAAGGCCTCTCGCAGCCGGGTGACGATGTGCAGCAGGTCAGGCAGCTCGGGCATCGGCGCCGCCTCGCAGCGAAAGCACGCCCGCCAGATTCTATTCCGGGCGAGACGTCTTTTTGCACGCCCAGGGCACGTCTCCGAGAAATCGCCAGTCTATGCTATCGGCGAATCACCCGGTCCGGCGCTCCAGGCTGGGGCCAGCGACCTTGATCCGCTGCGGAGGACTCATGAGGCTCGTGCGGCTCGTCTTCGTGGTCACAAGCCTGCTCACCAGCACGCTCGTGGCCCAGGAGGCGGAAACCCCGGAAACCACACCGGTCCCGACCCAGGACCCCGCCGGCGAGGCCGGCGACGGCTCTCCGACCCGCTATCAGGAGGTGGTCGAGGTCCACGCCCGGCCGGCGGACACGCCGGCCTCGGCCGCCCTCCGCCTGAGCACCCCGATCCGTCTCTTGCCCGCCAGCGTCGGGGTGGTCCCCGCCGCGGTGTTCGAGGGCCAGGGGGCCTGGGTGCTCGGCGATGCCCTCGAGGGGACCGCCGGCGTGAACGTAGCGACCGGCTTCGGGGTCCACGACTTCTTCGTCATCCGCGGCTCCGACTCGCTCTCGGCGGGCCTGGTGCTGACCGATGGCGTTCCGGAGCCGGCGGCCACCTTCTACCCCCTCTACAACCTCGACCGCATCGAGGTGTGGAGGGGGCCGGCGGCGTTCCAGAACGGGGGGGGAGCGCTGGCCGGTGCGGTCCATCTGGTCCGCAAGTCGCCCGTCTCCCGCAGCTTCATGGAGGCCTCGTTGGGCTACGGGAGCTTCGGCAGCGTCCAGGCGGCGGTCGACGCCAACCGGGCGGCGGCCGACGGCCGGCTCGCTGTGCGTCTCAACGGGCTCTACCAGGGCTCGGACGGGTATCGTGACGCCAAGCAGAGCCGGCTGCTGGCGGTCAACCCGACCTTGCTGTGGCATCCTCAGCCGAGCACCGACCTGCGGCTGGATCTCGAGTACGTACGCTCCGAGTTCAGCCCCGACTCGGGCCTGCCGCTCCTGGGGACCACGCTGCCCGACGTCCCTCGCACCCGCTCCTACCAGTCGCCGTTCGATGCCTCCAAGCAGGACGTCCTCCGTCTGCGGGCTCGGCTCGAGCGGCGCTTCGGGGAGCGGCTGATCTTGCGGGACACCCTCTACTACACCGCGCTGGACTGGCATGCCGACGGCACGCTTCTCACCGGAGTCTTCCCGACCGGCACCGGCTCGCTCGAGGTCCAGCGGACCATGACCCTGCTCGACGACCTCCAGACCCTCCTCGGGAACCGGCTCGAGCTGGTGTGGCCGTTCGCCACCGGTCCGGTCGGTCACGAGGTGCTGGCGGGCTTGGAGCTGAGGCGTTGGGGCGACAGGTACTCCCAGGACGTGGCCTGGCTCCCGGGGATCGACCTCGTGACACCGGTGGAGACCGCTTCCCTCCCCCACGTCTTGCTGCCGGGCCTGAAGACGGCGGCCGACACCCGGAGCCTGGTGCTGGCCCCCTACCTGATCGACCGGATCGCCTTCAGCCGGCGCCTCGACGCCTTCCTGGGCGCACGGCTCGACGTGCTGGACTACGAGGATCGAGACAACGGTGTGGCCCACGACGACACCCGCCTGAGCCCGCTGCTGGGGCTGCGCTTCTCCCCGCAGCAGCAGCTCTCGCTCTATGCCAGCGCTTCCACCGCCTTCGCTCCCCCTTCGACGACGGTGATCGAGGACCGGGCTCCCGAGAAGTCGCGCCAGGTGGAGCTGGGCTCCAAGCTCAGCCTCCTGGACGGACGAGGCCTTCTCGCCCTCGCGGTGTACGACCTCGAGCGCGAGAACATGCCGATCCCGGACGATCTGGGAGTGACCCGGCGTCTGGGCACCCAGCGGTCCCGGGGCTTCGAGCTGGAGCTTCAGGCCGAGGCCGCTTCGGGCCTCTCGGCCCGCGCCGCGTACGCCTACAACGACGCCCGGCTGACCCGCTTTGCCGAGACGGTGCTGGTCGGCTTCGACCCCCCCTCCTTCGAAGTCGTCGATCGCTCGGGGAACCGCCCCCGGTTCGCGCCCGAGCACCTGCTGACCCTGTGGGCCCAGAAGCGCCTCCCGGTCGGCCTCTCCCTGGGGGCCGGGCTGCGGTACGTGGGGCGCCAGATGATCGCGGAGGACAACGTGGCGGCCATTGAACCCTACTGGCTGGTCTCCGGGCAGATCGGCTACCAGCGCGGGCGGGTGCGCGTCGGTCTGGCCCTCGAGAACCTGACCGGGACCGAGTACGAGGCCCGAGGCTTTGGCTCCAGCGCCGTGATCCCGGGCGCGCCGTTCGAGGCCCACGCCCGGGTCCAGGTCCTTCTCGGCGAGAGGCCCTAGCCCGGGGGCGGGCCTCGACCGGCTAGACGGCCCCGTCGCCTCCGGACGAGGGCTCGCCGGGGCGCCTCTGGCGCAGGGCCACCTCGCGGCGCATGCGCGCCACCTCGCGCAGGTCGCTCACCTGGTCGAACTCGTCGACGATCTCCTTGCCCAGGATCTCCTCGAGGACATCCTCGAGCGTCACCACCCCGGCCAGGCCGCCGTACTCGTCGAGGGCCACCACCAGGTGCCGGCGCCGTCCCAGGAAGCGGGTCAGCAGCACGTCGAGGCTGGTCGACTCCAGCACGAAGTCGACCGGCGACATCAGATCCTCGAGACGCTGGTCGAAGCGGTCGTCGCCGATCGCGGTCAGGATGTCGCGCCGGTGGACGACCCCCACGATGTCGTCGCCGTCCTTCCCGTAGACCGGGATCCGGCTGAAGCTCTGCAGCCCCGGCTGGTCCCGCACCTCGCCGACCGTGTCCTGGGCCGGAAGCGCGAACAGCACCGTCCGCGGCGTCATCACGTCGCTCACGTTGCGTCCCTCGAGGGCGAGGATGTTCTTGATCATCCGGGCCTCGTGCTCCTTGAAGTGGCCGGTGCGCGCGCCCAGGCGGACCAGCACCATCAGGTCCTCGTCGGTGACCGGCGTGTCGGGCCTGCTGAGCAGCCGGGTGACGCTTCGGCTGACCCAGATCGCCGGTGCCAAGAGCACCACCAGCGCCTGGATCGGCCGGGCCAGGAACGAGGCCAGGGGCCGGCAGTACACCACCCCGGCGGTCTTGGGCAGCATCTCCGAGAAGACCAGGATGGCGAGGGTGAGGCCGGTGGTGAAATAGACCAGGTAGTGGGTTCCGAGCACGTGGTCGGCGAGCGCGCCGGCCACCGCCGCTCCGCCCGTGTTGGCGACGGTGTTGAGGATCAGGATCGCCGCGATCGGGCGGTCGATGTGGGCGCGGAGCTGCTGAAGGATGCGCCCTGAGCCACGTCCCGCGTGGGCCAGGCTCTCGATGTGGCTGACCGGCACGGAGTAGAGAACCGCCTCGCACACGGAGCAGAAGGCGGACGTCACAAGCACGACGGCGACGGCCGTCACCAGTTCGGGCATGGACCTTTCCTCGGGCCCCGCTAGGCTGCGGGTGCCGGATCTGCCGATGTTAGCCCGCCGGAGGGATCCTCGCGACCCCGAGAGGGTCGCCGGGCGGTTTCTTGGTTGCGCTCCCGGGGCGCACCTCCGTAAGATCGGGTCGTGGCCACACTCGAGGATCGCGCGGACGGCTCGGCCCTGGTGGTCGAGGGGCTGGCCAAGGAGTACGTCACGCCGGCCGGGGTGCTGCGGGTCGTGGACGGCGTGGACCTGTCGCTCTCGCGCGGCCAGGCGCTGGCGGTGATGGGGCCTTCGGGGAGTGGCAAGAGCACGCTGCTCCACCTTCTCGGGACGCTGGAGCCACCCACCGCCGGGACCGTCCGGCTGGGCGGCCAGGACCCGTATCAGCTCTCCCCTCGAGCGCTCGCCGCCTTTCGCAACCGCCACGTCGGCTTCGTCTTCCAGGACCACTGCCTGCTGCCGCAGTGCTCGGCCCTGGAGAACGTGCTGGTGCCGACCGTGGTGGCTGCCCAGGCCGCCGACTATCCAGCGCGGGCTCGCGCCCTGCTCGAGCTGGTCGGCCTCGGCGACCGCCTCGACCATCGGCCGGCGGCGCTCTCGGGGGGAGAGCGACAACGGGTTGCGGTGGCGCGGGCCCTGATCCTGGAGCCGACGCTCTTGCTGTGCGACGAGCCGACGGGGAACCTGGATCACGACACCGGTGAGGCCGTCGCCGGCCTGCTGCTCGATCTGCACCGGCGGCTTTCGACGGTCCTCGTGGTCGTCACCCATAGCGAGGCGCTGGCAGCACGTTTCGAGCGTCGCCAGAGGCTGGTCGGGGGGCGGTTCGTAGACGCCTCCGCGGCGTAGCCGGCTACTCGGCAGGTCGGCCTCGGGCCAGCAGCAGCGTCAGGTCATCCTCCTGCAGGCTGCCGCTCCACTCCTGGACCGCCGCGATCACCGAGCGCACGAACGGCAAGAGCGGCTGTCCCTGGTGCCGGCGGAGGATCGAGATCAGGCGCTCCTCGCCGAACTCCTCGTCGTCGTCGCTGAAGGCCTCGGTCACGCCGTCCGAGTAGACGGCGAGCAGGTCGCCGGGGCCCAAGTCCACCTCGCCGGTGGTGCTCTCCCAGGGCTCCAGCAGGCCGAGCACCATGGCGGTCGGCATGAGCCGCTCCAGAGAGCCGTCCCTGCGCAGCAGGATCGGCGGGTTGTGCCCGCAGTTGACGTAGCGGAGAACCCGGGAGCGGTCGTCGTAGACGCCGAAGAACAGCGTGGCGAAGCGGTTCGGGGCGCTGTAACGGAACAGGAGCTGGTTGACCGCCGAGAGCTGCTCGGGGAGCTGCTGGAAGGCTTCCGGAGGGCGGCTGCGCAGGCTGGCCTGGAGGCTGGCCATCAACAGAGCGGCGGGGAAGCCCTTGCCCGAGATGTCGGCCAGCACCAGCCCCAGCCGTCCCGGCTCCACGTCCACGAAGTCGAAGTAGTCGCCGCCGACGGCCCGGGTCTGGACGCAGTCGCCGGCGCACTCGAGGGTGTCGAGGCTCGGGGCCTGCTGGGGCAGGAGCCGGAGCTGCACCTGCCGGGCCAGCGCCATCTCGTGGCTGGCCCGGCGCTCGGCCTCCAGGCGCTCGGCCATTTGCTCGGCCAGGCGGAAGCTCTCGAGGGCCAGCCCCGCGTGGCTGGCCACCGACGCCAGCAGCCGCTTGTCCTCGCCGGAGTAGGGTTCCTCGGAGAGGCGCTCGCCCAGCACCAGCATGCCGCCGAGCTGGCCGTCGCGGCCCAGCATCGGCACCAGACACTCCGGGTCCAGCGCCCCGAGCTCGGACGCCCCCCCGGCCTCCAGCGGTCGCCGGGATCGCTCCCAGGGGCGGTTGCGGGTCTGCAGCTCGGTCACGATGGGCAGGCGCGCCGAAAGGGTCTCGAGCCCGGGAGGGATCCGGTCGCCTTGGGCCCGGAGGACGTCTCCCGGCTCGCGGACGTAGACGGCCAGCGAGCGAGGCATCAGGGCGTCGCGTACCTGCTGCTGCATCAGCTCCAGGAGCTCGCGCCGGTCGGTGGCGGCCCGGGTCCGCTCCGCCAGGTCCTGCAGGATGTTCCGGGCGTCGTAGGCGCTTCGGAAGAACGCCCGGTCGATCCGCTCGCGGACCCGGCGCTGCACCCGGCTGCCCGCCCACAGCAGCAGCGTGCCGAAGGCGGCCCCGAGCACGATGCCGAGCGGCATGGCGGCCCGGGTCCGGGTCTCGAGGTAGGTCGCTATGGCCAATGAGAACGCCAACGTCACACCCACGCTGAGCGCCAGCAGCAGACCCAGGAACCCGCGCTGCACCAGCAGGTAGCGGGCGCTTCGTCGCAGCAGCACCGGGATCTCCAGCACCCGGTGCTTGACGATGGCGTAGGCCAGGAAGAAGGGGAGCAGGTAGACGGCGATCACGGCCGAGGCCCAGACCCAGAACGGGAAGGTGCCGATCCCGGCTTCGGTCGAAGCCGCCACCGCCTCGAGCGTGAACCCCGGCAGCACGGCCAGCAGCACGCTCCACAGCACCACCCGGCCGCGCCGGCGCGCCTCGGCGTTGGGCGCGCGGCGGGAGCTCCACAGCAGCGAGACCAGCCCCAGGCCGAAGCCGCCGAAGTAGGTGATCAGGTTGGCCCAGAGCACCCGCGTGTACCCGAGCCGCTCGGCCACGAGCCCCAGCGGCTCGGAGCTGCCGTCGGCCAGCACCCACAGCCCGAGCGGGAGCGAGACGCCGATCGAGCCGGCCAGCCACGCCTGCTTGAGCCAGGGCAGGCGGGTGTCGAGCGGTGAGCGGGACGGGAAGACCGAGAACAGGTACAGGAAGAGCCCGGGGGCGATCCCATTGAACACGACCTTGTAAGCGAGGGCGAACCCGCGCAGACCGTGGGGGAGCGCGGCCTCGAAGTAGAGCAGGGGCGCCGAGGCGATGAAGCCGCCGAACAGCAGGGAGAGCAGCCAGGCGTGTTTGTCCTCGATCCTGAGGAACAGCACGCCCAGGCCCACCACCAGGAACGGCAACGGGAAGGACCGGATCACCTCGAACGCCAGCCGTCCCCCGGCTGACCCCGCCTCTTCACGCCGAGGCTCGAGGGTCACGATGATGTCGGTGGTCGGCGATCCGTGTCGTTCGATGGTCAAGCGGACCGGCGTGCCCGGCTGGCCCCTGGCGAGCCGCTCGAGAAGCGGCAGCGGGGTGCGCAGGCTCTCGCCGTCGATGGCCACCACCCGATCGCCGACGCGAAGACCGGCTCGGGCGGCGGGACCCTCGGCGTCGACGGCGAGGATGTGGAGCGACGCGTCCCGGAAGGAGTGGTCGAGACGTGCGCCGAGGTCCACAGAGGGCTCCTGTCGCACGGCGTACATCCAGGTGCCGGCGTAGGTGAGGCTCGCCACCGCGAAGAGGACGGCGAGGCCCCGCAACGCTCGAGAGCGGGCCGCCTTCATGCGAGAGCCATGATAGACCCGGCCACCACCAGACCGGCTCACGACACGGCGCCGACTCGCTCGGCGTTCAGCTACGACGCGCAGGGAGGCTCGACGGCGCGTTCACTTCGGGGGGTGCGAGTAGAGGCGGCTGGCCTTCTCCGCCGAGGTCAGGATTCCCTTGATCAGGGCGGAGCTGAAGCCCTGGTGCTCGAGCTCGTTGAGGCCGGTGATGGTGCAGCCGCGCGGGGTGGTAACCGTGTCGATCTCACGCTCCGGGTGCCGACCCATCTCCAGCATCAGGGTGGCGGCGCCGAGGGCGGTCTGGGCCGACATCGCCAGCGCCTCCTCGGGGTGAAACCCGATCTCGATCCCCCCCTGGGAGGCGGCCCGCACGGCGCGCAGGAAGAACGCCACCCCGCAGGCGCACAGGGCGGTGGCCGGGACCATCTGCTCTTCCTCGATCACCAGCGTGGTCCCGACCGTCTCGAAGATCGCCTGAGCCACCTGCAGGGCGGGGGCCTTGCGGTCCGAGGCCGCCAGGCAGGTCATCGAGCGTCGCACCGCGATCGCCACGTTGGGCATGGCCCGGACGATCGGGACCGGCTTTCCGATCGTCTCCGTGATCGCGCCGATCGACGCGCCGGAGACGACCGAGATCAGGGAGTGCCGGGCCGGCTCCAGATCGCCCGCGATCTCCGAAAGCAAGGGGTCGAGCTGCTGCGGCTGGACCGCGACCACCACCGTATCGGCGCGTCGAACCGCGTCACGGTTGTCGGACTGGACCAGGAACCCCTGCTCCACCAAGGGGGCGAGGGCCGACTCGTCGCGGCGGGTCAGGATCATCTCGGCGGCGGCGTAGCGGCCGGCCTTGGCCAGGCCAGAGGCGATGGCGGTCCCGATGTTGCCGGTCCCGAGTATGGTGAGCTTGGCGGGTGATGGCATTCGTGTCTCCTCGTGGCGGGATGATACCAGTGTATCCTTCGGTTGCTCCCTGAGGCTCACAGGCGATGTCACTCGGGCGTCTCATCCTCCGCGGTCTCGTCCACCACTGGCGCAGCCACGTCGCAGTGGCGGGCGGCGTCGCCACCGCCGTCGCCGTCCTGGCCGGCGCGCTGACGCTGGGTGCCTCCGTCCGGGGTAGCCTGCGGGCGCTGCGCCTCGAGCGCCTCGGCCGCACCGACTGGGCCCTCTCTTCGACCAGCTACTTCGGAGAGGATCTCGCCACGCGGCTGCTCCCGCCCCTAACCGGCCTTTCCCCCTTGCGGGCGGCCTGTCCCATGGTCGTCCTGGAGGGGAGCGTGGTGGCCGAGGGAGACGGGCGTCGGGCGTCGAAGATCGGCGTGTACGGGGTCGACGATCGCTTCTGGACCTTCCATGGCCACAGCCGACTTCTGGGGCATCCCGAGGGGCGCGAGGCCCTGTTGAGCCAGCCGCTCGCCGAAGAGCTGGGAGCCCGGGTCGGTGGGGCCCTGCTGCTGACGGTGCCGGCTCGCGAGGACGTCCCCGGCGCCTCCCTGTTCGGGGCCCGTGACCGGCCGGGCCGCACGGTGCGGCTTCGAGCCGGACGGGCGTTGGCGGCGGGCGAGCTGGGTGAGTTCTCGCTGCGGCCCTATCAGGGCTCGGTGCGGGCCATCTTCGTGTCGTTGGGGCTGTTGCAGAGGATCCTGGACCGGCCCGGCCAGGTCAACACCATCCTGGCCGCAGGGACGGACTCGGAATCGAGCCGGGAGCCGGGCCCGCTTGCCGAGCGGCTCACTTCTGCCCTCCGGCTCGAGGACCTCGGCCTCGAGCTTCGGACCCTGACCTCGCAGGGGGTGCTGTCGCTCGAGAGCCGGACCGCCTTCATCTCCGACGACCTGGCGCGGAACGCCAGCGGGGCCGCGGCCGACCTTGGCCTGTCGGTGGCCCCGATCCTGACCTATCTGGCCACGTCGATGCGTGCCGGAGGGCGGGAGGTCCCGTACTCGTTGGTCACGGCGCTGGATGGCGTCGAGCTCGAGCGGGTGGCGGGGCGTCTGCGAGCGGTTGGGGCTCGGCCGCCGATCGTCCTCAACGACTGGGCGGCCCGCGACCTCCGTGTGGGCCCTGGTGACGGCGTCACTCTCGAGTACGACATCTGGCGAGACGCGGGAGGGATCGAGAGCCGGAGCGTCGAGCTCGAGGTGGCCGGCGTGGTGCGCCTGGCTGGACGGGCCGCCGATGCCGACCTGGCGCCCCGCTATCCGGGGATCACCGACTCCCTTCACCTGGGTGACTGGGACCCCCCGTTCCCGATCGACCTGGGCCGGATCCGGCCCGCCGACGAGGAGTACTGGGACCGGTACCGGACCACGCCCAAGGCCTTCCTGCGGCTCGAGGACGGTCAGAGATGGTGGCGCCATCGGCTCGGTGGGCTCACGTCGGTTCGGCTGGCACCCCCCACAGGCGGCCGCGACCTGGCGGCGGTGCACGAGGCGTTCGCCGCGGCCCTGCTGGCTCGCCTCTCGCCCGACGCCTTCGGCCTGCGGATCGAGCCGGTCCGTGCGATGGGGCTGGCGGCTTCCGTGGGGGCCACCGACTTCGGCGAGTACTTCACCTACTTCAGCTTCTTCCTGCTGGTCTCGGCCCTGTTGCTGACCGGGCTCTTCTTCCGCCTGGGCCTGGAGCAGCGCCAGCGCAGCGTGGGCCTGCTGCAGGCGGTCGGGTTCTCTCCTGGCGACGTGCGGCGACTGCTGCTCGGCGAGGCGGGTGTGGTGGCACTCGGCGGCGGGCTCCTCGGCGTGGCCGGTGCCCTGGCCTACGCGTGGCTGATGGTGCTCGGCCTGGATACCGTCTGGCGCGGTGCGGTGGGAACCGACCGGCTGGTGCTGCGGCTAGAGGCGCCGGCGCTCCTGGCGGGGGTGGTGGGGGGAGGGGCGATGGCCCTGCTCACCCTCTTCCTGAGCCTCCGCGACCTCGGCCGGCGCTCGCCGCGAACCCTCCTGAGCCACGGCCCGTCCCTTCCGGCCGCCCCCGGCGCGGGGCGACAGGCGCTGCGGGTCGGCCTGATCGCCACCAGCCTGAGCTTCGGGTTCGTGGCCGCCGGCCTTCTCGGCTGGATCGGCCAGACGCTGGCCTTCTTCGCCTCGGGAGGGCTGCTGCTGCTGGGGCTGCTCGGCCTGCTGCGGCGCGGCTTCCTCTCGGGTGTGGGTGGTGTCCCGGCTCGAGGCATGCCGGGGCTGGTCTGGCTGGGCCTGCGCGAGACCGCCTACCGGCCCGGCCGCAGCCTGCTCTGCGTGGCGCTGATCGCCTCGGCCACCTTCGTCATCGTTGCGGTGGCGGTCTTCCAGAGGGACACCGCGACCGTACCCACCGGGCGGGTCTCGGGTAGCGGCGGCTACTCGCTTCTCGCCGAGTCGCTGCTCCCTCTGCACCACGACCCCGCCACTTCCCAAGGGCGCGAGGCGCTCGGCCTCTCCGGGGAGGCGGCGCTTCAGCGGGTGGGCTTCGCCCGCTTCCGGGTGAGCCCCGGCGACGACCTGAGCTGCCTCAACCTGTACCGGCCCCAGCGTCCCACCATCCTCGCCGCCACCGCCGAGTTCCGCCGCCAGGGACGTTTTGCCTTTCAGGATGCCCTCGCCGACAGCGACGAAGAGCGCCGCAACCCGTGGCTGCTGCTCGATCGTGACTCGCCGGACGGGAGCGTCCCCGCCATCGCCGACGCGGGCTCTCTGGCCTACGTCCTGCACCGGCGGCTGGGCGACGAGCTGCAGATCGAGCGAGAGGGGGCGGCTCCGCTCCGGCTCCGTTTCGTGGCGGCGCTGCGGGACAGTGTCTTCCAGTCGGCGCTCCTGATCGGGGAGCGCCATTTCCTGGAGGCGTTCGCCACCGTCGACGGCTATCGCTTCTTCCTGCTGGAGACGCCGCCGGGGATGCAGGCCGAGGTGACGACGGTGGTCGAGGAGCGTCTGTCCGACCTTGGCTTCGACGTCTCGTCCGTGGCGGGGCGGCTCCGCCAGTTCCACGAGGTCGAGAACACCTACCTCCACACCTTCCAGCTCCTGGGCGCCCTGGGGCTGGTCCTCGGCACGCTGGGCCTCGGGGCGGTGCTGGTGCGCAACGCCCTCGAGCGCCGGCGCGACCTCTCGCTGCTGCGGGCGGCGGGCTTCACCTCTCGCCACCTCTCGGTGGTGCTGCTGGTGGAGAACGGTGCTCTGCTGCTCCTGGGGCTCGCCGCCGGCACCGGCTCGGCCCTCCTGGCGGTGCTGCCGGCGGTGATGGAGCGGGGCGGGCAGCTTCCGGTGGGGGCCCTTTCCACGCTGCTCCTGGCTGTCCTCGTCACCGGGCTGGCCGTCTCCTGGGTGGCGCTCCGCTACGTCCAGCGCCTTCCCCTGCTCGAAGGCCTGCGGGAGGAGTAGGGGCGGGCTGATCAGGCGACACCGGAACGGAGGCGGTGATGGAGGAGCGCTTCGCGGGCAAGGCGGTGGTGGTCACCGGGGCCGGGGTGGGGATCGGCTTCGCCCTTTGCCGCCACTTCGCCGAAGACGGCGCCCAGGTCGGGCTCAACGATCTCTCAGAGGAGGTGGCTCGGGACGCCGCCGAACGGATCAACCAGCAGGTCGGCGCCGAGCGGGTGTGGCCCTACCCTGGAGACGTCGCCGACGTCAACCGGATACGGGCGATCGTGGACGACGTGGCCGAACGCCACGGGCGCCTCGACGTGGCGGTGGCCAACGCCGGCATCACCAACTACGGCGAGTTCCTCGACTACACGCCGGAGGCGTTCGACCGGCTGAGCGCCGTCAACCTTCGGGGGAGCTACTTCACCGCCCAGGCGGCCGCCCGTCGGATGATCGCCGGGGCGATCCCGGGACGGATCATCCTGATGTCGTCGGTGACGGGAGGCCTCTACCTGCCCAACCTGGGCGCCTACGGGATCACCAAGGCGGCGATCCGAATGATGGCCCACGTGCTCGGCGTCGAGCTGGGCCCACACGGCCTCACGGTCAACGCGGTGAGCCCAGGGGCCACCATCACCGAGCGGACCCTGGCCGACGATCCCGACTACGACACCAACTGGAAGGGCGTGAACCCGAACCGTAGGACCGGCCGGGTGGACGACGTCATCGCTGCGGTCGCGTTCCTGGCGTCTCCGGAGGCCCGCCACGTCAACGCGCAGGTGCTCGAGGTCGATGGCGGCTGGACCTGGAAGGGGGCCGTCCCCCCCCGCATCCCCGACAAGCCCATCGCCTCGTCCAAGCTTCGCTAGTGACCGGGATCACGGGGTAGTATCATGCAGCGATCCAGGGTAGACAGCCGATGGACGAGGAGCCAGAAGGCAAGGTCCGGCGAGAGCGTCGTCGCGAGCCGCGGTCGCGCATGGAGATCCCGGTGCGCGTGTATGCCCAGGAGGCCGACGGCAGCGACTGGGAGGAGCTGACGGCGGTCGAGGACGCCTCGCAGGATGGGGCTTCGCTGACGCTCCAGCGCGGGATCGAGCGTGGGCGGATCCTCCACCTGCGGATGCCGCTGCCGAAGTCGATCCGCCAGTACGACCGAGAGCAGCCCGCCTACGCAATCTACTGTCTGGTTCGCGACGTCAAGCGCGTGGACGGCGTGTGGCGGCTGGGGGTCAAGTTCCTCGCCAGGTCGCCGCCGCCGGGATTCCTCGACCGGCCCTGGGCGGTCTTCGCCCTCCGTTCGGAGGCCGAGGAGCCGGAGGCGGACGAGATCAGACGACGGCGAGAGCCCCGTCCCGAGGTCCGGCCGGAGCCTCGTCCGGAGCTGGACGGCAAGCGTCAGTTCGACCGGTTCGACATCTTCGTCACCTTCGAGGTGCGGCGGATCGAGGGCGTCGAGGAGCCGCTCTCCGGCGCCCTGGGGGTGGCCGAGAACATCAGCCACGGTGGCGCTCGCCTCAAGCTCGGGCTGGATCTGGAGCGCGGGCAGGTGATCGAGCTGCACGACCTCGAGAGCGACTTCGAGGTCCGAGCCGAGGTGCGCAACACCTACGTGGGCGACGACGGCGTCCGCCGGGTGAACCTCCAGTTCCTCGACGGCAAGAGCCCCACCCACCTTCTGGGGGGCGGCTGAGACCAGAGCTACCTGCTCGCAGTCGCTGAGGCGGCAGCGCCCACTCCAGCGAGCTAGCGGCCGAAGAACAGGTAGGCGACCAGGATCGCGGCCAGGATCCCGGCGCCGTCCGCGGCCAGGCCGCAGGCCAACGCGTGGCGGGTGCGGCGGATCCCGACCGAGCCGAAGTAGACGGCCAGCACATAGAAGGTGGTCTCGGTGCTCCCCTGGAAGACGCAGGCCAGGCGCCCGACGAACGAGTCGGCGCCGCTGTGCTGCATGGCCTCGACCATCAGGGCGCGGGCACCGCTGCCGCTCAAGGGCTTCATCAGGGCGGTGGGCAGCGCGTCCACGAAGCGGGCATCCAGAGAGGCGGCGACCACCACCTGCCGCACCACGTCGAGGAGCAGGTCGAGGGCCCCGCTGGCGCGAAAGACGCCGATCGCCACCAGCATCGCCACCAGGTACGGAATGATGCCGATGGCCACCGAAAAGCCTTCCTTGGCGCCCTCCACGAACACCTCGTAGACAGGCAGCCGGCGGCGAAGCGCGAGGCCCAGGAAGGCGATGATGACAGCGAAGATCAAGGCGTTGGCCAGGACCGCCGATTGGCGCTCCATGGCCTCGCGCGGCAGCCGCGCGAAGTAGACGACCAGCCCCATCACCGCCGCCGTCATCCCCCCGAGGTAGCCCAGCACCACCCGGTCGAGCAGCCGAAGGCGCTGCACCAGGGCGGTAACCAGCAGGCCGACCATGGTGCTGCAGAAGGTGGCGATCAAGATCGGCAGGAAGACGTCGGTGGGATCGGCGGCGCCGAGCTGGGCCCGATACACGAAGATCGGCACCGGGATCACGGTGACCGCCGAGGTGTTGATCACCAGGAAGAGGACCTGGTCGTTGCTCGCCGTGTCTGGATCCGGGTTCAGCTCCTGGAGCTCCTTCATCGCCTTGAGGCCGAGCGGGGTAGCGGCGTTGTCCAGGCCCAGCATGTTGGCGGCCATGTTCATCACGATCGAGCCGGCGGCCGGGTGGCCGGGCGGGATGCCCGGAAACAACCGCCGAAGCAGCGGACCGAAGGCCCAGGCCAGCGTTTCCACGGCGCCGGCTCGCTCACCGATCCGCATGATCCCGAGCCACAGGCACAGCACACCGGTCAGCCCCAGTGAGATCTCGAACCCGGTGCGGGACATCTCGAAGGTGGCGCCCACCAGCTCCTGCCAGACGGCGCTGTTCCCGAGCACCAGCGACTGGACGAGGGCCGCCAGGAAGGCGGCCAGGAAGAAGCCCGCCCAGATCCAGTTCAGCATGACGGCGCTAGCTTACCCTAGCCCCCATAATGGCCCCATGAGGGTGCGACTGGAGTATGGGACCAGCGGGCTCGAGGTGGAGATCCCGTCCCGCCAGGTGTCGGTCTTCTCGCCGCGGCACGAGGCGGGGCTGGCGGACGAGGCGGCGGCGTTCCGGGACGCGGTGACGGCGCCGATCGGGTGCCGTCCGCTGCGCGAGATCGTCGGGGCGGGGGACCGGGTGGCGGTGGTGATCCCGGACATCACCCGGCCGCTGCCCAGCCACCGGTTGCTGCCCTGGCTGTTCGAGGCGCTCCCCCAGGTCCCGCTGGAGCGTCTCACCATCGTCAACGGCACCGGCTCCCATCGGGTCAACACCAAGGAGGAGCTGGCCTCGATGGTGGGCCGCGAGGTCCTCGAGCGCTGCCGTGTCGTCAACCACGACTCCCACGACCCCGACACCCTGGAGCTGGCCGGCCGGTCTGCTGACGGCCAGCCGGTGTACATGAGCCGGGCCTACGTGCAGGCCGACCGCCGCATCGTGCTCGGCTTCATCGAGCCCCACTTCATGGCCGGCTTCTCCGGCGGCTACAAGGGGATCTTCCCGGCCGTGGCCGACATCGCCTCGATCATGCGCTACCACGACGCGAGGACGATCGGCGACCCGCGCAGCACCTGGGGGGTGCTCGACGGCAACCCCACCCGGGAGCAGATCCGCCACAACGGGTCGCTCTTGCCGGTGGACTTCTGCGTCAACGTGACCCTCGACCGCGAGCGCCGGATCACCCGCTTCTTCTGCGGCGAGGTGGACGCGGCTTTTCGAGAGGGCGCCGCCTTTTCGAAGGCCACGGCGATGGTGGCGTGTGCCGCGCGCTTCCCGATCGTGCTCACGTCCAACAGCGGCTACCCGCTCGACCAGAACCTGTATCAGGCGGTCAAGGGGATGTCGGCGGCGGCGCAGATCGTGGCCGAGGACGGCCTGATCCTGGCCGTTGCCCGCTGCAACGACGGCTTCCCGGAGCACGGGAACTTCAAGAAGCTGCTCTTCCAGCACGACACCCCGAAGGCCCTGCTCGAGACCATCCTCGCCCCCGGCTTCTCGATGTACGACCAGTGGGAGGCGCAGATCCTGGGGATGATCCAGTCGGTGGCGCGGGTCGGTCTGTTCAGCGAGCTCCCCGCCGCGGACGTCGCCCGCGCTCACATCGAGCCGGTCGCCGACCTCGGGACGCGGGTCGTGCAGGAGCTGACCCGCCGCGGCGCCGACCTGCCCATCGCGGTGCTCCCCGAGGGACCGATGACGATCCCCTACGTGGCGGGCTGAGCGACCGCTCGAGATCTCGGCGCGCCGCAGGGGGGCGGTCAGGGACTTGACAACCGGGCGAGTCGACCTCATTATATAGATGCATTTCGATGTATGGATGGGATCGATGGTCGACTGCGTGACGTTCTGTCGGGCGCTGGGCGACGAGACGCGCCAGCAGATCCTGGAGCTGCTGCGGAAAGGCGAGCTCGGGGTCGGCGACATCGTGCGGGCCTTCGAGATGTCGCAGCCCACCATCTCCCACCACCTGGGTATCCTCAAGCAGTCCGGGCTGGTCAGGAGCCGCAAGCAGGGGAAGCAGGTCTTCTACTCGATCGACGACGACAACGTCATCGAATGCTGCGGGCAGCTCTTCGCCAAGCTCACCGTGTGTCAGGCCGGCGAGGGGAGCCTCCCTCCCCGCCGTGCGGCCAAGCGAGGGTCGAAGTGAGTGGAAACGAGACGTCGGGCCAGCCGGAGCCGTCGGCTGGCGGGGGTGGGTGCTGCTGTGGACCCACGGTGACGAGAATCCCGGTCCTCACGGTTCGAGATCGGCGGATCCGCAAGGCCAGCGCCGCTCTGACCCTCCGTGATCGCCTGGATCACGTGAAGGCGCGCTGGGGATACCGGCGGGACCGCCACCGGGTGGATCCGGGGCTGTATGCGCTGGGTGAGCCCGGTCGCCGCTCCCCGGTGTTCGTGACCGCCAACTACACCCTCAGCTTCGACGCGCTGCGCTCGGCGCTTCTCGGCAGGGATGCCTACATCCTGGTGCTCGATACCGCCGGGATCAACGTCTGGTGCGCGGCCGGCAAAGGCACGTTCGGCACCGACGAGCTGGTCCGGCGGGTCCAGGCGGTCGGCCTCCAGCAGGTCGTCGACCACCGCGTCCTGATCCTGCCCCAGCTCGGGGCCCCCGGCGTGGCCGCCCACGAGGTGGCCAGCCGATCCGGCTTCAACGTGGAGTATGGTCCGGTTCGGGCCGCCGACCTTCCGGCCTATCTCAGCGACCACCAGGCCACCCCGGAGATGCGCCGGGTCCGTTTCGGGATGTGGGATCGGACCGTCCTGATCCCGGTGGAGCTGATGGGCGTCCTGGTCCGGACGCTGATCGCGGCCGCCGCCCTCTACTTCCTGCTGGGTCCGCTGGCCGCGGTGGGGGCGCTGGCGGCGGTGCTGGCGGGCGTGGGGCTGTTCCCGATCCTGCTGCCCTGGCTGCCGACGCACGACTTCAGCAGCAAGGGGTTCCTGCTCGGCGCAGTGGTCGCCGCGCCGTTCGCGGCGGCTGCGCTGCTCGGCCGGCCGGCCGGCGTCACGCCCGAAGCGTCGCTGGAGGCCCTGGCCTACCTCCTGGGGCTGCCCCCGGTCACGGCCTTCCTGGCCCTCAACTTCACCGGTGCCACCACCTTCACCTCCCGGACCGGCGTGAGGCGGGAGATGTCGCGCTACGTTCCGGCCATGGCCTGGACCTTCGGCGCCGGGTTGCTGGGGGCCGTGGGCCTGACCCTGGTGCGGGTGCTCTCATGATCAACACGCTGGCGTTCGATCCGGACCTGTGTATCCACTGCGAGATGTGCGGCATCGTCTGTCCCCACGGCGTCTTCGCCACCGACGGCGACGTGGCGCGGCTGGTGCGCCGGGAGGCCTGCATGGAGTGCGGGGCTTGCCAGAAGAACTGCCCCACCGGAGCCATCATGGTGGAGAGCGGCGTGGGCTGCGCCGCGGCGATGATCCATGCCGCCCTGTTCGGGGGCGAGCCCGCCTGCGGAAACGATCCGGCCGCTGGCGGCGCCTCGGGCTGCTGCGGGTGACCCGCTTCGGCGCGTCCTAGACGCGCCAGGTCAGCTCGATGACGGTGTCGGGATCGCCTTCCCAGCGACGGCTCACCATCGAGGCCTGGCACTGCCTGGCGCCGGCGATGGTGACCAGCTCCTCGAAGAAACCCAGCGCCTGGTGGCTGGCGGCCTGCTCGGCCCGCGGGCTCATCCCGTAGTCGATCCTGAAGCGGGCCTCGCCATCGCTCAGGTACATGAGGTCCACCGCCTGGAAGTCGAAGAAGCTGGCGCGGAGCACCTGGACCCGCATCAGCGACTCACGCGGGTCGCCGGGGACGATCAGGTCTTGGTGGAACTCGCGCAGGTCCACCAGGCTGGCTCGGCCCCAGCTCCGCGCCGCCTCCAGCCGATCCTGCGCGATCTCGTGCAGGATCGCCAGCCCGAGCCGCTCGAACGACTCCATCGGATACCACGCCGACGGGTCGATCTGCTGCCGGATCAGCTCGAAGTCCTCGGGTTGCAGGTGAGCGGACCAGTCGATCTCCTTGTGGTGGCGGATCATCCGCACGTAGTCGACGAAGAGCGTCCCCTTGACCCGTCTTCCCAACGATCCCCCCCGCTCTGGTGGCAGCCTCGGCTGGCCGTTGCTTGATGATGAAGGCCGCAGTCTAGCACGGCCGCTGGCTCGCGCCGTTCGGCGGAGCCGGCCGGGCCGCGTACGAACTAGACCTGACCCCGGGCGTTTCGGAACAGGCGCATCCAGGGG
>CAZNNH010000117.1:0-19651 GCA_964574335.1 uncultured Acidobacteriota bacterium | reverse complement strand
TTCAGGCTGCTGTACCCCGACAACAGGGCTTGCTCTCTGAACCTGGGGCGAAGACGGCACGGGAAGGTGATCGCACCACCGCAACGCAGCGTATCGGCGCTGAGCCTACACCCCTGCAGGGTCGTTGCCGATGGAGATCAGAACGTCAGCGAGATGCCGAAGGCCACACCGCGTCCCGCGGCGGCTACGTCGATCTTCGCCGGCCCGAGCTCGGCCACGACCCACCTGTCCGTTTCGATGGCGTTGCCGATCGCCGCACCGACCAGGGTACCAGCCCCCGCGAACACCCCACCGAGAACGACGGAATGGGCAACTCACCGCACATCGTGATCGCGGGAGTCACCGCCCATCGAGTACCCCGCGACGAGGGCAGCCGCTCCGCCGACGGCTCCAATGACCGCTCCCCTCTTTCGGTGGGAGCGCCGACCGCGTGTCACCTCGATTCCACGTATCGCCGAGCGCGGCAACCACGAGACTGCCGTGGTCATCGGCTACGGCGAGAGCGTCTTGCTCTGCCTGCAGCGGCTGCCTCGCCCGAAGAACACTCAACGCGACGCTCACCGGGGCGTCGCTGCGGCGAAGAGCATGAACATTGGGTGCCCGACGCTTGATCGCCTCGGCCGGGCGTGGGAGAGTCGGCTTCTCGATGGGCCGCTTCCGCCTGACGATCGAGTACGTCGGCACCCGCTACCGGGGCTGGCAGATCCAGAAGAACGCCCGCACCGTCCAGGGGGAGATCCGGCGCGCCGTGGCCGAGGCGACGGGCCAGGAGACCTTCGAGCTCTACGGGGCGGGGCGCACGGACGCCGGCGTGCACGCGCTTGCCCAGGTCGCCCACCTCGAGCTGGCCACCGGGCACACGCCCGAGCTCCTACGCTTCGCCGTCAACGACGCCCTACCTCCGGACATCAACGTCTTCCGCCTGGAGCCGGCCCACCATCGCTTCCACGCCCGGCACGGGGCGCTGGCCCGGAGCTACCTGTACCAGGTCTCACGGCGGCGGACCGCCTTCGCCAAGCCTTTTGTCTGGTGGGTCCGCGATCCGCTGGACGTCGGTCGGATGCGGGCGGCGGCGGCGGCGTTCGTGGGCCTCAAGGACTTCCGCTCCTTCACCGCCACCGATCCCGAAGAGGCGTCCACCCGGGTCCAGGTCGACCACCTGGAGATCGCCGAGGCCGGCGAGCTGATCCTGATCCGGATCCGGGGCTCGCACTTCCTCTGGAAGATGGTGCGGCGGCTGGTGGGCGTCCTGGTGGAGGTCGGCCGGGGCAACCTCAAGGTGGAGCAGGTCGAGGGCTTCCTGCGCGAGCGCTCGCCGGTCCCGGCCGAGCTGACGGCGCCGCCCTCGGGGCTCTTCCTGGAGCGCGTGTTCTACGAGGGCGAGGAGACGGAGCTGCCGCTTCTGCCCGCGGTAGCGGTCGTGGAACCACACCTCGGGGGCCAAGGGGCCCGGCAGGTCGGCGGCTTCCGGGGAGTCCGTTCGGCGCACGGCCGGAGGGCGCCCGGCCTACGCCGGCCGGCGAGGCGCCCTCCCCACACCCGGGGACGGGCGAGAAAGGATTGAGATCGCGTGTTCATCGGTCACTTTGCCACCGGTCTGGCCGCGAAGAAGCTCGACCCGAGATCCTCGCTCGCCGTCTACCTGGCGGCGGCCTCGCTCCCCGATCTGCTCTTCACGGCCCTTCTCTGGACCGGCACCGAGTCGGCGCGGATCGAGCCCGGCTACACCGCGGTCACCCCCCTGCGCTTTCCCCACTACCCGTATTCGCATAGCCTGCTGAGCGCGCTACTGCTCTCGGCCGCCGCGTTCCTTGGCTACTGGCTGCTGCGCCGGCGCGTCCGCGCCGCCGCCATCGTCGGCCTTCTACCCCTGGGGCACTGGGTGCTCGACCTGATCAGCCATCGGCCGGACCTGCCGATTGGCCTGTCGGGGCCGCTCGTGGGTCTGGGCCTCTGGCGATCGATCGCGGGCACCTTCGCCGTCGAGGGATCGCTGTTCGCGTTGGGCGTCTTCCTCTACTGGAAGGCCACCCGGCCCAGAGACCGCGTCGGCCGCTGGGCATTCGTCGCCTTCGTCGTCTTCCTCTTGCTTCTCTACCTTCCGGGCCCGTTCAGCCCGCCACCGCCCTCGGTCGAGGCGGTCGCCGCCGTCAACACCTCGCTGGTGCTGCTGCTGTTGTGGGCGGCCTGGCTCGACCGGCACCGCGAGAGCCTCTGAGTGATCCCCACCGCCCCCAGCTCCTGGACGAGAGGGCCGAAAGGCACCACAGGTGTTTGCTGAAGGGCGGCGCACCGGAGCGGCGCGTTGCCACCAACGCGCCGGCATCCGAGGGCGCGGAACCCGGCGATCGTCCCTGCCGGCTCTTCGCCCGGTTCGACGTCTCAGCCGAGTCCTGGACCTGAGACAAGACTGGGCGCCCATCGACAACGCTCGCCATCTCGCCTGGAAATGCGTCGAGGTACCCGCCCGTTGCCGCATTCGTCGGGTATCTGCACGTGGCTCTCGGCACGTAGCCCGTCGGATCTCCGGTCTTCGCGCCGATTCGCCGGGAGCGCGAAGCTCGAGAGAGCGACCGCACGTCGCGATACGATGTATCAGAAGACCGGGCCCTCGGCCCCGGGGGTCCGTATGCCCATTCCTACGCAGATGAGCCACTCGGAGCTCAGGAGACGTGACATGGTGTCACAGCGTTCCTTCGCCCGTCTTTCGTCGGTTCGTCGCTCGCGTCCTTTCCTCCTTCTCGCCACCACCGTGTTCTTCGCTTGCGGCGCGTCGGATGGAAGCGGCGACAGCGTCCCGGAGAGCGTCGGAGCATTGGCTGCAACCGGCGGGCACTCCGCGAGCATGGGCGGACTGCAGGGGGGCGGCGCAACCGGGCGCGGAGGGGCCAGCGACTCGGGCGGCCAAACAAACACCGGAGCGGGCCACGGCTCCGGAGGTTTGGCTGGCGGGGGGTTCGCACAGTCGGCCCAACCCGAGCCGGTGGGCGGGGCATCCAAGGCGACCGATAGCGCGGCTTCAGGAGGTTCGCTGGTCGGTCTGGCCAAGCCTGGCCAAGGCGCTGAGGTCACGGGCCTGCCGGCAGCCAGCCGGTTGGCGATCCGCTACGCGTCGGTGTCGGTGGGCACGATCAGCGTCGCGGTGAACGACCAGCCGGCGCGCAAGATCAACGTTCATTCCTCGGGTGCCCTCACGGGCTCCTTTCTCCACGCCATCATCGACATCGCGGTCCCCGCCAATGCCAGGCTCACTATCAGTCGGGCGGCCAACGATGTCGCGGTCAACGTTGATGAGATCGTGGTCGGCGACGGAGATCTGGGGTTGCCGCCGGACATCTGGAACCTGCCTTCATTGCCGGTGGCTGCCGGGCCCTATCCGGCCGACTGGAAGGGCTTGGGTCTCGCATACACCGTGCCGGAGTGGTGGCGTGAGGCCAAGTTCGGCGCGTGGTCCCACTGGGATCCGCAATCCATGCCGGAGCAGGGCGACTGGTATGCCCGCAAGATGTATCAGGAGGGCGACGCCGTCTATTCACATCACCGCACTACCTTCGGTCATCCATCGGCATACGGCTACAAGGACATCTGCAACAACTGGGTGATCGACCGATGGAGACCCGACGAGTTGATGGACCTGTACGTGGAAATGGGGGCCCGCTTCTTCATGGCGATGGGCGTTCACCATGACAACTTCGATTGCTGGGATTCGGCCTACCAGCCGTGGAACTCGCTCCGCGTCGGCCCCAAGGTGGACGTCGTCGGCACGTGGGCCACCGCCGCGCGCGTGCGCGGCCTGCGTTTCGGCATCGGTTTCCACAACAGCCCACCTCGCACCTGGGGCCAGTTCATGACCGTGCGCTACACCAGCGACAAGCACGGGAGCAAGCAAGGCGTTCCCTATGACGCGCTTCAGACGATTCTGGACGGAAGAGGCAAGTGGTGGGAGGGCATGGACCCGGTGGATCTCTACGGACCGGCTCACTCCATCGACGATGCGCTGCATTCGCCGTTCGCCAACCAGTTCATGTGGCGGGTGGATGACGCCATCACCAAATATCATCCCGACATGATCTACTTCGACGAGCACGCGGGTGACTCCCAGGTGGATCTGGGGGTGCACATGGGGTTGGGCTACCTGGCACCCCCTCTGATAGCCAACTACTACAACAAGTCCATGAGCTGGAATCAGGGGAAGACGGACGTCGTCATCAACCTCAAGGGCGTGGGCGGGACCTACAACAGCTTCCAGACCAGCCCGGACCTGCTTCCCGTCGTCGAGCGCGCCCTGGTCAGGAGCACCGAGGCGCTGATCGAACCGCAGATCAGCGCCTATCCCTTCCAGACCGAGACCAGTATCCAGGACTGGCACTACCGAACCGGCCAGGGATACACGGACGCGAGAACCCTGGTCCAGTCGCTGATGCAGAACGTCTCGCGAAACGGGAGCATGCTGCTCAACCTCACCCAGCACGGCCGGGGCGATCTCGATCCTGCGGCGATCACCATCGCCCGGGACATGGGCGCCTGGCTGAGAGTCAACGGCGAAGCCGTGTATGGATCCCGCCCCTTCGAGACTTCCGGCGACAATGCGGTGGCCTATACGCGCAACAACGGCAATGTGTACGCCACCCTCTTCGCTTGGAACGGCGGCCCGGTCACGCTCACGGCGCTCAGGTCCGGCGGGGCGACCGTCGGCACGGTCTCCAAAGTCGAGCTGCTGGGCGCCACCGTGGCGATGACGTTCGCCCAGGACGCTCACGGGCTATCGGTCACCCCTGGCGGATCGGTGCAGACGCTCTCGGGGATCACCAATCGGCGGCTGGCGTCAGGGACCCGCGTGCTGCGCGTCACCCATGACAAGGGCTGGATCAACGACGACGATCCGGGTTCGGTGGCTCCCGGATGGCTCCGCAAGTGCAACCTGGGCACCGGTGACTACAACAACGACCTCACCACCAGCGACACGACCGGTACCGTCTGGAGCTCCACGTTCACCGGCACCGGGGTCACGGTTTACGCTCCGAGAGAAGCAGGGGCTGGAACGATCGAGATCCAGATTGACGGACAGACCCGTGCGACGGCGGATCTGTCCACCACGGGCCCTCGCCAGGCCCAGCAGATGGTGGCTGGGGTGACCGGTCTGACCTCGGGCAGGCATGCCATCAGCGTCATCAATCGTGGTCCGGGACCGGTGGCCGTGGATGCCGTCGTCGCTCGGTAGGCGTGTCGCGAACCCCATCGCCGGACCACCCGGGTGTCAACCTCGGTTGGCACCTGGCGCAAGTCGTTGAGGGCGCCTCGATAGCCCCCAAAGGAAGCAAGAGCTTTTCCCGGGCGGCACATCAGGCTCGGGCTAGCCCAGCCTCCGCCAAAGGGCCTCGAAGTTCTCGCCGAAGCGGCGAACCAGCGTCTCGGAGCCGGTGATCAGGATGTTCTCCTCGTTCTCCGCCCCGGCGCTCCGGGTCCAGTTGTAGCTACCGGTCAGGAGCAACCGGCGGTCGGCGATGGCGTACTTGTGGTGCATGTGGGCGTCGGAGCGGTCCTGGCGCACGGCGATGCCCGCCTCCGTCAGCCGGCCCACGTCCGAGCCACGATCATGGGCCTTGTCGTCATCGGTCACCAAGCGCATCTTCACACCGCGCCCATGGGCCGCCAGCAGAGCCGAGCTGATGGCGTTGTCCGTGATGGTGAAGACGCAAATGTCCAGCTCGGTAGAGGTCTCCTCGATCAGGCGCACGATGCGACTCGACGGCTCCGGTCCGGGGCTGAAGAAGGCCTGCTCGAAGGTGGCGGGGCGGATCGGCAGCGCGACGTTGTCGAGAGTCTTGACCACATCGTGAAGCCAGTCCAAGACCAGCTGCGCTTCGCGCTGCTCGAGCTCGGCGGCAGCCAGATGGAAGGCCCTATTGCGTAGCTGCCGTCTCTCGGACTCGTCGGAGGTTGCCTCCGCGAAGACGTCTGCCAAGGCGCGGCGCTCGCTCCGCGAGAGCCGGTGGTCCTCCAGGGTGGCCGCCAGCACGCGATCGAGCTGATTCGTTGTGTTGGTCATGCCCCCCACTCTCGGCCGTCAGATATCCACAGTGGACGATCGACGTTCCGTCAGTGGGGATGCCCGTGGCCGATCTCCTCGGGCGTCGCCGCCTCGACGCTCAGTACCGTGACGTCGAAGACCAGATCCTTGCCCGCGAGAGGGTGGTTGCCGTCCAGGCGGGCGGTCTTCTCGCCCAGCTCGAGGACGGTGAGCATGAGGGCTCGGCCCTGATCATCCTGGGCAGTGACCCGAGCACCAACCTCGGCATGCGCCGGAAGCTGTTGGCGCGGGATCTCGACGATCCGGGCCTCGTCGCGCTCGCCAAAGCCCTCACCACGGGGAACCTCCACCACCACGTGGGCCCCCGCTTCCAGGCCTGCGAGGGCCTTCTCGAGTGCCGGGACCAGATTGCGGCTACCGTGCAGGTAGCGCATCGGACCGCTCTGCGCGGAAGAGTCGAGCAGCGCACCATCGTTGCTCTTGAGCTCGTAGTCCAGGGACACGACCCGGCCGGCGCGAATATCGGCCTTCCCGCTGATGGGCTCGCGCTCGATGGGCGGGTGATGATCCCCGCCACAGTGGCCTCCGCCGCCACCGCAGGTCTGGGCCTCTCCGAATGCGCGGCACTTGCCTTCGAGAAACAGCTCCACGGCCTGACGGGCCGAGCCCGCGTTCTCCCTGAAGTGCACGTCGATGCCGACCTGCTGAAAGCCCGCGAGAGGTCTCTGGCCCATCCCACCGGCCAGGAGGGCGTCGACGTTACGGTCCTTCAGTAGCATGACGGGGGCCATGCAGCCGCCCTGCTCATGGCCGACATTGTCGACGACCGTCACTTCCCCGATCTCGCCTTCCTGCACGCTCACCAGGGTGAAGGCCGCACAGTGGCCGAAGTGATCGGAGATGGGAGCGTCGAGACCTCCCGGAGCGTCGGTAGGAATGGCAATCAGCACGGGTGAGACTCCTTTCATGATCTGACGATGTTAGCCCGCAGCCCGCCGGGTGTCGATTCTCTAGGCCCTCGGTGGCGTCCTGAAACGCGCGGAAACCCTGCCACAGCTCGTGTGGCTCTCTCATGGTGATGTAAGCGGCTCCGGCAAGACCACCACCCTGCGGTGCATGGCTGAGATCCTTCCGCCGACCTCTGGGCGGCTTCGGGTCGCCGGCTTCGACCTCGAGACGGAAACGGTCGAGGCCAAGCGCCGTCTCGCGTTCATGCCCGACGAGCGGCGCCTGTTCGAGTACCTCACCGTCGCCGACCATCTCGCGCTCTCGGCGCGCCTCTATCAGGTGGCGGGCGCCGCCGAGACGACACGGACGCTCCTCGAGGAATCCCTCGAACCGCTCCTGATGGGCCAGTACCCGCTCGAGCAGGACCCGTCACGCGGGCGGTCGAGGGCCCCGACGACGGCGCCAAGCCGGCCGAGCTCGACGGTCTGGCCGGTGGCTTTCTAGACGGCGTTACCGCGGGTCTTTCTCGACCTGACTGAGCCACCAGAGAACGTACTTCTGCCCGACCTCGATCGCCGAGGCTCGCCTGATCAGCTCTCGTCCCCGCTGCGGCTCCCCGGCGAGGAAGACGATGATTCCCTGGAGGGACATGCTGTGGGCCAGGCGCATGTCCGAGTAGAACCAGCCTACTGGGCTCAGCTCGCGTGCGGCCAGGAGGTCCTCGAGCGCCTTCGTCGTCTGGCCGGTCTCGTAGTAGGCGTGGGCGCGCCCGGCTAGGAACCCCGGCTCGGGGCCATGCTTCAAGGCCCGCGTGAAGAGCTCGATCTTCGCCGCTGGCTCGGCGAAGTCGGCACGATCCGCGTCCGCGAAGCCGAGTAGGTGGCGCAGTCGTGGGTTCAGCTCGACAGCTTCCTGCGACTTCGCCGCGAATGCGTCCATCTCGGCGTAGGAGCCCGCCCAGCGCGGCTTGAGCACGTAGAGGTAGGCTGCTCGGAGGTTGAAAGACCCGGGGCTGACCGCCAATCCCTTCTGCAACCAGCGCTCACTGCACTGCTTGTCCCCGGCGCCGAGACAGAGACTCATCAAGCCGTCGTAGGCCATCAGGCACTCTGGGTTCTTCTCGAGGACGTCCACGTACAGACGATGAGCCTCGGCGTGGTACTCAGCCATGCTCGCGAACTGCGAGTCGCTGGTCCGATGGGCCCAGTCGTCGCCGCGCACCCTCCAACCCCGTTTCGCGAGGAACATCGCCCGCCCCAGCCGGGCACGGGACGATCCCGTCAGGGCGAGCCACTCCGCGAACAGCTCCTCGTTCTCGGGTCGCGGCTGCGTCAGGTAGATGTATGCGGCCCAGAGCTCGTTCTCCCGCTTGTAGTCGCCCCTCGTCTCTTCCTCGATGGCGGCAAGGGTCGTCTCCAGCTCGCCGAGATTCCTTGCCTCGAGCAGGCCTCGCAAGGACGTGACGCGCCTCAAGGCAGGCGTCTCCAGGGCATCCTGCCCGTTCGCGGCGACCAGCGGGCCAGGTAGGACCAGCGCCAGGATCAGCGCGATCTGTCTCATCTCATGCACCTTCTGTGGCTCCGCCGTCTTCAGCGGACGCGAGGTCGGCAGGAGCTGGGCCATACGAGGGTACCCCGAGTGTCAACCCGGGCGTCGCGCACATGCTCGTTGGGGCTTCGACACCGACGTTGGTTGGCGCTGGGAAACCCCGCCTTTGATCCACACAGCGAGGGTCCCCCTGGGCCGCGCCCCGCGGCACGGCGTGAGGAGGTAGCATCTGTGAGCCGCGGATGGACCTCTGACTGATGCCCCGACGCCCCCATCTCGTGGACGAAACGGCGCGACACCGGACGCCATCGTCGCTGGCGCTGGTGCTGGCCGATGGGACCACGCTCCGCATGGAGCCGGGCCCGGAGCTGCCCCACCTCGCCATGCGTTGGGCGTACCGGCTCCGGAACCGGAGCCGCTGGGCGGCCGACGCGCAGGCCGTGGATGACCTGGGACGGGAGGCGGCGGCCTGCCTGGAGACACTCGGCCTCGGCCCCGCCGGGCTGGCGTCTCTCGGCCGGGCACGGGCGGTGGAGGTCCGCATCCCCTTCAGCGACGAGGGGGTGGGGTGGGAGCAGCGGATTCTGCCCTGGGAGCTCCTGCTCTCCACCGCCACCCGGCCCCACCGCGGGAAGAGGCCGCTCCTGGTGAGCCGACACCTGGCGGCCGCCGGTGCTGTGCGGAGCAGGAAGCCGCGCCGCGGCCTGGCCGTCGCCAGCGCCCCGGGGGCTCTCGGCGAACGTCGCTGGTTCGAGAACGAGCGGGAGCTGGTCGAACGGGGCCTCGGCCTCGAGCGCTTCGTCTCGCGCGAGCACCCGACGCTTCCGGAGCTCGAGGCCGCGCTCCGGGAGCTTCGGCCCGACGTCCTCCACCTGACTGGCGTCGACGCCCACCAGGGCGCCGAGCTCCTCGGTCTGCCGTACCAACCCCATCGCCGGGACGGCCTCTACCTGATGGGCGACGACGGCGGCCCGGCGGTGGTCGACGCCCGGGTGCTGGCCGCCGCCCTCTCGGAGGGGCGGCCGCCGCTGCTGGTCGCCTTCAACTGCCACCACTCGGCGGCGCGCCTGGCCTCGCTCTCGGTGGCGGAAGGGGCGCACGCCGCGATCGGCTTCCAGGACGTGATCGACGATGCCGAGGCCGAGCGCTTCTACGCCACCTTCTACCAGGCCTTCCGGCGGTCGGGCTACCGGGTCCTGGATGCGTTCCAGGTGGCGCTTTCGGACGCGCTCGAGCACTCCGCGTCGCTGGCGGGCTGTGGCATCGTGCTCTGGAGCCGGGCCCCGCTGCTGGTGGCCCAGAAGCCCGCGCCGGACCGGCCCAAACGGCAGGACGTCAGGCCGGCGCCGACGGGGGTGGCGGGCCTTTCCGACGCCCTTCGCGTCGAGGTGCGCCCGGTCGAGACCCTCAACTACGCGCTGCTCCACAACGACCGCGACCTGTTCGAGCACTTCAAGCTCGTGAACCTGTCGGGCGGGACCTTGCGCCAGGTGGAGGTCGAGGTGGAGCTGGCGGTGGGTGGGCACACCTCCCGGTATCGGACCTCGCTGGACGTCTCGGGCCCGGTCGAGGAGATCGCCCGCCGGGTCCGGCTGCCTCTCGCCTGGGAGCTGCTGCGGACGCTGCGGGAGAGCGCCCGGACCACGATCTACGTGAGGGTCGGCCGTCGGGGCGTGGTCGCCTACTCCAATACCTTCCCGGTGTGGATGCTGCCGGTCGACGAGTGGCGCGACACGGCTCGTGACGGGCTGTGGCTTCCCTCGTTCGTCCTCCCCCGTGACCCGGCGGTGGCCGCGCTGGTGGGGCGGGCCCAGCGTCCGCTGCGCACGCTGCTCGACGATCACGTGGCGGCCTTCTGTGGCTACCAGAGCCTCGATCCCCAGCTCGAAGACCCGAGCGAAGGGATCGACCTCCAGGTGCGGGCGTTGTGGTCGACGTTGGCCTACGACCTGCGACCCGGGTACATCGAGCCGCCGCCCACCTACACCCAGGCCTCGCAGCGGCTGCGCTGCCCGAGCGAGGTGGTGAACGGCGGCAGCGGCACTTGCATCGACCTGGCGCTGCTGCTCGCCTCGTGCCTGGAGTGGATGGGGATCTACCCGGTGGTCTTCCTGCTGCGCGGCCATGCGCTGGCCGGCTACTGGCGCTCCCCGGCCGCCCACCACCGGTTCGTGCTCGGCCTTCTCCGGCCGCCGGCCACCTCGCCCCGCCCGGCTGCCGGGGGGCGCCAGCGTTGCGCCTGGATGGTCGAGGGCGCCGCCTTCGGCGAGATACAGGCGGCCCTGCTCGGCGAGGACCTGGTCCCCCTCGAGGCCACCGAGCTGGCCCGCCAGGGCGGGTACTACCGTGCCGTCGAGCTCGGGATCGAGCGGCTGCGGCCGGGCGAAGGGTTCGAGGCGATGGTGGACGTCACGTTGGCCCGGCGGGAGGGGGTCACCCCCCTGCCCTTCCACGCGGAGGGCGCATGAGCCACGACCTCGACGAGATGTTCGTCGCGAGCCTCGAGCGATCCGTGGCCAAGCTGGGGATCGGCGCCGCGCCCCTGGGCGACGGGCCGGGGGTGCGCCGCGGCGCCGGGGGGGCCCGCCGCCACCAGGTGGTGATGACCGTCGTCGAGCAGGACGGCGTGCTCCACCTGGAGGCCGAGCCCCCGCCGCCGCGGCTCTTGGGGGGGCGCCGGAGAAGCGCGCGGTCGCTGGGGGTGGGCGGCACCGTCGTGCGGCAGGCCCGGATGCCGGCGCTCGGCCAGAACCAGGTCGGCGCCGCGCTCGCCGCGTTGGATACCCGGCTCACGCCGAGCCGCGGTCTGCGCGAGCTGCGGGAGGACGGCACGCTGGGACCGGCGACGGCACGACCCGAGGGGCGTCTGCTGCTGCTGGTCCACGGCACCTTCTCGACCAACGACCACCTGGTCGGGACGCTCAGCGACACCGCCCACGGCCACGCGTTCCTGGAGTGGGCCCGCTCCGCCTACGACCAGGTCCTCGGCTTCGACCACCCGACGCTCTCGGTGAGCCCGATCCTGAACGCCCACGCCCTCCGGCAGGCGCTTCGCGCGTCCCGCGCGTCGATCGACGTGATCGCCCACAGCCGGGGCGGGCTGGTGGCCCGCTGGTGGGCCGAAGCCTTCGACCCGTCACCGCCCACCCCGCGCCGGGTGGTGTTCGTGGCCTCGCCCCTCAACGGGACCGGCCTGGCAGCGCCACCCAACCTGAGAGGCAGCCTGAGCCTGCTCGCCAACTACGGCCGGGCGCTGGGTCTTGCCGCCGCCATGCTGCCGTTCACGACGGTGGTGGCGGGGCTCTTCCAGGTCTTCGCCTCGATCACCAGCCTGGCGTCCCGGACGCCCGTGATCGACGCGGCGTTTTCGATGGTCCCGGGCCTCTTGGCGATGTCGCGGGTCTCGAACAACTACGAGCTACAGACCCAGCGGGAGCGGGCCCCGGAGGTCCGCGACCGCTACTTCGCGGTCCGGGCCAACTTCGAGAGCCAGCGTCCAGGTTGGCGCTTCTGGGAGGTCTTCCGGGGTCTCGGGGACCGCGCCGCCGATGCCGTGGCCGACCGGGTTTTCGACGGACCGAACGACCTGGTGGTGGACACGGTCTCGATGGCGAACTTCCGAGAGGGCCTGGTGCTGCCGCCCCACCAGATCCTCGACTTCGGCACCACCGACCGCGTGCACCACACCAACTACCTCGAGCAGAAGGAGACCCTGGCCTTCATCCGCAGGAAGCTGAGCGCGCCGGCAGCGGGAAGGCCGAGGCGCCAGGCGGCCCAAGCTGGGCCCAGCGCTGGAGGTCGCGGATATGCCTGACAAACGCGACCGCAAGTCGCCGAAATCAGGCTAAAATGCGGCCATGAGATCCGAGCTGAGGAAGGTCCTGCTCAGGGACAACCCCTGGCTGGAGAAGCCCGGCACGCTGAAGGAGTGGTTGGCATCCCACCTGCCGTCGCCGTACGTGCCCAGAACCACGGTGGCGCGCAACACCGCCCACTGGCGCAGCCCGAACCGGGCGCATCTCGTGGTCGGCCCGCGCCAGGCCGGCAAGTCCACCAGCATCTGGGCACATCTGGCCGAGCTCGGAGAGCCGGCGCTCTCCGTCGATTGCGAGCAACCGCTGGTGCAGGAGTGGTGTCGATCGGCGCCTCTGTTTCTCGCCGAGCTCGAGGCCGCCGTCGAGCGTCCGGTCACCCTCTTTTTCGAAGAGGCTCAGCACCTCGACAACGCCGGCCTGTTCCTCAAGGGGCTGGTGGATCGCAAGACCGGAGCGCCCATCCTGGTCACCGGCAGCTCGTCCTTCCACCTCGGTGCTCGCGTGCGCGAGTCGCTGGCGGGCCGGGCCACCCGCTCGCGGTTGCTGCCCTTCTCGCTGGCCGAGGTCTGCGCGGACCTCGCCGACCAGCCGCCGCTGGTCCGAGCCGAGCGAGTCGAGCAGCGCTTCGCCCGGCACCTTACCGTTGGGGGCTATCCCGATGTCTGGCTGAGCCCGGACCCTGGCGCCCTGCTGACGGACCTGGGAGAGGCGCTGGTGCTGCGAGACGCGAGCGACCTTTTCCGGATCAACCGGCCCGACGCCTTCCGCCGTCTGCTGCGGCTGGCCGCCGCCCAAACGGGGAGCCTCGTCAACCTGTCGGAATGGGCGGCCATCCTCGGCATCAGCCGGGACACCGTGGCCGCCTACCTGGAGATCCTCGAAGCCGGCCACATCGTCGCCGTTCTCCGGCCCTTCGCTGGAGGGCGGCGCTCGGAGCTGACGAGGGCCCAGAAGCTCTTCTTCGTCGATAGCGGCATCCGCCACCACCTGGTGGGTGACCTGCGCGCCCTGGAAGAGCGAGCCGATGCCGGCGCTGCCCTCGAGGGCTGGGTCTTCAGCGAGCTGTGGAAGGCGCTTCCTGCGAATGCCGACCTCGGCTACTGGCGCAGCACCTCGAAGGCCGAGGTCGACTTCGTCGTCTCGACCGGAGCGCTGCTGCTGGGGGTCGAGGTCAAGGCCGCTCTGTCTGGGCGCGCCCGCGTCTCCCGCTCGGCGCGCAGCTTCATCGAAGCCTATCGCCCGAGCACGTTCGTCGTCGTCCAACGCGGCGGAGGGGCCGTCGAGGAGCTGGGAACGACGACCGTTCGCTGGATCTCGCCTGCCCAGGTCTCGTCGTTGGTCGACGACCTGCTCCGGTGAGCGCCCGCCCGGGGCTACTTCTCCCGCATCACGAAGACGCCGTCCCAGTCGTCGGCGGGCGGCTCGGCCATGAAGTGATGGCAGCGCTCGACGTACAGGCGCGACACGGTGTCGTCCGTGCGCAGGGCCAGCGCCTCCTCGAAGGCGGCCTTGGCCCGTGACCAGTCGCGCTCCCGGTAGGCGGCGCGGGCCGCCGCGAAGATCTCGAGCTGCTCGCGCAGACGGGGGTGGTCCTGCTCGTCCGCCTCGTCGAGGACCTCGAAGATCCCGATCGGCTGCAGCTTGCCCTTGACCCGGATCTGGTCGACCTCGCGCAGCAGGTACTGGTCCTGCAGCTCGCGGACCGTCAGCTCACTGATCAGGACCTCGGTCCCGTAGGGCTTGTTGGCCCCCTCCAACCGGGAGGCCAGGTTCACGCCGTCGCCGATCACCGTGTAGTCCATCCGCTTGAGCGAGCCGATGTTTCCGGAGAGGACCTCGTCGGTGTTGAGGCCCACGCCCATCCGGATCGGCGGCAGGCCCTCCACCCGGCGCCGATCGTTGAATCCCCGGAGGGCGCGGCGCATGCCGAGCGCGGCCTTCACCGCGTTGTCGGCGTCCTGCGGGCTGCTGAAGGGGGCGCCGAAGACGGCCATGATGGCGTCGCCGATGTACTTGTCGAGGATCCCTCCCCGCTCCAGGATCACGTCGACCATCAGGCCGAAGTACTCGTTGAGCATCTTCACCGTCTCCTGGGCGCCGAGGCGCTCGGAGATGGTGGTGAAGCTGCGGATGTCGGAGAACAGCACGGTGGCCTTCTGGGTCTTGCCGCCGAGTGCCGCCGAGCCTTCCTCGAGCAGCTTGTCGGCGACCTCCTTGGGCATGTAGCGGGCCATCGTCCCCTTGAGGCGCTTCTCGTTGGTGATGTCCTCGAGCATCAGCATGCAGCCGAGGTCCGGGTCTCCGTGGGCCCCCAGCGGCACCACCGACAGGTTGACCGAGACCACCTGGGCGGGGGTCCCGGCGTCCGCCGAGACACCCTCGCCCAGCCACAGGTCGGCATCCATGGCCACCACCGGGGCGGCCCCCTGCTCCACCTTCTCGACCGCGTCGGCCACCCAGGCGTTCGGGCCGACGAAGAACTGACGGACGTTCTGGCCCATCACCAGGGTGGCATCCCGCCGGTGCAGGATCCGCAACGCGGCGCGGTTGAGCTTCACGATGTTGTGGGTGTGGCCCACCGTGATCACGCCGTTGCTCATGCTCTCCAGGATGCTCTCGTTGTAGTTCTTGACCCGCACCACCTCGTCGAAGAGCTGGGCGTTCTCCATGGCGATCGCCGCCTGGGCCGAGAACGCCTTGAGCCGCTTCTCGTCGATGCCGGTGAAGGGGCCCCCCTTCTTGTTGAGCACCTGGGTCACCGCGATCGCCCGGCCGCGCCGGTTGATCACCGGCATGCACAGGATGCTGCGGGTGCGGTAGTTGGTCGCCCTGTCGACCTCGCGGTTGAAGCGCGCGTCGGCATAGGCGTCGGGGATGTTGATGGTCTTGCCGGTGGTGAAGACGGCGCCGGCGATCCCCAGGTGGGAGGCGAACCGAATCTCGGGGGCCCCCTCGTCGCGGGCGAGGCGAGCCCACAGCTCGTTGCTGCGCGGGTCGTGGAGGAAGAGGGTGGCCCGGTCGGCGTCCAGGATCATGCAGACGGTCTCCATGATCTTGCGGAGCAGGGGCTGGAGCTGGAGCTCGGTGGTCATGGCCGCGGTGACCTCGAGCAACTGGCTCTCCTCGGCCCGCGCGCGAGCGATCTGGTCGTGGAGCTGGGCGTTGACGAAGGCCGAGGCCGCCTGCGACATCAGGGCCTGCAGCACGGTCACGTCGTCGTCTTCGAAGTCGCCGCGGCGCTTGTTCAGGACCTGGGCCACCCCCACCACCTCCGGGGAGCCCTCGCGGCTGCGGGTGATGGGGGCGCACAGGATGTTCCGGGTGCGGAAGCCGGTCCGCTTGTCGACCTCCTGGTTGAAGCGGGGGTCCGCGTAGGCGTCGGGGATGCGCACCGCCTGGCCGCTGCGGAAGACCGCCCCGGCGATCCCCTGCGAGGCGGCGAAGCGGATCTCCGCCTGTAGCCCCACCGCGGCCCGGGTGTACAGCTCGTCGGTGTCGGGGTCGTGGAGGAAGATGGTGCAGCGCTCGGCCTCCAGGAACTCCGAGACCAGCTCCACCATCCGCGGCAGCAGCACGTCGAGCGAAAGCGTGTCGGCGACCCGCCGCGAGACCTCGAGCAGGGCGGCGGTGCGGCGCAGCACCGCGGCCAGCCGCTCGGTGAACTCCTCGCGGTCGTCGGTGGACAGCTTGAGCAGGATGCGCCGGATCTCTTCCTGGCGAAGGTGGTGGCCGATGAGCTGGGCGACGAAGTCCCGGTCCTGCTCCGGGAAACGGCGGGTCGGCTGCGTGTTGGGGTCTGGTGGCTCGGGGGTGTCGGGCATCGGCAGAAGGTCCCTGGCCCGCCCAGGGCGGACGGGAGTATCGATTGTATCGCCCGCGCGACCCGAGCGGTGGAGCCCCCACCCTCGGGTAAACTGACGGCGGTTCTTGTGGGGGATTCATGAGCCGACACCCGACCGCGATCGTTGATGCCGCCGCGCTCTTGGGGGAAGCCGTCGAGGTGGGCCCCTACGCGGTGATCGAGGCCGAGACCCGCGTCGGCGACCGCTGCGAGCTGCGGGCCCACGCGACGGTCCGGCGCTTCACCGAGCTCGGCCCCGAGAACGTGATCCACGAGGGAGCGGTGGTCGGGGGCGAGCCCCAGGACGTGAGCTTCGCGGGGCACCCCTCCCGGCTACGGATCGGGGCCAGCAACAAGATCCGGGAAGGCGTCACCATCCACCGTTCGTCGCGACCCGATGGGGTGACCGAGGTGGGCTCGGACGGCTTCTTCATGGCCTACTCCCACATCGCCCACGACTGCCGGATCGGCGACCGGGTGATCTTGGCCAACAACGTGGCGCTGGCCGGCCACGTGGAGGTCCAGGACGGGGCCTTCCTCTCGGGCGGGGTGGTGGTCCACCAGTTCTGCCGCGTCGGGCGGCTGGCCATGGTCGGCGGCAACACCAAGCTGGTCCAGGACGCGCTGCCCTTCGTGACCACCGACGGCAACCCGGGCCGCGCCGTCGGCCTGAACGTCGTTGGCCTACGACGGACCGGCCTGACCGCGAGCGGGCTCAGGCCGCTGAAGCAGGCCTACCGCCTGCTGTTCCACGCCTCGCTCCCGCTGGAGGCGGCGTGCCAGGCGATGACCGAGCTGGGCGACCCGTACGTCAACGAGATGGTGGCCTTCATCCGAGCGTCCAAGCGCGGCTTCGCCCACGAGAGGGTGTCGGCCACCTGAGCTGTCAGGCGGACGTGCTCGCGTCCGCCCAATCCTCGACCGGCAGCCCGTCAAGACGCTGGAAGTGCCGGGCGTTGCGAGTGGCCAGGCGAGCGTTGGCCGACAGGGCGATGGAGCCGATGATGAGGCCGATGTCGTCGAGCCGCGTGCCGCGCTGCTCGAGAGCGGCCTTGGCGCGGCCGAACACCACGGCCGCCTCCTCGGTCCAGTCGAGCCACCTCACCACCCGGCGCAGCCCGTGATACTGCTGGGCCAGCAGCTCACGACGCCGTGAGCCGGCCTCGAGCCGCTCGAGGCCAAAGTGAATCTCGGCCGCCACCGGTGCGCAGAGGGCCACGGCGGATGGATCTTCCTTGCGAAGGCGGTCCAGAACACGGTCATCCCGCCGCATCACAGCCGACACCACGCTCGTGTCCAGCAGGAGCATCAGAAGGGAGCGGTGCGCCGGCTCCGGCGGGACGCGACGATCGCCGCTTCCAGCGCCTCCCCCCCGATCCGCAGCTCGGCCAGGTCCCGGGCCGAGAGGTGGTCGTTGGAGAGAAGCCGGGGCGGCCACTCCCGCCGGGTGCGCACCGCGTTCCGGCAGGACTCCACGATCAGCCCGTTACGGCTCATTCCACGTTCCGCCGCCAGGCGATCCATCTCCTCCAACAGGTCCTCCGGAAGGTACACGCTGGTGCTCGGCATTCCTCTGGTATGTTATACCAGAATGCCGGCGGTGCGTCGGGGTCGCTTCACCTGGGGGCGCTGCCCGTCGGTCATCGCCCTCGCCGCGGTCGAAGTAGACGCGGGCCTCGTAGTCGTTGTGGGCCCGGCACCGGAGCTGGATGTTGTCGACGGTCGCCACGCCACCCACCTCGTAGGGCTTCACGTGGTGGAACTCCAGGAAGCGGCGGTCCTCGCAGCGACGACCGCCCGTCCCCACGAAGGCGCAGCGGCCCAGGTCGCGCAGCCAGACCGCACGCTTCACATCGGCCGGGATGTGGCGGGAGCCGGCTGCCGGCCCGGAGCTGCGGCGGGGCCGGTCGGTGGCGCCGAACTTCTTCCTGGCCAGCTCGGCGAGCAGCGCCGTCAGGGCCCGGTCCAGGACCTCCGCCTCGTTGCCGGAGGGGACCGCGTGCCCGAGCATGTCTTTCGCCAACCGGAGCTTGGCCAGGGTCTCGGCGCCGATCGTGACCTGGAGCCGGTAGCGCTCCGGGGCGATCGGGACCGTGGTGGGGGCCGGCGGGGGGGCCGCACCCGGCGGGGGCACCAGGGAGGCCGGCGGGCCAGGCACGCCCGCCGCCGGTGGTGGCGAGACCAGCGCCGGCCTGGGAGCGGGCAGGCGCCGGATCCACGATGGCGGCTCGGCCACCGGTGCTAGCCGGGCCACGATCTCCTCCACCTCGAGCTTCTTCTTGCCCTGGGCCGACTCCAGCACCGCGCGGTGGTTCTCCGCGGTCAGGTGGGGGGCCAGGAGCCGGACCGTGGTGAGGTTCACCAGCCCCTGGGCGAGCATCTCCAGGACCATCGGGAAGCGGCGTCCCGCTCGAGCGGCCTCGACCCGCATGAAGGACTCGTGCTCCGAGAGGCAGAGGGCGTCCCGGCAATAGGTGAACAGCGACCCGAAGCCGGCCTGCAGGTGCAGGCCGCGCACCTCGAGCTCGGCCAGGTAGCCGAGAAGCTCGGCGGTGGTGTCCCGATCGGAGGCGGCCAGATCCTCGACTCGGGCCAGCAGATCGACGTCGGGAAGGCGGCGGAGGGAAGCGACCAGCCCATGCTCCGGCATACGCTCCTTCTAGCATGCCGGCGGTTCGGCTGAGGTCCGCGCGGGATCCTTCCGGGGCGCAGCTTGGAGGTGTATGCTTCCGGTGCATGCGGCTGTGGCCCGGCCTGCGGCGCGTCCTTCGCCGGCTCCGCCTCCTTTGGTGCCGCCCGAGCTGCTGCTTCGTCCACGACGCCGGCTACGAGCAGCGACTGCCCGGCGTCCCCCTCGACCCGCGTCGGGGCGAGATGGTGCTGGGCTTCCTGAGGATCGAGGGGCTGCTGCGCCGTGGCCTGGTGATGCCAGCGCGTCCGGCCTCGCTCCAGGAGCTGCTGCGGGTCCACTCGCACGACTACCTGGGTGCCTTGCAACACCCGGCCCAGGTGGGTCGGATCCTGGGGGTGGAGGTCTCGGTCCCGGAGGCCGAGCGGGCGGTGGACCTGCAGCGACGGATGACCGGCGGCACCATCCGCGCCTGCCGGGCGGCGTTGCGCACGGGCAACGTGGCGGTGAACCTCGGCGGCGGCCTGCACCACGCGGAGCGTGAGAAAGGGCAGGGGTTCTGCATCCTCAATGACGTCGCGGTAGGCATCGCCGACCAGCGCGCCCGCGGCTTTGCGCGACCGGTGCTGG
The DNA here is from genome assembly GCA_964574335.1 of uncultured Acidobacteriota bacterium. Taxonomy (GTDB): domain Bacteria; phylum Acidobacteriota; class Vicinamibacteria; order Fen-336; family Fen-336; genus CAZNNH01. The sequence goes on along the minus strand of CAZNNH010000117.1, from coordinate 209 downwards.
TGGTCGACCTCGACCAGCACGACGGCAACGGGACCCGGGCGCTGTTCGCCGACGACCCCTCGGTCCACACCTTCTCGATCCACGGCGAGACCTGGGGAGAGGAGGCGGCGGTCGAGTCGACCTGCATCGCGCTCGGTCACGGCGTGGGCGGCCGGGCCTTCCTGGAGGTGCTCCACGCCTCGCTGCCGAAGGTGGCCGAGGCCTTCCAG
>CAZNNH010000116.1:1168-19704 GCA_964574335.1 uncultured Acidobacteriota bacterium | reverse complement strand
GGCTGAATCTGGTGGACGGCTCTTCGAAGGCGGGTCTCGGGCTGCCGCCCACAGGCTTCTGTCAGCGGAGCGGCCATGCTTGCGCGGCTCGATGTGGACGAATCGCCGACGAGCTGGTGGCCGTCTCCCTCGTCACGGCCTTGGAGGAACGGGCCGTCACCTGGTGTCCGATTCCGTCACCAGGTGTCCTCCTGGATCACTGTAGTGTCCGAATTCGTCGCCTACGGCGGGAACTCCCGCGGGGCGCCTCGAGCCCGTCGACGCTGGGGACGGCACGCGAGTGGAGCGCCGAGCGAGGGGGCGTGCCAGCGGGGCGGAGGAGGGGGCTGCTGGGCGGCGCGCGCCGCGATGTCGGTGGCACCGTCTTCACGGCGCGTGACGGCGCGGCTTGCCCTTTCGGAGGCTGTTCGGGATCCACTTCGGCGTCGCTGACGGGCAGGATTCGAGCGAGATCGTCTTCCACGTCGAGGCCATCCTGTGCGGCGATGCGGACGCCGAAGACGCCGCGGAGCTGGCCCAGGGCGCTGCCGAACCTCCAGCTCGCCCAATGGCCGTGGTGTGGCCGAAGCGGACCACGATGCCGTCGTGGTCGTCGACCGCTTCGAGGGATTTCCGGCCGGCCACGCGCATGGCGCGCAGGCTGCTGGCCAGATCACCGTCGGGCACCTCGGTCGACTCGTCGGCGAAGATGAGGCGGCTCGCGATCTCGCGGAGCTTCACGGTGGCTATGGCCCGAGCATTGCCCGCAGCGCGGCCTGAAGGCTGGTGAGGTCAGCCTGTTTGAGCCGGCCCAGTCGCTTGATCACGAGCTTGCGCTCGACGGTGGCCAAGACGGGCTTGGCTACCGATGGCTTGAGCAGGCCAGCACCCTGCCAGTCGCTGATAGTGGACTCTCCGACGCCCAGGCGGCCTTTCGCCTGGCTGGTGATGGCCATGATGATCAGATCCGAGCGCTGCCGCTGGTACGCCGAGGAGCTGACGACTGTGGCGGGACGCCTCTTGCTGGTTGTCTGGTCTGTGAAGGGGAACGGGACGAGAACGACGTCGCCGAACCTAGAGGTCGTCGTAGATGGCATCCTCGGGGTTGTCCCAGATCTTCTCGAATGCCTCTTGCGAGAGGCGGCTCGCGGCCCGAGTCAGCCGGGCGTCGTCTCGCTGGGCGAGGGAATCGACGAACGCCTCCACCTCGGCGGCCTTCCCGGGAGGAAGGCTCCGAATCTTCTCGATGAGCACCTGCTCTTGTGCGGTCTCCCTGCTCATACCCGTATCTTACGCGACGGGGCGGCGGTCGACATCAAGGGGAATCGGTCAGGTGGGCGACTGCTCTCGGATCTTCTGGCGGGTCTGGAAGATCGCAGCGAGATGGGCATGCTCGATCGCGCGGCGGCTCGAGAAGGCCGGCGAACTCGGGGCCATCGAACGACGCTCGACGCTGTCGACTCGAAGACCGGTCCGATGGGGAAGGTCAATCCGAAGTTCGGGAGCCGGCCCCGCACTCCCTGAGCGCAAAGGCCCGATAGGCCTCGAGCAGCTCGCGGGAGAGCGGGCCGGGGCGGCCGTTCCCGACCGGCTGGCCGTCCACGGTGGCGATGGGGAGCAGCTCCTTGAGCGTGCTGGTCAAGAAGGCCTCGTCGGCCTGGGTCGGGTCGGCGGGATCCAGCGGCACCTCCCGGACCGTGTGGCCCCGACCGCGGGCCAGCTCGATCACCAGCGCCCGGGTGATCCCGGAGAGGATCCCCGCCTCGAGCGGGGGGGTCAGAAGCTCGCCTTCCCGCGCCAGGAAGACGTTGGAGCCGGCCCCCTCGGCGATCTGGTCCTCGGCGTTCAGCAGGATCGCCTCGGCGGCCCCCCGAGCCTGCGCCTCCCGGGTCGCGAGGACGTTGTTCAGCAGGTTGCAGGACTTGATGGCCGGGTCCAGGGCCCGCGGCGGGTTCCGGCGGATCCCCACGACGGAGACCGGGACACCGTCTCGGTGGTGGCTCTCCGGGAGCGGATCGAGCGGCTTGACCACCATCACCACCGTCGGCCCCCGGACCCGATCGAAGCGGTAGGACAGGTCGCCGACGCCGCGGCTTGTGATCCACCGGATGTATGATTCCGGGTTGGCGGCCTTCGTGAGCAGCTCGTCGAGGCGCTGCCGGAGCGCTGAGTCGGCCAGCGGGATGTCGATGCCCAGGCGCGCGGCGGATGCCCGGAGCCGGACCAGGTGGCGATCCACGGCGAAGGCCGCGCCCCGGTACGTCCGAAGCGTCTCGTAGACGCTGTCTCCGAAGGTGAAGCCGGTGTCCAGCACCGAGACCTTCGCCTCCGCCAGGGGAACGATCTCACCGTCCAGGGAGGCCAGCGAGCCCATGTCTCGAGAAAATAGCACAGCGGTGGCGCGGCGGCCGAGGCCCCTCCCGGCGAGGCTCGGATGAGCTTCGCTCACGCGGTCGCCCTCGGTATCCTTCAGGGTCTCGGCGAGTTCCTGCCCATCAGCAGCTCCGGCCACCTGATCCTGTTCCCCTGGTTCCTGGGCTGGCCCGACCAGACGCTGTCGTTCGATGTCGCTCTCCATCTCGGCACGCTGGTGGCGGTGCTGGTGGCGTTCGCCGGCGACTGGCAGCGGCTGTTGACCAGCGCCGTGCGCGGGACCCTGAAGGGCCACCCCTTCGCCGAGCCCGAGGCGCGCCTGCTGTGGCAGATCGCCCTGGCCTCGGTGCCGGGCGGGGTGGCTGGCCTGCTGCTCGACGAGTGGGCCGAGACCACCCTCCGGGCCCCCCTGCTGGTGGCTGTCTCGCTGACCCTGATGGGAGCCGGCCTGTACGCCGCCGATCGCCTGGCGCGCCACGTTCGGGAGGTCCCGGAGATGACGTGGTGGCACGCCCTGGCCATCGGGTGCGCCCAGGCGGTGGCCGTGATCCCCGGAGTCTCCCGCTCCGGGGCGACCATCACCATGGCCCTGCTGCTCGGCTACCGGCGCACCGACTCGGCCCGCTTCAGCTTCCTCCTGGCCACCCCCATCATCCTGGGCGCGGCCCTGTACAAGCTCCCGCACCTGTTCGGCTCCGGCCACGTGACGGCGACGCTGCTCGGGATGACGGCGGCAGCCGTGGTCGGGCTGGCCAGCATCCGCTTCCTGCTGCGCTACGTCAGCACCCGTGACTACCGTCCCTTCGTCTACTACCGGGTGGCGCTGGCGGCGGTCACGCTGCTGGTGCTCTTGGCCCGCTCGAGCTAGCTGCGGTACAGTCAGAGCGTGCTCCCCGTCCTGACCGCCGCCGAGATGCGCGAGGCCGACCGCCGCACCATCGAGGAGATCGGCCTGCCCGGAGCGGTCCTGATGGAGAACGCCGGGGCCGGCGTGGCCCGGTGGCTGAAGGCGCGCTACCCGCAGGCGGCCCGGGTGGCCATCCTGTGCGGGCGGGGCAACAACGGCGGCGATGGCTTCGTGGTGGCCCGCCGGCTCGGCTCCGCCGAGACGTATCTGGTCGGCGCTCGTGCGGACGTCAAGGGCGACGCCGCCCTGCACCTCGGCGCGCTGCTGCGCTCGGGGGGAGTGGTCACGGAGCTGGCCAACGAGGCGTCGTGGGAGCGCCACCGCGACCGCGTGCTGGGCGCCGACGTGATCGTCGATGCCTTGCTCGGCACCGGGCTGAACCGCGCCCCGGAGGGCCTGGTGGACACCCTGATCCGTGACCTGGCGAGGGTGGGCCCGGCGCGGGTGGTGGCCGTCGACCTCCCGTCCGGCGTCCCCTCCGACGAGGCGGACGTCCCGTGGGAGACGGTCCGGGCAGCGCTGACCGTCACCTTCGCGGCCCGGAAGCGCGGCCACGTGCTGCCGCCGGCCTGCGACCGGGTGGGCGAGGTGGTGGTGGTGGACATCGGCGTCCCCGAGGCCGTGCTCCAGGACGTCGGGACGTGCCTGTTCCTGCTGGAGAGCGCCGACGCCGGGCGGGCCTTCCCGCCGCCCCGGCCGGGCGCCCACAAGGGCGACCTCGGGCACCTGCTGGTGGTGGCGGGCTCGGTGGGGAAGACCGGGGCGGCGGTGCTGGCCGGGACCGCGGGTCTGCTGGGCGGCGCCGGCCTGGTCACGGTGGCGACGCCGGCGCCCGCGCTGCCGATGGTGGCGGCCGGCCGGCCCGAGCTGATGACAGAGCCGCTGCCGGTCGCCGAGGACGGCGGCCTGGACGAAAAGGCGCTGGAACGGGCCCTGGCTCTGGCCGGGAGTCGGACCGCGGCCGTGCTCGGGCCGGGGCTGGGCCAGAGCGCCTCGACCCGCAGGTTCGTGGAGGGCTTCGTCGAGAGCTGCCCGGTACCGCTTCTGGTGGATGCCGACGGGCTGAACCTGCTCTCGCCGATGGGCCCGGATCGGGCGAGCTGCCTCGCCACGCGTCCGGCCGCCACCGTGCTCACCCCTCACCCGGGCGAGATGGCGCGCCTGGTCGGCACCTCGACCCGAGAGGTGCTCTCACGGCGCCTGGAGGTGGTCCGCGAGCTTTCGGCCCGGTGCCGGTCGGTGGTGCTGCTCAAGGGGCAAGCGACCTTGATCGCCGAGCCCGACGGTCGGGCGGCCGTGAACCCGACCGGCAACCCCGGGATGGCCACCGGCGGTACCGGTGACGTGTTGGCCGGCCTGATCGGCGCCCTGCTGGCCTGCGGCCAGGATCCGTTTTCTGCCGCCGCCGCCGGCGTCTACGTGCATGGGCTCGCCGGCGATCGGGCCCGCGACGGACGCGGGACGCACTCGCTGGTGGCCGGGGACCTGCTGGCCGAGCTGCCCGGGGCGGTCTTGTCTGTGGGGGGAGACGAGGGCCGTGGCTGAGGACGTCGTGACCCGCTCGGAGCTCGAGACGCTGGCCCTGGCCGAGCGGCTCGGGGGAAGCCTCCGTGGCGGCGAGGTGGTGCTGCTGAGCGGCGAGCTGGGCTGCGGCAAGACGGTCTTCGTCCGCGGCCTGGCTCGTGGCCTCGGCGTCGATCCGGAGCGGGTGAGCAGCCCGACCTTCGTGCTGCTCACCGCCTATCCGGGCCGGCTCCGGCTGCACCACGCCGACCTGTATCGGCTGGACGCGGTGGACGTGGACCTCGAGCTGGAGCTCGCCGAGCTGCCGGGCGAGGACGGCGTGCTGGCCGTGGAATGGGCCGAGCGGCTGTCCGCGGTGGCGTGGGACAAGGTGCGCCGGGTCGGGCTCGAGCACCTGGGCGAGGACCAGCGCCGGGTGGTCCTCGACGGCTGGGGGAAGAAGGCCGCATGAGGTCGCCGGCCGCCCTGTCGCTGTTGCTGCTGGTGGGCTGCCAGGCCTCGCCCGGTCCGGGGCAGCCGGCGGTCGCGGCCGGCGTCGCCGACAACGTGCTGCTGATCACCATCGACACGCTGCGGGCCGACCACCTCGGGACCTACGGCTACGACCGCGCCACCAGCCCCCACATCGACGCCCTGGGGCGGGCCAGCACCGTGTTCGAGCAGGCCTACACCTACTGGCCCAAGACGCGGGGCAGCTTCGTGATGATGCTGACCGGCCGGTTCCCTTCGCAGAACGGCTACAGCAAGAAGCACCCGCAGCTCCTGGACTTCAACCCCACCCTGGCCGGCGTCCTGAGGGCGGCCGGCTACCGGACCGAGGCGGTGGTGGACAACCCCAACGTGGCGGCGTCTCTGGGCTACGGGAAGGGCTTCGACCGCTACCGCGAGACCTGGGAGGAGCCCGCCCTCGAGAGCGAGATGGACCGCACCCGGGCCATCACCGAGGACGGCGTCCGCTTCCTGCGGGAGAGGGACAAGGAGCGCCCCTTCCTGCTCTGGCTTCACTACGTGAACCCGCACACGCCGTACACGCCGCCGCCGCCGTTCGACACCGCCTTCCTCGACCAGCGATCTCGCCAGGGGGAGGCGCTGCCGGTGGTGAACGGCCTCCACGGCGGGATCCCCAGGCAGTGGGCGGCCGAGGGAGAGGACCGGCTGGGCTACTACGTGGCGCAGTACGACGGGGAGATCGCCGCGGTGGACCATCAGGTGGGCCGCGTCCTGCAGGCGCTACGCGAGAGCGGCGACTGGGACCGGACCGTGATCGTGCTGCTCTCCGACCACGGCGAGAGCCTGGGCGAGCACGACTACTACTTCGATCACGGTGAGGACCTGTTCGATCCCTGTCTGCGGGTCCCGCTGGTGGTGCGGGTGCCGGGCGCGCCGGCTGGCGGTCGGAGCGCGAGCCTGGCCTCCACCCTGGACGTCGTGCCCACCATCCTGGACGCGGTGAAGGTCTCCTATCCGCCCGAGCTGGCCGGCGCCAGCCTGCTCCGTGAGATCGAGGGCCGGGGGACGGTCTTCCGAGAGCGGCTGTTCGCGGGCAACGAGCGGAACCTGACCGGGGTCCTGGACCGACGCTACAAGCTGGTGGCCACGCCCACCGACAACGGGCGGAGGCTCGGCCTCTACGATCGGTCCGTCGACCCGGGGGAGACCCGCGACCTGAGCGCGGCGACGCCCGAGGAGCGCAAGCGTCTTCAGGCCGAGCTGGAACGGTTCCAGGCCGAGCGCGACGCCGAGTGGGAGCGGACCACCGCGCTCGTCGAAGGGCGGTCGACGGAGACCGCTCCGATGACACGGTCGGCCTGCGAACGGCTCAAGGCGATGGGCTACCTCGACCCCGGCTACGAGTGCCCGCCCTGACCGGAGGCGATCACAAGAGCCCCTGGCACTTGGCGCAGACCTCGAGCAGGCGGCCCTCCAGCATGTCCTGCTTGCGCTGGGTGAGGCGGTCGCCGGTCCAGATCGCCTCGATCGACTCGGCGAAGACGTTGGCGGTGGTGGTCTTCCCCTCGTAGTCGGTGCAGCAGGTGGCCACGTCGCCGTTGACCTGGATCACGAACTGCTCGTAGGGGGCGGGGCAGTAGGTGCTGGGGTCCTGGGCCGGCTGGTACGGGCCGATCACGTTGCCCCAGGTGTGGCAGCGCTTCCAGATCAGGTCCACCCCTTCGAGGAGCGTGTAGCGGCTGCCGTTCTCGTCGGCGTCCAGGAAGCCGCGAGACCGCAAGGCCTCCCGGTCGTGGAGCCGCGGCTCCAGGCCGTGGCGAGCCGTGAGCTCCTCGGCGAACGAGATCCAGTCCTCCAGGAAGGCGAGCGCCTGCTCGTCCTCGCTGACGATCCGGAAATCGCTCTGGTGCTTGGTGTTCATGATGTCGATCTCGATCTGGGTCCGGGCGTTCAGGGCCACCTTGCGCTCCACCGCCAGGCGCACCTTGTCCCGGTACTCGGGGAACTTCAGGCGCGGCGCCTTGCGGGTCTTGAACGACACCGCATCCGGCGTCTGATAGGAGAGGATCAAGCGGGTCAGACCTGCCTGGAGCAGCCCGTCGATGCGCTCCTCGGTGATCAGGCCGCAGTTGGTGTTGAGCTCGATCCCCACCCCGAGGCTCTCGGCCCGGGCCACGATCGGGACCAGGTCCGGGTGCAGGAACGGCTCTCCCATCTGGTGCAGCTTCACCGGGTACAGGGGCCCCAGCCAGGATCGTTTCCGGGCGATCTCGTCCAGCAGCACGAAGACCTGCTCCTTGGGCATGAAGCCGCGCCGGCGCTCCATGATGACGTCCGGGCACCAAGTGCACTTGAAGTTGCAGGCGTTGGTGATCTCGATGAACAGGTAGTTGATGGGGTAGAAGCGCCCGGGGAGCTTCTTGAGCTCGGGGAGCGGGGCGGTTGCGGGGAAGGCCTCGGCCATGTCGGCCGGCGGATGGGTCGACACGCGAAGGCCGGCCACCCGCGCATCCTCTCGGAACTCGATGCGGAAGGAGGCCCCTTGGTTCTGGGTCCTCTTCGGGTCGAAGCGGCGCAGCGGGAACAGCGCTCGCCGGAGGCGCTGCCGGCCCGGGTCGTGGCCGTCCCAGAGCTGGTCCGCCGGCTGATAGAGGCCGCCTTCCGGAGGCACGCCCTCGACGGCCGCATACTGGACCCGGAACCGACCGTAGGCGTCGCCGACGTAGTCGACCTCCAGGAACAGGTCTTCTCCGCCGGAGAGCTGGCGCCGCCAGGCCTCGGGGAGGACGAAGTAGAGGTAGTGCGAGCTCCGAGCCGGGGTGACACAGTGGCGGCCCTCGACCTCCACCAGATCGAAGGCGCCGTCGCCCTCGTTGGGTACGGCCAGGTCCCCGATTGGACCCGAGGCCTCGACCCGAAGCCGAAGCGGCTCCGGGCCGGCAGCCCGGCCGGCCAGAAGCCGTGCCAGGCGAGAGATGCCGGGGATCATGGCTCGGCCTCGAAGGTGTCGGCGATCAGGTCACACCAGCGCGAGACCCGGTAGAAGACGTCGTCCCTCGCCGAGCACGAGAGGCTGTAGGCCAGCCCGGCGTGGGTGGTGTAGTAGCGCTTCTCGCGCGACGCAGCCACCGACGTCTCGGAGTGGAGCAGGTCGTCGTAGCCGTCGTGCCAGGGGGCGTGGCTGATCAACCGGAAGCTGTCGCCCAGGCGCTCCTGGACCGCGGCGTAGAAGGCCTCCACGCCGCCGTCGCCGGGTGCCGGCTCCACGGTCACGGTCAGGGAGGCGTGGACCGTCTCGCCGGCGGCGTCTGCCGCCAGCGCCGGGCTCTTGTACTGCTGAAGCAGGCGCTGGCTGCCGGAGAAGCTGCGGGTGGAGCGCCAGGAGGGGGGCACCCGTAGAGAGAACCGGAACGCCTCGTTGGTGAGCTTCGGGTAACCTTCCGGCCGCTCGAGGGTCAGGCTGTCGAAGATCTGCTCGAGATCGTCGGAGTGCTGGGCAAAGAGGGCGGCGTCGCCCTGGGCGTAGAGCCCGTAGACGCTTCTGGCCTCGGTCAGCAGCAGCAGCCAGAGGCGGGTGGCCCCGTCGGCCGAGGCCAGCTCGTAGCTCCAGCCGTGGGCGCCCTGCCGGTCGTCCTGGCGCCGGGAGAGGAGCTGGTTGCCGGCCAGGTAGGGCTCGGCATACTCCTCGAGGCTACCGACGAGGGGGCCGGCCAGGAGGGTCACCGACACCGCCGGCTTTCGTTCGGGGCCGGCCGGCGGGGCCAGGAAGTAGCGGTACCAGACCCCCTCCTGGTCGACCTGGTCGGTGGTCCAGCTCGCCGGGTAGCGGAGGCTGAGGGCGTGGTCGGCATCGAAGGACGTGATCAGCGGCTCGCGGCGATGCTGCCCGCAGCCGACCATCGCCAGCAGAAGCGCCGCGCTTTGCCAGGCCCTGGGCATCGGGGTCACTCCAGCCGGTAGTTGGGGGCTTCCTTGGTGATCGTCACGTCGTGCACGTGGCTCTCCTTGAGGCCGGCGCTGGTGACGCGCACGAAGCGGGCCCGGCTCTGGAGATCGGCGATGCTGCCGGCGCCGCAATAGCCCATGCCGGCCCGCAGGCCCCCCACCAGTTGGGCGATCATCGCCGACAGCGGGCCCTTGTAGGGGACCATCCCCTCGATGCCCTCGGGCACCAGCTTGTCGGCGCCGGTCGAGGCCTCCTGGAAGTAGCGGTCGCTCGAGCCGCTCCGCATCGCCCCGATCGACCCCATCCCCCGGTAGCTCTTGAACGACCGTCCCTGCCTGAGGATCAGCTCCCCCGGGCTCTCGTCGGTGCCCGCGAGCAGCGACCCGATCATCACGCTGGCGGCCCCAGAGGCGATCGCCTTGACCACGTCGCCCGAGAACTTGATCCCGCCGTCGGCGATGATGGGGACGTCCGCGGCGCGAGCGGCCCTCACCGTCTCCCGGATCGCCGTGATCTGGGGCATGCCGGCGCCGGACACCACGCGGGTGGTGCAGATGGATCCGGGGCCCATGCCGACCTTGACCGCGTCGACGCCCGCCGAGATCAGGTCGCTGGCCCCTTCGAAGGTGGCGACGTTGCCGGCGATGACCTCGAGGTCGGGGTAGCGGCCCTTCACCCGCTCCACGGCCTCGATCACGTTGCGGGTGTGGCCGTGGGCGGTGTCGACCACCACCACGTCGACCTTGGCCTCGACCAGGGCGGCGGCCCGCTCCAGGACGTCGGGGGTGGCTCCCAGCGCGGCTCCCACCCGCAGCCGGCCCAGCGAGTCTTTGCAGGCGTGCGGGTACTTGATCTGCTTCTGGATGTCCTTGACCGTGATCAGGCCTTTGAGGTTGTAGTCCTCGTCCACCACCAGCAGCTTCTCGACCTTGTGACGGTGGAGGATCTCCTTGGCCTGCTCCAAGGTGGTGCCGACCGGGACCGTGATCAGCTTCTCCTTGGTCATGAGCTGCGAGACGGGGAGGGTGGTCCGGGTCTCGAAGCGCAGGTCGCGGTTGGTCAGGATCCCGACCAGGCGGGTGCCGACCGTGACCGGCACCCCGCTGATGCGGAATCGGGACATCAGCTCCAGGGCCTCGGCCACCTGGGCCTCGGGGGCCACGGTGACGGGATCGACGATCATCCCCGACTCGGAGCGCTTGACCTTGTCGACCTCGGCCGCCTGGGCGGAGACGCTGAGGTTCTTGTGGACGATGCCGAGGCCGCCCTCCTGGGCGATGGCGATCGCCAGCGGGGCCTCGGTCACGGTGTCCATGGCCGCGGAGACGATGGGGACCCGCAGGCCGATGCGCCGGGTCAGGCGGGTGGTGATGTCGACCTCGGCGGGGACCACCTGTGACTTCTGGGGCACCAGCAGCACGTCGTCGAAGGTCAGGGCCTCGGGGATCTCTCCCTCAAGCATGGTTGCCTCCTGGGGCGGCCGCCACGACCGCCCGTCCCGGTGCCGGACCGCTCAGGCCCCGTGGCACTTCTTGTACTTCCTGCCGCTGCCGCAGGGGCACGGCTCGTTCCGCCCCACCTTCCTCCCCTCGCGCCGCACCGTCGGCACCGTGCCGCCGCCCCCGCGGGCCTCCTTGGGCTCCGCCCCGGCGAAGGCCCCCTGGGCCTGGGCCGGGTCGTTGAAGCTGAGGTTGCGGGGCAGGCTGCGGCCGGCACCGGGGCCCGGGGGCGTCCGCGACGGGCCGGGGCGGCGAGACCCGCCGGCCTCGGCGTCCGGTTCCAGAGCGTCCTCCTCCACCGGGACCGGCTGATAGAGGTGGATCCATTTGAGGATCTCCTCGTCGATCCGGTCGCGGAGGGCCTGGAACATCTGGAAGGACTCCTTCTTGTACTCGACCAGGGGGTCGCGCTGGCCGTAGCCGCGGAGGCCGATCCCCTCCTTGAGATGGTCGAGGGCGTAGAGGTGGTCCTTCCACTGGTGGTCGACGATCTGCAGCATGATCATGCGCTCGTGGAGCCGCATCAGCTCCGCGCCGACCCGGCGCTCCTTGTCCTGGTACTGGGAGCGGATCGTCTCGCGAAGCGCCGCCGCCATCTCGTCACGGCCCAGGGCCAGGGCGGGTCCGGTTTCGTTCAGCCCGAAGGTGTCGCGCAGCGCCACCCGCAGGCCCTCGAGGTTCCATTCGCTCGGGTCCCGCTTGGTCTCGCAGTAGGAGTCGAGGAACCAGTCCAGCACCTCGTCGCCCAGCCCGGCCACGAACTCGCGGGTGTCCTTGCCCTCCAGGATCCTGCGGCGCATGCCGTAGATGGCCTCGCGTTGCTTGTTCATCACGTCGTCGTACTCGAGCAGGTGCTTGCGGACCGCGAAGTTCTGGGCCTCGACCTGGGTCTGGGCGCGCTCGATGGAGCGGGTGACCATCCCGTGCTCGATGGGGACCCCCTCCTCCATCCCCAGCCGCAGCATCAGCCCGCTGATCTTGTCGGAGCCGAAGATCCGCATCAGGTCGTCCTGCAGCGAGAGGTAGAACCGCGACGACCCCGGGTCGCCCTGTCGGCCGGCCCGGCCGCGGAGCTGGTTGTCGATACGCCGGGCCTCGTGCCGCTCGGTGGCGAGGATGTGCACGCCGCCCACCGCCACCACCCGCTCGCGCTCGTTCTGGTCCAGGAAGGCGCCCACCCCGGTCGCCGCCGGCCCTCCGGCGAGCTGGTCCAGCATCGGCTTGAGGGGGTGGACCGCGAGGAAGTCGACGGGCTTCTCACCCTGAGGGTAGAAGCTCCTGGAGATCTTCTCCTTGACCTTGCGGGGGAGGACTCGGGCCGCCTCCAGGTAGGCGGCCAGCTCGGGGACGGCCGCGGCCAGCTCCTGCATCGCCAGGATCGAGGGGTGGTCGGCGGCGAACGCCGCCAGCAGCCCCAGGTAGCGGGTGGCCAGCTCCCGCTGCTCGGCGGGGGGGAGCTTGCGCTCGGTCAGCGCCCTGCGGTACTCGGCCGCCATGTCGGTGGCCACCTGCTCGCGGGCCTGGGTCTGCTGCTCGGCGGTGGCCGTGGCCTCGACCAGCTTCTGCTCCTGGAGCTTGGCCTTGACGCGGTGGTCGGGCACGCCGCCCAGGATGATGTCGGTCCCGCGGCCGGCCATGTTGGTGGCGATGGTCACCGCGCCGAAGCGGCCCGCCTGGGCCACGATCTCGGCCTCGCGCTCGTGGTACTTGGCGTTGAGGACGACGTGCTTGATCCCCTCCTTCTTCAGGAGTGACGAGAGGTGCTCGGACTTCTCGATGGAGATGGTCCCCACCAGCACCGGGCGGCCCGCCCCGTTGAGCTCGCGGATCTCTTCCAGCACCGCCTCGAACTTCTCGAGCTCGGTCCGGTAGACCACGTCGGCGTTCTCGACCCGGATCAGTGGCCGGTTGGTCGGGATCACCAGCACCTCGAGCTTGTAGATCTTGTCGAACTCGGCGGCCTCGGTCTCGGCGGTGCCGGTCATCCCCGCCAGCTTGTCGTACATCCGGAAGTAGTTCTGGAAGGTGATGGTGGCCAGGGTCTGGTTCTCGCGCTCGATCTTGACCTTCTCCTTGGCCTCCACCGCCTGGTGCAGCCCGTCGGACCAACGCCGGCCCGGCATCAGGCGCCCGGTGAACTCGTCCACGATGATCACCTGGCCGTCCTTGACCACGTAGTCGACGTCCCGCTCGAACTGGGTGTGGGCCCGAAGCGCCTGGTTGACGTGGTGCAGCACGTCGATGTTGGAGGGGTCCCACAGGTTCTTCACGCCCAGCAGGCTCTCGACGTGGGCCATCCCCTGCTCGGTGAGGGTGGTGGTCTTGGCCTTCTCGTCGATGATGTAGTCGCCGGTGGCTTCGAGCTGGGCGCGCTCCTCGGCCCGGGCGTCGCCGGTGATGCGGGCCCCGGCCTTGAGCCTGGGGATGATGGTGTCGATCCGGTAGTACTTGTCGGTCGACTCCTCGGCCGGGCCGCTGATGATCAGCGGGGTGCGGGCCTCGTCGATCAGGATCGAGTCGACCTCGTCGACGATGGCGTAGTGGTGGCCGCGCTGGACGTAGCTGCGCAGGTCGAACTTCATGTTGTCGCGCAGGTAGTCGAAGCCCAGCTCGTTGTTGGTGCCGTAGGTGATGTCGGCGGCATAGGCAGCCTGGCGCTCCGCGTCGCTCAGGTGGTGCTGGACGACACCCACGCTGAGCCCGAGGAAGCGGTAGATCTGTCCCATCCACTCGCTGTCACGCTTGGCCAGGTAGTCGTTCACGGTGACCACGTGGACGCCCTTGCCGCCGAGGGCGTTCAGGTAGGCGGGCAGGGTGGCCACCAGGGTCTTGCCTTCGCCCGTCTTCATCTCGGCGATCATGCCGCGGTGCAGCACGATGCCGCCGATGATCTGGACGTCGAAGTGCCGCATCTTGAGGACCCGCCAGCCGGCCTCGCGGACCACCGCGAAGGCCTCGGGGAGCAGGTCGTCGAGCGACTGGGAGGCGGCCCGCGTCCGCAGCGTCTGGGTACGGCCGGCCAGGTCGGCATCGGTGAGGGCCCGAAGCTCGGGCTCGAAGGCCGCCACCTGCTGCACCATCGGCAGCAGCTTCTTGACCTCACGCTCGTTGCGGGTCCCAAAGACAGTCGCCAGGGCTTTGTCTAGCATCGTTTCACGGCCTATGGACCGGGCCCCGCCGCGACGGCGCCTCCAGCCGGCGACGCCGCTCTAGGGACCCACTGTGGATTTACCAAGTGAGAGTAGAGAGAAGCCGCGAGCAAGACCCGACCTTGGCTCTTCTCGCGCTTCAGGTTACCAGGGGCCAGGAGAGGGGGTCAATCCGGCCGCCACGGGGGATCAGCCGAAGGACCGGTACTCGTCCAGGATGTAGTGGATCGGGTTCTCGAGCTGGTCGTTGACCCATACCTCGTAGTGGAGGTGTGGGGCGTTGGAGCGGCCCGTGTTGCCCACCGAGCCGATCACGTCGCCCCGCCGGACACGTTGCCCGGGCCGGACGTTGAAGCCCGAGAGGTGGCCATAGCGGGTCGTGACCCCGTGCCCGTGGTTGATGATGATCGCGTTCCCGTAGGCGCCGCGGCGGCCGGCTGCGACCACCACGCCGTCGGCGGGAGCCACCACCTTGGTCCCCTCCGGCGTCGAGATGTCGATCCCGGGGTGGAAGTCCTTGCGGCCCGTGAAGGGGTCGATCCGGTTGCCGAACCGGGAGGACAGGTAGCCCCGAACCGGCCAGATGGAGGGGGTCGAGGCCAGGACGACCTGGCGCTCGTCGTAGACGTGCTCCAGGTTGGCGGATCGCTCGACGAGGTCGGCGACGGTCCGCTCCATCCAGGGCAGGGTCTCGAGGGCCGGGGCGGTCACATCTTCGACCGAGATGCCGCCCTGCCCGCCGAGCTGCTCGTCGGGGAGCGTGGTCTCGACGCCGGCCATGACGCCGAGCTTGTTGACCGTGCGCTGGAGGGTCAGCACCTGGGTCTGGAGCCTCTCGGCGACCCGCTCGTACTCGAGCGTTCGCGCCTTGAGCGCCTGGTTCTCGGCGGCCACATTCCGCAGCGACACCACCTCGCTGGTGAGGACGGTGTAGTGGGCGAGGACACCGCCGATGCCCAGCGCCAGGACCGACCCGATACCAGCCAGCCACCGGGTCAGGCGGACCGAGACCTGGACCTTTCGAAACCGTGCTTTCGCGTGAGGGACGAAGATGAAGGTGTAGAAGCCGTTGGCCATCCTTGCTCCCGATAGAGCGCCACAGGCCCATGGCGCGCCAAGCCACAAGCACGCCCCTCCAAATCGGAGGTCGGAGGTTTGTAGCACAGGGGCCTTCAGGCGGTCAAGGGGAAATCCAAGAATTTGGAGAGGACGTCTCCGCACGGAACTGCCCGGCCTCGGCCACGTGATGGACGTCAACCCGTTGACTGCCTTCGAGATCAGCGATGGTGCGGGCGACCCGGAGCAGCCGGTCGTGAGCGCGGGCGCTGAGACCCAGGCGGTCCATGGCCTGCCCCAGCAGGCTCTGCGCGAGCGGCGAGGGCTGGGCCACCAGACGCAGCGCCTTCGGGCCGAGCCGCGCGTTGAGCCTCGCCCCCGTCTGTGCCTCTCGACCGGCCTGGACCTGTCGGGCGTGGGCCACTCGGGCGGCGACCGCGGCCGAGGGTTCCCCGGGCGGGCCGGAGAGCTCGGCGAAGGGGAGCGCCGGCACCTCCGCGTGGAGGTCGATGCGGTCGAGCAGGGGCCCCGAGATCCTGGCCTGGTACGCACGTCGGCGCTCCGGGGTGCAGCTACAGCCCCGGACCGTGTCGCCCAGGAAGCCACAGGGACAGGGGTTCATCGCCGCCACGAGCTGGAAGCGGGCCGGAAGGCGGAGGACCGCTCGGGATCGGGCGATGGTCACGGCGCCCTCCTCGAGCGGCTCCCGCAGCGACTCCAGGGCGCTGCGACGGAACTCGGGAAGCTCGTCCAGGAACAGGACGCCGTTGTGGGCCAGGCTCAGCTCCCCGGGACGGGGCCGCGCCCCGCCGCCCACCAGGGCGGCGTCGCTGACCGTGTGGTGGGGGGCACGGAAGGGCCGCACCACGAGGGTGTCGGTTCGCCGGCCCCAGGCCGAGTGGACGGCCGTCGTCTCCAGGGCCTCGTCTCGGCTCAGCGGCGGGAGGATGCCGGTGAGGCGCCGAGCCAGCAGGGTCTTGCCGGTCCCCGGCGGACCCTTGAGCAACAGGTTGTGGCCGCCGGCTGCCGCGATCTCCAGGGCCCGGCGCGCCAGCAACTGTCCGCGCACGTCGGAGAGGTCCGGCTGGCCCCCTGGGGGGGTGGGGAGGCCGGGCGGGGGAGGTGGGCTCGGCCGCCGGCTGGCGGCCACGATCTCGACGGCGTCGCGGAGCGAGGCCACCGGGAAGACCCCGACCTCGGATACCAGGTTGGCCTCGGCGGCATTCCCGCTCGGCACCACCGCGGCTCGGATGCCGATCCGCCGGGCCAGGATCATCATCGGCAGGACCCCCGCCACCGGCCGCAGCGCGCCGTCCAGGGCCAGCTCCCCGACCAGGAGGATCTCGCCCAGCCGGTCCGCCGCGACCATCCCGTCGGCGGCGAGCAGCCCGACGGCCGTCGCCAGATCGTAGGAGGAGCCGGTCTTGCGGAGGCTGGCCGGGGCCATGCTGATGGTGATTCGGCGGTCCCACCTGAACCCGTATCCGCAGTTGCGGAGCGCCGCCCGGATCCGACCCTCGCTCTCCTTGATGGCGGAGTCCGGCAACCCGATCATCGTCATCTTCGGGAACCCGGCCGCCATGTCCGTCTCGACGCGGACCAGGTGGGCCTCGACGCCGAGAAGCGCTGCCGTCAACGAGGTGGCGAGCATGACACCCTCCCGCCCCGGTGCCTCGGGTGCCCGGGGCTCCTGTACGTCTTGCCTGACGCCTGGTTGCACGATGGGTCGGCGGTGGGAGAGGGGCCCGCCCCCGGACCAGAGGCTAGCAGGCAAGGCCGCCAGCCCAGGTCCGTCGGGGCGGGAAGCTCTCCCGGCGCGCGCCCTACCGGGCGGGACTGCGGGCGGGAGGGGTGGGCTTCCGGGCCAGGGTGGCGGCTCCGGGTGAGCGGCTCCCGAGGCGGGGGACGATGATCTCCTGACCGGCGGCGATCCGGTTGGGCCGGGAGATGCCGTTGGCGCCCGCCAGGCTGGCAACCGTGGTGCGGTAGCGAGCCGCGATCTGGGAGAGGGTCTCGCCTTTCTCCACGACGTGGGTGTGGAAGCGGACCCGCTCGTTGTCCGGGATGGTCGCCAGGCAGGCCACGGCCTGCTGGCCCGCGCCCCCCGGGACACGAAGGGAGAAGCCGTCGGCGGGTGGGACGACGTCGCGGCGGAGCTGGGGATTGAGGACCTGCAGCGCCTCGAGGGATGTCCCGGCGCACTCGGCCGCGGTACGCAGGTCGAGGGGACCGGTCACCGCGATGGTCTCGAAGTCGGCGGGCGGGTCCGGCACCGCCCGGATGCCGTAGGCCTCCGGGGAGCGTGCGACCAGGATGGCGGCGTGAACCAGCGGCACGTAGCTGCGAGTCTCCGGGGCCAGCGCTCGGCCTCGCCGGAGCCGCCAGAAATCGGCCTTGCCGGCCCGCGAGACGGCTCGCCGCACCCGGTTCTCCCCGCCGTTGTAGGCGGCGAGCGCCAGATCCCAGTCGCCGAAGGCGTCCTTCAGCTCCTTCAGGTAGCGGGCGGCGGCTCGGGTGGCCCGGAACGGGTCGCAACGCTCGTCGACCCACCAGTCCTGTCGCAAGCCGTAGCGGAGCCCGGTTCTGGGCATGAACTGCCAGATCCCTCGGGCGCCGGCCCGCGAGAGCGCGTGGGGCTTGAAGGCGCTCTCGACGAGGGCCACGGAGGCCAGCTCCCTCGGCAGGCCCTCGGCGGCGAAGGTGTCCTGGATGTGGGGGAGATAGCGGCCGCCGCGGCCGAGCGCCTCGGCGAACCAGTCGTGCAGACGACCCGCGTACAGGCTGGCGAAGGAGCGGACCACCGCGTTGCTCGCCACCGGGAAGTCGCCGGCCGGGGGGGGCGGCAGGGAGGAGTCGTCGGCCTCGTCCTGGGGCTCCAGGCCGCGGGCGAGATCGGACACCGTGTCGATGGCGGCCGTCTCGGTCCTGGGCTCGCTGAAGCCGTCGGCGGCGGCCATCGCCTCCAGCTCTCGCTGGTGGACGACGTCGAGGATGCGCCGGTAGGCCTCACTCAGGGCCGGATCGGAGTGGGCCCCGCCCGGCACCGCGAGCAGGGTCAGCACGGCGCGGTCGAACTCCCGGCTCGCCGAGTGCAGGTGGCCGGCGTCCAGATTGGCCAGGCCCCGGGAAAGGTGGTCCTCGGCTTCGGCCACGATCGTGGCGGCCTCGGCCGATGGGGCGGTCGGTGGCTGGGGAGGAGCGGGGTGGGCGCAGGCGAAGGCGAATGGGGCCGCGAGCAGCATGGCGAGCTTCCCCGCCGGACTCGAGCGTCCTGGGCGGTGCTGGCCTCGGGTCACTCCTCGTGGACCACGAGCACCGGGGTTCCGGTGGCGGCGTCGCGAGCCGCGGGTGTGACGATGGCCTTTCGGGCCAGGTGGAGCTGGCGGCCTTCCCTGAGGGCGCGACGGACATCGTCTTCGCAGAGGAACTCGAGCAGCTCGGGGGCCCCCTCTGGGCCCGGCGTCGGCGGTGGTGGGGGGGGTGGAGACGCCGCCTCGGCGGCGCGGGGCAGACGCTCGTCGAGGAACGCCTCGATGCGCTGCTGGAGCGGAGCGCCACCACCCGCGTCAGGTGGGGCCGGAGCCCGGGCCTCCCGAGGCAGGGCGTAGGCCAGCCGCTTGACGTTGATGAGGTGGAGGGGGGTGATGTTGTCG
>CAZNNH010000116.1:0-1158 GCA_964574335.1 uncultured Acidobacteriota bacterium | reverse complement strand
GCACTCGTTTCGGCGGTCGCCTGAAGCGTTGGCATGTTGTCGGACGTGATGTTGCCGGCGTGGGCCCCGCAGCCGAGGCTCAGGGAGGGGGCCAGGCCGGTCGTGTAGCCGGTGGCCCCCATCGCCGTCTGGGTGTTGGCGATGATCCGGTAGACCGGCTTCTGGAGCGCGAACTCACGGATCACGGCGTCGTCCCGGCTGTGGATCCCCAGCGTGTGGCCGGCCCCGCCGTAGCGCAGCAGCTCGAGGCAGCGCTCGCACCCCTCGTGCCAGTCCTCGACCACGTAGAAGGCCAGCACCGGTGAGAGCTTCTCTATCGACAGCGGGTAGTCCCGCCCCACACCTTGAAGCGGCGCCACCAGCGCTCGGGTCTCCGCGGCCACCGCAATGCCGGCCTTCTCGGCGATGTACGGGGCGGGCTTGCCGACGATCTCGGGGCTGGCCAGCCGCCGTGGGGTGACCACCACCCGCGAGACGGCGTCGACCTCCTCCGGCGTCAGGAAGCGGCCGCCGCACCGCTCGACCTCGGCCACCACCTGGTCGCGGATCGCCCGGTCGCAGACCAGGGCCTGCTCCGAGGAGCACAGCGTTCCGTAGTCGAAGGTCTTCCCGGCGATGATGTCCCGGACCGCGCGTGGAATGTCGGCGGTCTTCTCGACGTAAGCGGGCA
Source organism: uncultured Acidobacteriota bacterium (assembly GCA_964574335.1). Lineage (GTDB taxonomy): Bacteria > Acidobacteriota > Vicinamibacteria > Fen-336 > Fen-336 > CAZNNH01. The sequence continues at coordinate 488 of CAZNNH010000116.1, read as the reverse complement.
CGTTCCCCGGGCCCACGCCGTAGGCGGGCTTGCCCGACGAGTAGGCGGCGCGGACCAGGCCGATGCCGCCGGTGGCCAGGATCACGCCGGTGTCGCGACACCGCATCAGCTCCTGGGTCCCCTCGAGGGTGACGCCGCTCATGCAGGCCAGGGCCCCTTCGGGCAGGCCCGCGGCCCGCCCGGCGGAGCTCAGGACACGAAAGGCCTCCAGGATGCAGCGCTCGGCGCTCGGGTGAGGGCTGAGCACGCAGGCGTTGCGGCTCTTGATCGAGATCAGGACCTTGTTGATGGTCGTCGAGGTCGGGTTGGTGGACGGTATGATCGCGGCCACCACCCCCATCGGCTCGGCGATCTCGACGATGCGTCGGGCCGGGTCCTCTCGGAGGACCCCGACCGTTCGCATCGGACGGATGTAGGCCAGCACGTCGAGGGCGGCGAATCGGTTCTTGAGCGTCTTGTCGGCGACGTTGCCGAACCCCGTCTCCTCG
>CAZNNH010000115.1:0-20078 GCA_964574335.1 uncultured Acidobacteriota bacterium | reverse complement strand
CCGCCCCGCCGGGGCCCCCCCTGGGTCCCCGCCCCTAGGTTCCTGCTCCTGATTCATTCCGGAGCCTCGACTACCCGGAGCTCCGCGCCCAGCAGGTCCTGGGGACGGGAGGAGGCCCCGACCAGGACCCGGTAGGTGATGGGCTCGACCACGAAGCGGCCGGCGGCGGGGTCGTAGTAGGCGAGGTCCCGGCCCGCGAGGCGGAAGTGGAGGGTTCGGGTCTCGCCGGGCGCCAGCGCGACCTTCTGGAAGCCGCGCAGCAGCTTGACCGGACGATCCACGGCGGAGCCCTCGAACCCCACGTAGAGCTGGGCCACCTCGGCGCCGGCCACCGGGCCGGTGTTGGTGACGTCGACGGCGACCTCGGCGGCGCCGTCCGGGGAGATCGCCCCCTGGCTCAGCGAGAGGTTGGCATAGCCGAAGCGGGTGTAGCTCTGGCCGTATCCGAAGGGGAAGGCGGCCTCTTCCCCCTGCTTGTCGAGCAGCGTGTAGCCGTGGTAGTAGCCGTACTCGATCGCCTCGGTATCGGACTCGAAGTGGGGGAGCTGATCGGCCGAGCGGGGGATGGTCAGGGGCAGCTTCCCGCTCGGGTTGACGACGCCGAAGAGGAGGCGGGCCAGGGCGGCGCCGCCCTCCATCCCCGAGTACCATCCCATCACGATGGCGGGCACCCGCTCCCGCCACGCCTCCATCACCACCGCGCTGCCGGCCACCACCACCACCACCACCCGGGGGTTCTCCCCGGCCACCGCCAGGATCAGCGCCTCGTCCTCCGGGCACAAGGTCAGGCGGGTGCGGTCTCCGCCCTGCTCTCCTTCCGCGTTCTGCGGGATGAACTCGCCCTCGTCACCGTGCTGGTAGCCCACCACCACCACTACCGCGTCCGACTCCCTGGCCAGACGTCGCGTCGCCGCCAGGTCGTCGGCCGGTGCGGTGGCCACCTCGAAGGAGCCGCCGGCCAGGTCGCGCAAGCCGGATAGCGGCGTCACCACGTGAGGTGGGTAGACCCGGCTGCTGCCATGATCACCGATGCTGGCGACGTCGGCCAGCCGTCCCACCACCGCCAACCTGGAAAGCTGCTCCCGTCGCAGCGGAAGCACCGGCCCCTGGTTCTTGAGCAGCACCATGCTCTGCTCCGCCACCTCCTGCGCCAGCTTCGCATGAGCCGCCGAGGCCACTAGGTCGGGCGAGTAACCCTGGGGGTCGGGGCGGGTGCCAAAGTCGATCTTGCGCCTCAGGATCCGCAGCACGGCCTCGTCGATGGCCGCCTCCTGAAGCCGGCCCGCTTTGACGGCCCGCACCAGGTGCTTGCCGAAGTGGAGGGTGATCGGCATCTCGACGTCCAGGCCGGCCTGGACCGAGCGGACGCCGTCGTGCACGCCGTAGACGAAGTCGGAGATCACGAAGCCCTGGAAGCCCCATTCCTGCTTCAGGATCTGGCGGAGGAGGTAGGCGTTCTCACCACAGAACTCGCCACGGACCTTGTTGTAGGCGCTCATCACGGAGGCCGCCCCGGCCGAGATGGCGCGCTGGAACTGCGGCAGGTAGACCTCGCGCAGCGCCCGCTCGTCGAGGGTCACGTCGACCTTGAAGCGCGAGCTCTCGATGCTGTTGAGGGCGAAGTGCTTGACGCAGCCCATCACGTTGTGGCGCTGGACCGCCTCCACCATCGCCGCCGCCATCTCGCCGAGCAGGTAGGGGTCCTCGCCGTAGGTCTCCTGGGCGCGCCCCCAGGCCGGATGCCGGAGCAGGTTGATGCAGATGCCGGCGAAGAAGTTGGCGCCCTGGGCCCGGGCCTCCTGGCCGATCACGTCGCCCACCCGGCGCTCGAGGTCGGGGTCGAAGCTCGCCCCCCGCGCCATCGCCACCGGGAAGCAGGTGGAGTGGTTCATCGTGATCCCGCGCGGTCCGTCGCTGAAGGTGAACGGCGGGATCCCGAGGCGCCGGTTGCGGCCCGCAGGGTAGGCATGGTCGTTGTACTTGCGCCGCTCGATGGTGAGGAAGGAGAGCACGTCGAAGGCCCAGATGTCGCCCGACATCTGGTCGACCTTCTCCTGCAGGCTCATCTCGGCCAGCAGACGTTGGGCGTAGCCGTCGATCTCCGCCGGCGAGAGCGGCCGGCCGCTCGGGATGTCGGTGAACCTGAAGACTTCGGGGCCGGCCCGAGACACCAGCAGGCTGTCGCTGCGCAGCTTGGGATGGCTCATGTAGGCCCAGAGCAAGGCGGCTCCGAGCACCACCGCCAGCAGGCCGGCCACCACCTTGACGGTCCACCGGATCACCCGGCCGAGACGCCCCCCGCTCACCCGACACCTCCCGCTTCGAGGCGGGAGATCGCCGCGTCGTGGGGCCGACGCAACGCCACCACCGCCACCAGGGCCCCACACAGGGCCATCATCATGTCCCCCTGGGCATCCCAGGGATCACCCTGCATGCCCAGCCACTCGGGCCCGGCGGTGGGGTAGAAGGCCAGCACCCACCACCACTCCACGAGCTCGTAGAACGCGCTGAAGGCCAGGCCGACGCAGACGGCGAGGAAGGCCGCGAGCCTGCTCGGGATCCTCTCCACGCGCCGTACCAGCAGCTCCCGGGCCAGGAGCGCCGGGGTGAGGCCCTGGGCGAAGTGGCCGACGCGGTCGAAGTGGTTCCGCGAGAACAGCCCGAGGTCGCGGAGCCAGGAGAAGAAAGGCTCCCCGGCGTAGGTATATTTGGCGCCCACGGCCAGGATCACGTAGTGGGCGGCGGCCATCGCGTAGATCAGCCACGAGAACCGGTAGCGCCGGGAGACGACCAGCAGCACGGCGATGCCGGCTGCGCCGAGGAACAGCTCGAAGAACCAGGTCCCCCAGTCCGCCGGCCGGATCGCCGACCAGGCGGTGGCGATCGCCACCACCGCGAGCAACGCTCTGGCCGCCGGCCGGGAGCCTTCCGCCATCTCCGGCCGATTGTATATGGGTGCGGTTCCCTTGGGTCAGCGTGTTCGCGTGGCGTTGTGTAGCGGCTGGACGGCCCCACCACCTGCGGGCAGAGGTCTGGCGGGAGCTTCTGAATGACCACCCTCAGCTCCTTGGTCAAGGCTCTGAGCAATCCCGCGCCAGGCTGGTCGAAGGTCCTGAACCCGTTCGTTGCTCGCCATCGTTGCCGATCGGCAGCGCGCGTGACAGCCAGCCATCCGCTCCCGCCAGCCAGAGCGCGACCCGGCAGCGGTCAGTGCCGATCAGCCGCACCCTCGAACACAAGTAGGGTGCCGTCAGCCGCCGTGACGAAGAGCCGCTGGCCCGCGAGCACAGGCCAGTACACCTGCGTCTTGTGCTTGTACGACCCCACCAGCTCGCCGTCGGAGAGCCGGAACAGTGCGAGCAGCCCCGAGCGCGTGCCGAACGGCAGGTAGCCACCGCTCGGACGCCCGACAACAGCGTTCTGATGGATCGCGAAGTCGCCTCCGTACTTGGCGAGAGGAGTCCGGAAGACCACTTCGCCGGTCGTCTCGTCAAGGGCCACCAGGTACTGCTAGTGAGCGTTGCTCTTGGCCCACGTCCAGGCGTAGACACGACCGTCCACCATGACCGGTGGGTTGCCGCCTAGGTTGAACGGCCTGTGCCAGAGGATCCGGCCGTCCGTCAGGGATACTCCGAACAGGGTCATGGCAAACTGAGCGATCATCTGCCCAGCCGATCCGCAGAACGAGTAGAAGAACTCGTCCGAGGGCCTCCGCCCCTACGCTGCGGACCGTAGTTCCCGATTCAGGTCACGTTCCCACAGGATCGCGCGGTCCTCAAGGTGGTACGCACGAATGGGGTCGCCTCCATCTCGTGTTCCAAGCAACAGAACGCTGCCACAGAACCCCCTCGGACTGATCGGGGCACCTGGAACGTCATGCCGATCGATAGTCTCGCCGGTCGACACGTCAGCGACTGAGATACCAGGGTTGTACGAGAACAGTCTGTCACCGTTGCGACCCCAGCGTATCGTTCCTTCCGGTGATTCAAGATTCCAGGCGATCTCGCTGGAGAAGTGTAGGCCACGGTACCCGAACCGCCCGAAGAGCACGAGGATCTTCCCGAAGTAACAGTCCGGTTCGAAACCGTCTGCAGGAAGCCGCCACACAGGCTCCACCCGGGGCAGGTCGACCCGCTGGATCTCCAGGGCTCCGTAGCCCACGAAGACTGTGTCACCGGCGACGACCGGCGTGGAAAGGGACACAGGTCCACGGGCAACCTGGACTCTCTGCGTCGGCTTGGATGGAAGCTGCAAGGCCGCCTCTGGCTCTTCAGAAAGGCATTCTACGCTTGAGGAATCTCGTGGTGATGTGCATCCTTCGTGACCTCGGCTCCGAACCGGAATCGCGCGCCCGGGGCAAGTTTCTTCAGCTCGCGCTTGACCAGCTTGCCCGTCGGGCTTCTCCGGCCGCCGGGGCGCCGGGGCCGAGGCGCGTGCAGCCGCCCGATGGCCGCGGTACCATTGGGACAAAGGGAGTGGCTCAAGTGACGACTCGGACTCTCGTCGACAAGATCGAGGCCCTGCCGGACGACGACCGCGCGGAGGTCGAGGGCTTCCTCGACTTCCTGGTGAGCCGCAGGCCTCCTGCAAACGCTCCTGCGAGCGAAAGCGGCCTGGTTGCGCGCCTCCGAGCTCGACGGGAACGGCTGCTCCGGGAGCACGGCCTTTTCGACAGCCTTCCGATGCTCCGCGAGTTGCGCGACACCGGCGCCTAGCCCGTGCGCTGCGTACTCGACTGCAGCGTCGCCCTCAAGTGGCTGGTCCCCGAGGAAGGGTCGGATACCGCCGAGCGCGTCCTGACGCTCTACGAGAGCGGCGACGTCTCCTTCACCGCGCCCGACACCCTCATCGCTGAGCTCGGACACTCGCTCCGCAGGTTCGTGTTGAACCGGCAGCTGCCGGCCGACGAAGCCGCCAGCGGTCTGGATGAGCTGCTCGGCATGCGGATCAATTTGATTCCGTCGGCGGCACTGGCTCCACGAGCCCTCCAGCTCGCGCTGGCTCACATGGGTACGTTCTACGACGCCCTCTACGTCAGCCTGGCCGTGCGCGAGGACCTGAAGGTTCTGACCGCCGACAGTCGCATGGCGGCGGCCTTCGACAAGCTGGACCGCGTCCTGCTCCTCGCCGACTTCCAAGTCGGCTGAGGCATCCGGGGCCGGGCCCACGTCGCGCGGCCAGCCAGGGGAGCCACAGCCATCGACCACCGTTCGCGCGGGAGAGGGCGAACGGTCCCGGCGTTACCGGAAGTGGGCGGGCCGGCTTGACGCTGGTCGAGGGCTGCGACATCCTCGCGTGGCTCGTCGCCTGGAGGGAGAGTACGGCCATGCCCCGACGAACGCGAAGACCACGTCCGGTCTCACCCAGCGCCGCTCCCCGCGGCTTCTCCACACGCGCCGTACACGCCGGCGAGGTGCGCGCCCGCTACGCCGACTCGATCACCACGCCGATCGTCCAGACCTCCACCTACGCGTTCAAGGACAGCCGCGAGATCGAGGCCTACACCAAGCACGGCAAGGCCCGCTACGAGTACGGCCGCTACGGCAACCCCACCGAGCGGGTGGCCGAGCGGCGGCTGGCGGCCCTGGCCGGGGCCGAGTCCTGCCTGCTGTTCGGCTCGGGGATGAGCGCGATCACCACCACCATCCTGGCCTTCGTGCGCGGCCGCGACCACATCGTGATCACCGACGACGCCTACAAGAAGACCCTCGAGTTCTGCAGCTCGTACCTGCGACGTTTCGGGGTGAGCTGCAGCGTCGTCCCCTTCGGAGACTACCGCGCTCTGGAGCGGGCCATCCGGCCCAGCACCCGGTTCATCTTCTCGGAGTCGCCGACCAACCCCTACCTGAACATCTTCGACCTGGTGCGGCTCGGCGAGATCGCCCGGCGCCACCGCGTGATGACGATGATCGACGCCACCTTCGCCACCCCCTTCAACCAGCGTCCGCTCGAGTGGGGGGTCGACCTGGAGCTGCACAGCGGCACCAAGTATCTCGGCGGCCACAACGACATCCTGGCCGGGGCGGTGCTCGGGCGGGCCGAGCTGGTGGACGAGATCCGCCATCTGCACAAGGCGGTCGGCGGGGTGATCGACCCGCACTGTTGCTACCTGCTGCTGCGCGGGCTCAAGACGTTCCGGCTCCGGATGGAGGCGCACAACGCCAGCGCGCTGGCGGTGGCCCGCTTCCTCGAAGAGCACCCGCAGGTGAGCCGCGTCTACTATCCCGGCCTGGAGAGCCACCCCCACCACCCGATCGCCTGCGCCCAGATGTCCGGGTTCGGCGGGGTGGTGTCGTTCGACGTCAAGGGCAACCTGAAGACGGCCAAGCGTTTCCTGGACGGCCTGAAGCTCTGCTTCATCGCCCCCAGCCTGGGCGGGGTCGAGACCTTGATCACCCACCCTGCCACCGTGACCTACTACGACTGCTCGCGGAAGCGGCGGTACGAGCTGGGGATCACGGACACCCTGATCCGCCTGGCGGTGGGGATCGAGGACGTCGAGGACCTGATCGCGGACCTCGATCAGGCGCTCAGAAGGGCCGGCAAACCCTAACCGTGCTACGCTGCGGCTCTCGAGCTCCGAGCCGGGCTCGGGCTCTCTCGAGGCTCTCATGAACCAGCGCGACTCCTGGCAGTCCAACGCCGGCTTCATCCTCGCCGCCGTCGGATCGGCGGTGGGTCTCGGCAACCTGTGGGGGTTCGCGTACTCCGCCTCCCAGGGGGGCGGCGCGGCCTTCGCGCTCCTCTACGTCTTCTTCGTGGTGCTGATCGGCCTGCCCGTGCTCACCGTCGAGATGGTGATCGGCCGCCGGACGCAGAGGAGCCCGATCCCCGCCATGGTGGCGGTGGCGGGCCGGGGCTGGGCCTGGCTGGGAGCGATGTTCGTCCTGGCCGGCTTCGGCATCCTCTCCTTCTACTCCGTGATCATGGGGTGGACCGGGAGGATGCTGATCGACCTCCCCTTCGGCGCCGTTCCCCTGGACACCGCCGCCTACTTCGGCCACATCAGCACCGGCCTCGGCGCCATCGTCGCCCACCTGGTCGGCATGACCTTGATCGTCGTGATCATCACCGCCGGGGTTCAGAAGGGGATCGAGCGGGTGTCGGTGGTGCTGATGCCGGTGCTGTTCCTGCTGATCGTGGGCCTGGCGCTGTGGGCGGCCACCCTCTCTGGCGGCGGGCCGGGCTACGCCTTCTACCTCCATCCCGACCTGAGCAAGGTCTTCCATGGTGAGACCGTCAGGAGGGCCGCCGGCCAGGCCTTCTTCTCGCTCTCGCTCGGGATGGGCGCCATCATCACCTACGCCTCGTACCTGCGCGGCAAGGGGAACCTCCCATTCGAGGCGTCGGCCATCGCCTTCTCGGACACCGCGGTCGCCTTCGTGGGAGGCCTGGTGACGTTTCCGGTGATCTACCACTTCGGTCTCCAGGCCGACGTCAGCGAGAGCACCATCGGCGCGCTGTTCATCGCCATCCCGCGCGGCTTCTTGGCGATGGGCGGCGCCGGCCTGGTGGTGGGGACGGTCTTCTTCCTGGCCCTGTACATCGCTGCCATCACCTCGGCGATCTCGCTGCTCGAGGTGGTGGTCTCGGCCTGTATCGACTCCCTGGGGTGGAGCCGCACCAAGGCGGCCTGGCTGAGCGGCGGGGCGATTGCCCTGGCCGGTATTCCCGGTGCGCTGTCCAACGACTGGGTGGGGTTCATGTTCGCCCTGTTCGGCCAGGTCTTCCTGATCTTCGGCGGGCTGATGATGGCCCTGCTGGTGGGCTACGTCTGGAGCCGGGCCGCCGATGAAGAGCTGGCTCAGGGCTTTCCGAACCGCACCCTGCGCCTGACCTGGATCTGGCTGTTGCGGACGCTGGTGCCGGCGGTGCTGGCCACGGTGCTGTACTTCTCGGTGCTGGGCCTGGGGCCAGCGTTCCGCGCCCTGTTCGGTTGACGAGACGTTCCTTCCCGCCGCTGGCGGTCTTCGAGAAGGGAGGTGTCAGATGGAGTACCGAGAGCTGGGGCGTACCGGCTTCCGCATCTCGTCGGTGAGCTTCGGCGCCTGGGCGATCGGCGGGACCTGGGGCCCGGTGCAGGACGAGGAGTCGCTGAAGGCGCTCCATCGGGCGGTCGACCTCGGCGTCAACTTCATCGACACCGCCGACGTCTACGGCGACGGCCGCAGCGAGCGCCTGGTGGCGCGACTGCGCAAGGAACGCTCTGAGACCCTGTACGTGGCCACCAAGGCCGGCCGGCGGCTCCAGCCGCACACCGCCGACGGCTACAACCAGAAGAACCTCACCGCCTTCGTCGAGCGGAGCCTTCGGAACCTCGACACCGAGACCATCGACCTGCTCCAGCTCCACTGCCCGCCCTTCGAGGTCTACTACCGTCCCGAGGTCTTCGGGGTCCTCGACCGCCTGGTCGAGGCGGGGAAGCTCCGCTACTACGGGGTGAGCGTCGAGAAGGTCGAGGAGGCGCTCAAGGCGATCGAGTATCCCGGCGTGCAGTCGGTCCAGATCATCTTCAACATCTTTCGCCAGCGCCCCAGCGAGCTGTTCTTCGACCAGGCCACGCGTCGCCGGGTCGGCATCCTGGCGCGGCTGCCCCTCTCTTCGGGGCTGCTGGCCGGCAAGATGACGAAGGCGAGCACCTTCGCCGCCGACGACCACCGCTCCTTCAACCGCAAGGGTGAGGCCTTCGACCGCGGCGAGACCTTCTCCGGCCTCGACTTCGAGCTCGGCCTCGAGCTGGTCGAGGAGCTCCGGCCGCTGGTCCCGGAAGGCGTCAGCATGGCCCAGCTCGCGCTGCGCTTCATCCTCATGTGGGACGCCGTCACCTGTGCGATCCCGGGGGCGAAACGGCCGGACCAGGCCGAGGCGAACGCCCGCGCCGCCGACCTCGCCCCGCTACCCGAGGCGACCCTGTCACGGATCCGGGAGATCTACGATACCCGCGTCCGCCCCCACGTCCACCACCTCTGGTAGCGGATGGAGCCGCCCTTCACAGCCACTTGTGGCGGCGGAACCAGACCACCATCCCGACGGTGATGACCAGGCACAACCCCCAGAAGCCGATCGGGTAGGACCAGGGGAAGAAGCTGTCCTCGATCTCCGGCATGCGGCGGAAGTTCATCCCGTACACGCCGGCCAGGAAGGTCAGCGGGATGAAGATGGTGCCGATCAGCGTCAGCACCTTCATGATCTCGTTCATGCGGTTGCTGATCGAGGTCATGTAGGTCTCGGTCAGGCCCATCGCCACCTCGCGGTAGGTCTCCACGATGTCGATCACCTGGACCGTGTGGTCGTAGACGTCACGCATGAACGAGCGGGTGGTGTCGCTCATACACTCGTGGGGCTCCCGCTGGAGCGAGTGGACCACCTCGCGCATCGGCCAGACGGCCCGCCGCAGCAGCAGTAGCTCCCGCTTGATGCCGTGGATCTCGTGCACCGCGCTCGGTTCGGGATCGCCCAGGACGGCGTCCTCGATCTCCTCGAGGCGGTCACCGTAGTGCTCGAGGATGGGGAAGCAGTGGTCGACGATGGCGTCGATCAGCGAGTAGACCAGGAAGCTGGCGTCGTGCTCGCGGATGCGGGAGCGGGCCCCCTGGAGACGCTGGCGGATGGGCACCCACACGTCACCGTGGGTCTCCTGGATGGTGAGCACCGTCTTGTGTCCCAGGAAGATCGAGATCTGCTCGTTGTGAAGACGCTGCTCGCGCATCTGGAGCATGCGGCAGATGATGAAGAGCCGCGCCTGGTACTCCCCTTGGTCGGTGTAGGACTCGACCTTCGGCCGCTGCGGGACGTGCAGCACGTCCTCGATGGCCAGTGGGTGTAGGTGGTACTTGCGGGCCAGCGACTGGATCACCTTCAGGTTGCGGATGCCATCGACGTTGATCCAGCGCACCTCGGTCCAGTCGGGCCGGTGTTGCTCGAGAAACCAGTCCGGGTCCTCGACCTCCTGGACCACGATGCGGTCGGCGTCGTAGTCGATGCAGGTGACGTGGGTCGGCTCGTCCGAGCTGGGCAGGCGACCCAGCTCCTCGTGGTCGATGCCCGGCTTCCCTCCCGGCGCCGCCTTCCTGAAACGGGTGGGGAGCACCAGGCCTCGGGCGACCCGGCCCAGGGTTCCCACGGTTCGGCTCCCCAGGCGGAGCGCCGCCTCGAGGGTGCGGGAGTGGCTCGGTGAAGGCGATCCTGTCATGGCCTGGCCCAGGCTCCGGCTCGGTCTCCGGCGCCAATGCTAGCACCGGTGCGGGTGCGGGGACGGGTTCGTTGTAGACTGCCCTTCGTGGTGCGGGGCTTCCCATTTCTTCTGGCTGCCATGGTGCTACCGGCGACGACCGGCCGCGCCGCCGAGATCCCCGGCGTCGAGGTGGTGCTGGAGGTCACGGCGCCGGGCCGACCCGGAGAGGTGCCGGAAGCCGCCCCGCCCCGCTTCGTTTTGCTCAAGGATCGCCAGGTGTTCGTGGGCGGCTCCAGCGAGATCCTGACCGCCCGCCTGGAGAAGCGCGATCTCGATCCGATCCGCAGGCTGGTCAAGAAGGTGCGCAAGCAGAAGGGGATGCCGGTGGCGGTGACGCTGGGGCCAGGCCCGGTGCGGTACCGGCTCTCGTTGCGGGACGGCAAGCCGCTCGAGCTGCTGGCCGCCGGTGACCCGACCGAGGCGCCGCCGTTGCATCACGACCTGGCGCAGCTTCTGCTCGCCCTGTCCGACTTCGACCACCCGGCGCTGCGCACCTACCGACCGGCCGCCTATGGGCTCCGCGTGGTGGAGGGCCGCCTGGTCGGTGGCTGTCGCGTCTGGGATGTCGGCCGGCCGCTGCCCCCGCCCGGCGGCGTCGCCACGGTCGCCGCCGACCTCGTGGCCGGCTGGCCCACGGGGAGCCATCCGGCCTCCGTCTGTCACGCGGGCCGGTCGCTGGTCGTGACCCTGCGCCCCCTCCTGCCCGGCGAGACCCTGGCACCCTGACGGGTCGAGGCTTGACTCGCCGGGGGAGCATCCATGCTATAGTCGCCCCTGGAGGAGACGATGACCGAACCGCGGCGAGCGGGCCGCCCATGAGGCACGGCCCCCGACAACCGCGACGCCATCGCCCCCGCAGACACCGGCCCAACGGATCCTTTGCGAAGAATCAAGGGTCTCGAGGGTCGAGGGACCCCCGGCACGGCCCGATCCCAACCACCGGCCCGACGTATCCGGCCGCGGGTGTTGTGGAGCTTTCAGAGGGCTCCGGCGGGTTCTTGAGGCAGGCTGCCCAGAACTACCTCCCGAACCGTGACGACGTTGTGGTTCCGGTCTCGATTGCCCGGGACTACGCGTTGCGCGACGGGACGGAGCTCGAAGGCCTTTGCCGCGATGGCGGGGGTGGGCGTCGCACGCTCGTAGAGATCGAGAAGGCGAGTCAGCTGCCCATCGAGCAGTACCGGGCGCTGCCGCACTTCCAGGACCTGGTGTCGGTGAACCCGCACGAGGCCTTCCGTCTGGCCGGCGAGCAGGCGGAGACCAGCCTGCGGGTGATCGACCTGATCGCGCCGATCGGGCGAGGCCAGCGGGGCCTCATCGTGTCGCCGCCCAAGGCGGGGAAGACCACCCTGCTCGAGCACCTCGGCAAGGCGATCGCCGCCCACCACCCTGAGGTCCACCTGATCCTGCTGCTGATCGACGAGCGACCGGAGGAGGTAACCCACTTCCGCCGGTCGGTTCCGGCCGAGGTGCTGGCGTCCTCGTCCGACTCGGCCGCCGACTCGCACATCCGGTTGGCCCGTTTGGCGATGGAGCGGGCCAAGCGCATGGTGGAGTCGGGCCGCCACGTGGTGATCCTGCTCGACAGCCTGACCCGGCTGGGGCGTGCCAGCAACCGTGAGATGGGGCCGGGCGGGCGCACCATGAGTGGCGGCGTCGACAACCGCGCGCTGCAGTTCCCCCGCCAGTTCTTCGGCGCTGCCCGCAACTGCGAGGGGAGCGGCAGCCTCACCATCCTGGCGACGGCCCTGATCGACACCGGCAGCCGGATGGACGAGGTGATCTTCCAGGAGTTCAAGGGCACCGGCAACATGGAGCTGATCCTGGACCGGGCGATCGCCGACCGCCGGATCTTCCCGGCCGTCGACGTCCTCAAGTCCGGCACCCGTCGCGAGGAGCTGCTGTGCTCTCCCGACGAGCTACGACAGCGTCACCTGCTGCGCCGCGCCCTCTCCGAGCTCTCCACCGTCGAGGCGACCCAGTTCCTGGTCGATCGGATCCAGAAGACGCCGTCCAACGGTGCGTTCCTCTCCACCCTGGTGGCGCCGGCCCCGGTTCGACGCTTCCGCTGAGCCCGGACCCCGGACGCTGTCGGCGATCGGCCTCGCCTCCGGCCGATCGAGGCCAGGCTAGCTAGCGGTCCAGGTCTTCCTCGGCCCGGGAGGCGTAGTCGCGGCACACGCCGGGGCAGCTCCGCAGCCGTTGGTCCACCTGGCAGACGTGCTCGCTCAGGTACCGGGCCAGGCTGTCGTGAAGCCGCCGCAGCAGGGCGGGGGTGGCGCCGTTCTGGGCGTAGTCGCTGGCCAGCTCCCTCTGCAGCTTCACCATCGCGCGGTGCTCCTCGCGATTGCGCTGCCGGGTGGGGCAGTCGTACTTCCGCATCAAGGCCTCCTCGTAGCGGAAGTGGCGGACCATGTAGTCCTCGAGGAAGCGCAGCATCGGCAAGACCCGCTGGCTTCCGTCGCCTTGCTGCATGGCCTGGACCAGCAGGTCGAACGAGCTCACCAGCAGGCGGTGATCCTCGTCCAGGTGTGGGATCCCGATCGCCATCCGCGACTCGTCCCAGCCGGACGGCGTCACCACCACCGGGCGCGATGGCAGCGGGCTCGCCACCGGACGGAGATCGAAGGGGCCCAGCAGGGCGGCCGGGAGCGCCTGGAGCGGCAGCGTGGCCGCCACCCCGCCCATCTCCTCGGCGATACGCGCCGTGGCGTCCACCAGGCTGGTGGCCTGGTCCTGGGCCAGGGTCAGGGCCCCCGCCTGGCGCATGTCCATCAGTCCCTTGGCGCCGTCGGAGCCGATTCCGGCCAGCAGCGCGCCGACCGCGTGGGCGCCGGCCACCCGTGCCACCGAGCGGAACAGGACGTCGATGCTGGGCCGGTGGTGGTTGACGCTGGGGCCGCTCCCGAGGGTGACCGCGTAGCCCGAGGCGGCGCGCCGCAGCCGCATGTGAGCGTCGGCCGGGGCCAGCAGGGCGAGGCCGGGTCGGAGTCCCTCGCCGTCTTGCGCCACGCGCACGGCGATGCGGGCGGTGGCCGCCAGGCGGTCGGCGAAGCTCGCCGTGAACTCCGCCGGCATGTGCTGCACGATCAGCGTGGCCGGCGACCCGGCCGGCAGGCTGGCCAGCACGCCGGCCAGCGCCTCGGCGCCGCCCGTCGACGCCCCGATCGCCAGCAGGCCGCGCTCGATGTCGGTCCCGAAAGGACTCGTGGTCGGCGCCGGCTGGGAGCGGGTCTTCAAGGTAGCCGGCGCACCACGACGACCGTGGCGTCGTCTTCCCACGGGCGGCCGTCGCCGTGCTCGAAGGCCGCCGCGAAAATCCGGTCCAGGATCTCCTCGGCGCTCGCTGCACCGGCGTCCTCCACCACCTGGCGCAGCCGGGCCTCCTCGAAGTCCTCGCCGGCGGCGCCACGACGCTCGAGGATGCCGTCGGTGCACAGGACCAGCGTGGAGCCTGGCTCCATCCGGGCCACCCCCCGATCGAACTCCGCCTGGGGCAGCGGTCCGATCACGGTGCCGCCGATGTCCAGGTGCTCGGTGCCGCGGCGCGAGAAGAGGAGCGGTGGCAGGTGGCCGGCGTTGACGTAGATCAGGTTGCCGTTCTGTGCCAGCTCCCCGTAGAACACCGACACGAACCGGCTCGACAGGTTGCTGCGGTGGATCACCCGGTTCAGGCGGGCGAAGACGGGGGCGATTCGAAGCTCCTTCTCGATCCCCATCCGCAGGCCGGTGACCACGTCCCGCACCAGCAGCGCGGCCGGGAGCCCGTGGCCGCTGGCATCCCCGATGGCGACCCCCATCACGTCCTGGCCCAGCGGCAGGAAGTCGAAGAAGTCGCCGCCCACCTCCTCGGCGGGCAGGCTGCGGCACGCCAGCTCGTAGCCGGAGAACGAGGGCGGATCATCCGGCAGCAGGCTGTTCTGGATCTCGGCCGCCTGGCGGACGGTGCCGCGGACCTGCTCGTCCTTGAGGCGGGTGCCGAGCGCCGCCCTCACGGTGTTCAGGGTGAAGTCCAGCACGTCGCGGTTCCAGCCGTCTTGCAGGACGAACACGAACACGTAGCGTCGGCCCCGCCTGCCCACCACCAGGCCGGCGCAGGGTCGGCGCGGGAACAGCCCCAGAGCCTGTGGCGAGCCGTGCTCCCACGGGTTGGCGAAGATGTAGACGCGGTGACGATGGATCAGCTCGATGGCGGCGGTCTCCGACGCCAGCGTCTCGGCCACTGGCGCAACCGCCTCGCCGACACGGTCGAGCAGCAAGAGGCCGCTGCTGTTCTCGCCGTAGATGAAGCCCGCCTGGAGCTGCAGGTCGTCCCGCAGGGTGTCGAACGACTTGGTGAGGAACGAGCGCACCAGCTCGGCCTGCGGCAGCGTCGGGTCGAGCGAGCCGAACAGGCTGTCCAGGCGCCGGTAGAGGAGCTTCGCGCCCAGCGATGAGGTCTCGAGTTCCATGGAATAGGCGCGGGATGGTTCCCGTGGCGCCCCGGCTCTAGCTCCCCTCGAACTTGAACGAGACCTTCAGCTTGGCGCGGTAGGCCTTGATCTTGCCGTCCTCGATCTGCAGGTCGAGCGCCGACACCTCCGCGATGCGGAGATCGCGCAGGGATTGGGAGGCGCGCTCCACGGCTGCTGTGGCGGCCTTCTCCCACGACTCGGAGCTGGTTCCCACCAGCTCGATCACCTTGTAGACGCTGTCCGCCATCCCGACCTCCTTCGCTTCCCCGGCCTGGCACCGACGACCGATCCGACGCCGGCTCGGCGAGCCGAGCGGGCAAGCCCTCGATTATCGCACGCGCCGCCCGCCCCTGCTGGCCAAGGCCCCAGAGGATGCCGGATCGGGTAGTCTTGAAACAGGAAACCCCATGTCCCAGAGGACGCCGGCAGGCGGCGGAGACGACGTGGCCCTCACCGAGGGAGCCGCAGGAGCTGGGACCGCTCGTGACCTCTGCCGCGGGCGAGTTGCTGCTGATTGCCGGCCGTGCGCGGCTCTCTCGAGCGGCCCCGGTCAGCCGATCGGTCCGGCGGGCGGTGCCGACCGCAGCGCTCGCCCAGCGGCAGGCGGGGTGGCAGTGCCCGACGTGGCTCGTTCGTTCGAGCCCGAGGCCGGCCCCTGGGGCCGATCGGAGGTCGCCGGCACCATCGACTCGATCGCCCGCCTGAGCAGGTCGATCGGGCGCCGTCTCAGCAGCTCCTCGTGGTGCCGGCGGCTCTGATCCTGGAACCAGGCCTCCTGCCGGCGTGCCTCGGCGGCCAGCGCCGCCGAGGACGCCCCCCGGCGCTCGGCGCGGGCCGCCAGGGCGCCGAGCCAGACCGAGAGCACGTGGGTGTCCTGGATCCGGCCCAGCAAGTCTTGCAGCTCCTTGAGGCGCTCTGCGGCGTCCGAGGGGCCCAGCAGGGCGGCGCTGATCTCGGCCCCGTACCGAAGCCGTCGGGTGAGGCGACGGACACGGTGCAGCGCCGCCGGCTCGAAGCGGTCGCCCAGCTCCAGCAGCCTCGTCTCGATGGCGGCCCCATGCTCGTCCCGCCAGCCGCGCAGCCGCAACGTCACCGAGGCCAAACGGTCGGCGCCACGCGAGACGATCTTACGCAGGTTGCCGCGAAGCCCTCCCAGGTCCAGGTCGAGGACCCCCTCCGCCAGATGGACCCGACTCCGGGCACGGGCGCCCCGGAGCCGCTGAAGCAGCGTGGTGATCTCCTTCGGGGGGCTCTCGAGCTGGCCCACCCGCTCTTCGAACAGGGGGAGGATCACGTCCAGGTCCCGACCCTGACCCGCCTCCCGTACCAGCGAGCGAAGGTCGCGGTTGGCACGACGAACCCTTCCGCCGCCGGGCTTTCTGGCGAGCAGGGGGAGGGCAACCCGAAGGCGTCGGCCGGCGACGCGGACCTGGTGCACGGACTCCCGGCTTCCGGCCAGGGCCCCTCGGAGGTGGAGGAAGACCGCCTTCACGCGCTGGCGAAGGAGGGCCTGGCTGGGGTCGTTCTGAGAGCGCGGCGGGCCGGACACAGTATCCTCGGAGAGGAGAGCCTAGGCTAGCACGGTGGCCTTGCGGCAACAACCGGATGACGTTCCCGTGACGAGCGCCGTGGGCCTCCCCGCCAACGAAACCGCGGCGGGAAATGCGTCCAGAGGCCCACGCCGGCTAGAATGGGGCGCGCGGGATCCGGAGCGGTCTGGGGGAGGGAGCACGACGATGTCGGCGGGAAGCCTTCGACTCGGCGGAGGACGCTGATGCCCCGGCTGCGCGCCAAGGGCGCCGGGGCTCCCCGGCGCGACCAGCCCCGGGAGGTGGATCCGCCGGTGGCCGTGCTGGACATCGGCGCCAGCGCGGTGCGTCTGGTGGTGGCCGAGGTGCGGGCCGGCGAGCCCCCGCGGATCCTGGACGAGGCCTCGCGCGGCGTCCAGCTCGGCAAGGACACCTTCGCCCGGGGGAGCCTGGGTCCGGCCACCGTCAACGCCACGCTCAAGGCGCTCGAGGGCTTCCGTGCGGTGATGGACACCTATGGCGTGGTGCGGTACCGGGCGGTGGCCACCAGCGCGGTCCGTGAGGCCTCCAATCGCGACCATTTCCTCGACCGGGTGAGGTTGCGCACCGGCATCGACGTCGAGATCATCGACGGCCCCGAGGAGAACCGGCTGACCTACCTGGCCGTCTGCGAGCGGCTGCGGGGCCACGAGGCGCTCACCACCGGGAGCACGCTGCTGGTCGAGGTGGGGGGCGGCAGCGGCGACATCTCGTTGCTTCGTAAGGGCGAGCCGACCCTGGCCGGTACCTACGCCCTGGGCTCGATCCGCACCCTGCAAGGCTTCGCCTCCTGGCACGGCGGCCACGAGCAGCGGATCCGGCTGCTGCGCCGCCACATCCACAACGTCGTCGGCGACATCCGCCGCGAGATGCCGTTGGGCGGGGCCCGCCACCTGATCGCGCTGGGCGGCGACATCCGCTTCGCGGCTCGGCAGTTGGCCGACGACAAGTCGTCCGACGGGCCGGTGTGGTCTATCCCCCGGCCGCGCTTCGTCGCCTTCTGTGACAGCATCGCCAGCCAGGACGTGGACCAGGTGGTCGAGCACTTTCGCCTGACCCAGGCGGAGGCCGAGACGCTGATCCCGGCGCTGCTGGCGTACCGCGAGCTGGTGCTGGCCACGGGGGCCCGGAAGATCATCGTTCCCGACGCCACGCTGCGGCTGGGTCTGTTGCTCGACCTCTCCGGGAGCGAGGAGGGGCTCGGCATCGAGGTCTTCCGCAAGCAGGTGCTGACCAGCGCGGCGGCCTTCGGTGAGAAGTACCGGTACGACGCGCATCACGCGCGGCACGTGGCCCAGCTCGCGGTCCGTCTCTTCGACGACCTGGGCCGCGAGCACGGGCTGGGGGGCCGCGAGCGTCTGCTGCTCGAGGTGGCGGCGATGCTCCACGACATCGGGATCTACGTCAGCCAGCGTGCCCACCACAAGCATTCGGCCTACCTGCTCCTCGCCTCCGAGATATTCGGTCTGTCCCGCGAGGACCTGGCGATCGTCTCCAACGCCGCGCGCTACCACCGCCGCGCGATGCCCCAGAAGTCGCATCCCTCCTATGCCCTGCTCGACTCGACGACCCGGGTGCTGGTGGCCAAGCTGGCGGCGATCCTCAGGCTGGCCAACGCCCTGGACGCCGACCACGAGCGGCGCGTGGTCGACGTGCGCCTGGTCGCCGACGGCGACGCCTGGGTTCTGGAGATCGTCGCCAACGGAGACGTGACCATGGAACGGCTGGCGGCGCTGGCACGCTCGGACCTCTTCACGGAGGTCTTCGGCCACAAGCTGGCGTTGCGCGAGGGCGTCGGGGCGCCCACCGGATGAACGCTCAGCGGGACCAGGACCAGGACCAGGAGCTGTTCATCAACCGCGAGCTCTCGTGGCTCGAGTTCAATGGGCGCGTGCTCCAGGAGGCGATGGACCCGAGCAACCGCCTGCTGGAGCGCCTCAAGTTCGCCACCATCGTGGCCTCCAACCTGGACGAGTTCTTCATTGTGCGGGTGGCGCGGCTGCGGCACGCGCTGCGCGAAGGCGACACCCGCCCGGACCCCGCCGGCCTGACCGCCCGCCAGCAGCTCGACCGCATCAGCGTCCGCGCCCACGAGATGGTGGACCGGCTCTACGCGGCGGTGATGGACCAGATCCTCCCCCCGCTTGCGGACCGCGGCGTCCGCATTCTGGGCCTCGCCCCCCTGCGCCCGTCACAGCGCGCCAGCGCCTCGCGCTACTTCCGCAACGAGGTGCTTCCCGCGCTCACGCCGCTGGCCAGCGACGCCTCACGTCCCTTTCCGATGCTGGCCGGCCTCAGCCTCAACCTGGCCGTGCTGCTGGCCCCGGAGGCGGACGGGGAGCCGCCGCGCCTGGCGGTGGTGCAGGTGCCGGCCGGGCTGCCCCGCCTGGTCCCGGTCCAGACCGGCGAGGGGACCACCTTCCTGCTGCTCGAGGAGCTGATCCGCTCCGAGCTCTCGGCCCTGTTCCCGGGCCAGCCGGTGCTCTCCTCGGCGGCCATCCGCATCGCCCGCGACTCCGAGCTGGACCTCGACGACGAGGGGGGCCGGGACTTCATCGACGTGGTGGAGGAGGAGCTGCGCAAGCGCCGCCGCAGCCGGGTGGCCCGCCTGGAGGTCGAGGCCGGTGTCGGCCGCGCCCTCTTGGACCTGCTCAAGGCCCGCCTCGCCGTCGACCGGAGCGACGTCTACCTGGTCAAGGGCCCGCTCGACCTGCGGGCGCTGCGTCCGCTGCTGAGCCTGCCCACCCTCGAGGACCTCAAGGACCCGCCCCACGAGCCGGTGGCCGTTCTCTCGCCCAAGGAGGAGGAGGACCTCTTCGCGGTGCTCGAGGAGCGCGATCTGCTGCTCCACCACCCCTACGAGTCCTTCGACCCGGTGGTCTCGATGGTGTCACAGGCCGCCGACGATCCGAGCGTGCTGGCCATCAAGCAGACCCTCTACCGCACCAGCGGCGACTCGCCGATCGTGGAGGCGCTGATGCGGGCCGCCAGCCAGGACAAGCAGGTGACGGTGGTGATCGAGCTGACCGCCCGCTTCGACGAGGAGTCGAACATCCGCTGGGCGCGCAGCCTGGAGGAGGCCGGCGCCCACGTGATCTACGGTGTGCGGGGGTACAAGACCCACGCCAAGGCGTGCCTGGTGGTGCGGCGGGGCCGGCGCGGCATCCAGCGCTTCGTCCACCTGGGGACCGGCAACTACAACTCCACCACCGCCAGGCTGTACACCGACTTCGGCCTGCTCACCAGCGACCCCCAGATCGGCGAGGACATCTCCACCTTCTTCAACGCCCTGACCGGATACTCCGATCCCCCCCGTCTCAAGGCGCTGGCGATGGCCCCCACCCAGCTCCGCGAGCGTTTCCTCAAGCTGATCGAGCGCGAGCGGCGCTGGGCCGAGGAGGGGCAGCCCGGGGAGATTGACGCCAAGATCAACTCCCTGGCCGACGAGGAGATCATCCGCGCCCTGTGTCGCGCCTCGCAGTCCGGGGTGCGTATCCGCCTGAACGTCCGCGGGATCTGCCGTCTGCGGCCGGGCCTCAAGGGGAGGAGCGAGAACATCGAGGTGATCTCGGTGGTCGACCGCTTCCTGGAGCACTCGCGGATCTTCCACTTCCGAAACGGGGGGGACGAGGAGGTCTACCTCTCCTCCGCCGACTGGATGGCTCGCAACCTCGACTGGCGGATCGAGCTGCTGTTCCCGGTCCAGCACGAGGAGTGCCGTCGCAAGGTGCTTCAAGCGCTCTCGTCCATGTTCCGCGACAACGTCAAGTCCAGGCGGCTGGGCCCCGACCAGCGCTATCGTCGCCGGCGACCGGCGCGGGG
>CAZNNH010000114.1:9395-20186 GCA_964574335.1 uncultured Acidobacteriota bacterium | reverse complement strand
CCAGGCGGAAGAAGCGCTTGGGCGGGTCCTCCATGAAGTCCTCGCGCTCGATGTACAGCTCGCGCGAGAAGGGGACCGGACGGGTGCCGGCCGACGGGTCCTCCGGGTTGTTGATCGCCTGGAGCTCCTCGGTCTTCCCCTCGGGGTAGTCCTCGAGCACCACCTTGAGCGGTCGCAGCACCGCCATCCGCCGCGGCGCGGTCTGGTTCAGCAGCTCGCGGACGCTGTGCTCGAGCAGCGCCACGTCCACCACGCTCTCGCGCTTGGCCAGGCCCACTCGTTCCGCGAAGGCCCGGATGGCGGCCGGCGGGAAGCCGCGACGCCGCATCCCGGAGAGGGTGGGCATTCGCGGGTCGTTCCATCCCGTCACGTGCCCCTCCTGGACCAGCCGCAGCAGCCGTCGCTTGGAGAGGATGGTGTGGCTCAGGTTGAGCTTGGCAAACTCGATCTGCCGGGGGCGCGAGGGGACCGGGAGGCTGTCGAGAAACCAGTCGTAGAGCGGGCGGTGGTCCTCGAACTCCACCGTGCACAGCGAGTGGGTGATCCCCTCGATGGCGTCCGACTGCCCGTGGGCGTAGTCGTAGGTCGGGTAGATGCACCAGGCCGCGCCGGTGCGGGGGTGGCTGGCGTGCAGGATCCGGTAGAGGACCGGGTCCCGCAGGTTGATGTTGCCGGAGGCCATGTCGATCCTGGCCCGCAGCACCCGCTCGCCGTTGCCGAACTCGCCCTTCCGCATCCGCCGGAACAGGTCCAGGTTCTCGGCCGCCGGCCGCTCCCGGTAGGGGCTGTCCTTCCCCGGCTCGGTGAGGGTGCCCCGGTTCTCGCGGATCTCGTCGGCGCTCTGGTCGTCCACGTAGGCCTTGCCGGCCTGGATCAGGTGCTCGGCCCACGAGTAGAGCTGCTCGAAGTAGTCGGAGGCGAAGAAGAGGTGCCGGCCCCAGTCGAAGCCCAGCCAGCGCACGTCGGCTTGGATCGACTCGATGTACTCCATCTCCTCCTTGGTCGGGTTGGTGTCGTCGAAGCGGAGGTGGCAGCGCCCCCCGTACTGCTGGACCACGCCGAAGTTCAGGCAGATCGACTTGGCGTGGCCGATGTGCAGGTAGCCGTTGGGCTCCGGGGGGAAGCGGGTCACCACCTCCCGGTGCTTCCCGGAACGTACGTCGTCCTGGATGATCTCGCGGATGAAGTCGAGCCCGGCCTCGGGCGTCTCGTTCTCTTCCATGGTCCCCATCGCTATCCCTTCGTGGTGCGCAGCGTCTCCGCCGCCCGCCGCAGCCGGCGCCGGCAGACCTCCTTGCCCAGCACGGCCATGGTGTCGAACAGCGGGGGAGTGGCCGCCCGGCCGGTCACCGCCACCCGGACCGCCATGAAGAGCTCCTTCGGCTTCCACTCGTGCTCCTCGCAGAAGCCGCGCAGCGCCGTCTCCAGGGCGGCCACCTCCCAGTCGAGGATCGGGTCCAGCCGCTGCTCGAGCAGCAGCCGCAGCGCCTTGGCCGTCTCCGCCGCCGAGCGGTCCTTGGCCACCATCCCCGAGAGGGCCGCCTGGTCGTAGTCGACGTCGCCGGAGAAGAAGAACGAGGCGTAGCCCATGAAGTCGGAGAGGGTGTCGATCCGCTCCTGCGACAGCTCGAGCACCTTCTCCAGGTAGTCGTCCGAGAGCAGCTCGGCGCGCAGCCGCTCCCGGATCTCCCGGGGGGAGAGCCGTCTCAGGTACCTGCCGTTCAGCCAGGTCAGCTTGTCGAGGTCGAAGATCGGCCCGCCCAGCGAAATCCGCTGAAGCTCGAGGGCCTCGACGAGCTCCGAGACGCTGAACTCCTCCCGCTCGTCGGGCATGGTGAAGCCCATCAGCGCCAGGTAGTTGAGCAGGGCCTCGGGCAGGAAGCCGGCGCGCCTGTAGTGGTTCAGGCTCACCGGGTTCTTGCGCTTCGAGATCTTCGACTTGTCGGCATTGCGCAGCAGCGGCAGGTGGCAGAAGACCGGGGGCGCCCAGCCGAAGGCGCGGTACAGCTCCAGGTGCTTGGGCAGTGAGGAGAGCCACTCCTCGGCCCGGATCACGTGGCTGATCCGCATCAGGTGGTCGTCCACCACGTTGGCCAGGTGGTAGGTCGGGAAGCCGTCGCTCTTCAGCAGCACCTGGTCGTCGATCTGCATGTAGGGGAAGCGCACCTCTCCGCGGAGCAGGTCCTTCACCACGCAGTCGCCGTCTTTGGGCATGGCCAGGCGCACCACGTGGGTCTCGCCGTCGGCTCGGCGCCGCGCGGCCTCGTCCCGAGGCAGGCCCCGGCAATGGCCGTCGTAGCCGAGGGGCAGCTTCTGCCGCTTCTGCTCCGCCCGAAGCGCCTCGAGCCGCTCCCGGGTGCAGAAGCACGGGTAGGCGCTGCCGGTCTCGATCAGGCGCTCGGCGTGCTCGCGGTAGAGGGAAGACCGCTCGCTCTGCCGGTAGGGGCCGTGCGGCCCGCCAACGTCCGGTCCCTCGTCCCAGTCGAGACCCAGCCAGCGCAGGGCCTCGAAGATCAAACGCTCGCTGGCCGGCCGGCTGCGCTCGCGGTCGGTGTCCTCGATCCGCAGCACGAAGGCGCCGCCGTGCTTGCGGGCGAAGGCGTAGTTGAACAGGGCCACGTAGGCGGTGCCCACGTGGGGGTCGCCGGTCGGGCTGGGCGCGATACGGGTCCTCACCGTTTCGGTCATGGGCGCGTCTTCAGCGATCCAGCCAGCCCATCAGGGCTTCGGCGTATCGCGTCCCCGCGGTGGCCCCGGGCGGGACGGCGCGGTTCAGCGCCTCGAGGTCGTCGGCGGTCAGCTCCACCTCGAGGGCCCTCACGTTGTCCTCCAGGTAAGGCTGACGCTTGGTCCCCGGGATCGGCACGATGTGGTCGCCCTGGGCCAGCACCCAGGCCAGGGCGAGCTGGGTCGGGGTACAGCCCTTGCTCCGGGCCAGCTCCTCGATCCGGCCCACCCGCTCCGCGTTGCGCCTGAGGTTCTCGCCTTGGAAACGCGGCACCCCACGCCGCCAGTCGTCGGGGGCGAGGTCGTCAGACGAGCGGATCTTCCCGGTGAGCAGTCCCCGCCCGAGCGGGCTGTAGGCCACGAAGGCCACGCCCAGCTCCCGGCAGGTGGCCAGGATCTCTCGCTCCGGGTCGCGGCTGAACAGCGAGTACTCGGTCTGCAGCGCGGCGATCGGGAACACCGCGTGGGCGCGCCGGAGGGTGGCCGGCGCGGCCTCCGAGAGGCCGAGCGCCCGGACCTTACCCTGCTTCACCAGCTCGCCCATGGCGCCGACCGTCTCCTCGATCGGCGTCTCGGCGTCCACGCGGTGCAGGTAGTAGAGGTCGATCCGCTCCACGCCGAGCCGGCGCAGGCTGGCCTCGCAAGCCTTGTGGACGTACTCCGGCTTGCCGGAGAGGCCACGGAAGCTCGGGTCCTCCGAGCGCACGATCCCGAACTTGGTGGCCAGCACCAACCGGTCGAAGCGGCCTTTGAAGGCCCGGCCCAGCAGCTCCTCGTTGGCGCCCCGGCCGTAGGCGTCGGCGGTGTCGAAGAAAGTGATCCCCAGCTCGAGGGCCCGGTCCAGGACGAGAAGCGACTCCTTCTCGTCGCCCGTACCGTAGAACTCGGACATGCCCATGCAGCCGAGCCCCAGCGCGCTCGTCTCGATGCCGCTCTTCCCGAGCCGTCTCTGCTTCATCATGGCTCCCTTCGCCCCGCGTTCCTGTGACGGATTATCGCACCGGCCCCGGGCGGCCAGCCGGGTGCGGGCGGAGCCGAGGTCGGGCGGTGGGGGCGGGCCGTCAGCCGGCCCGCTGGATCACGGCGGCGAAGCGCTCTTCGGTCTCGGCGGAGGCGGCCTCGGTCTCGAGCCCGGCGGTGTTGGCGGCGGCGACCACGTCCGGCGTCACCCGGGCCAGCCGCTCCAGGTCGGCCGCGGCGGCGGTGAGCCGCACGGTCTGGAGCGGGCTAGCCATGCCGAGCTTGGCGGCGGTCCGCTCGCGGCGGACCGCCCCGATGGCGGCCGCCGCCACCGCGAACGACAGGGCGTCGGCGGGCGCGGCGACGCCGGCCAGCTCCTCCGCGGTTGGCCAGGCGGCCACGTGGATGGACCGGCTGCCGGTCTCCTCGGCGAAGGCCCAGGACCAGACCTCGTCGGTGATCGTCGGCAGGAAAGGCGCCAGCATCCGCAGCAGCACCGACAGGCCCAGGCGCAGCGTGGCCACCGCCGAGGCCCGCCCCGGCCCGTCGCCCTCGCGGGCCCGGCGCTTGACCAGCTCCAGGTAGTTGTCGGTGAGGCGGCCCCAGAAGAAGGCCTCGGTCTCCTCCAGCGCCTTCGAGTACTCGAACTCGTCGAAGGCGGCGGTGGCCCTGCCGACCAGGTCCCGCAGCTCGGCCACGAAGGCCCGGTCCAGCTCCTCCGTAATGGGGCCCTTCGGGCCCTCCTGGGAGAGCACGAACTTGCCGGCGTTGTAGAGCTTGGTGACCAGCCGCCTGCCGATCGCGAACATCTTCTCGTCGAAGGTGGTGTCGGCGCCGAGCCGGGCCCGAGCCGCCCAGTAACGCACCGGGTCCGCCCCGAAGTCGTCGAGCAGGCCGATCGGCGTCACCACGTTGCCCCGGCTCTTGCTCATCTTCTTGCGCTCGGGGTCGAGGATCCAGCCGCTGATCACCACGTGGCGCCAGGGGACGTCCTGGTGATGGAACATCGCCTTGGCGATGGTGTAGAAGGCCCAGGTGCGGATGATCTCGTGGGACTGGGGCCGCACGTCCATCGGGAACAGCCGTCCCATCTGGTCCGACTCGCCGTGCCCCCAACGGGCCGCAATCTGAGGGGTCATCGAGCTGGTGAACCAGGTGTCGAAGATGTCGGGCTCGCCCTGGAACCCCCCGGGCTGCCCGCGCTGGCCTTCGTCGAAGCCGGGTGGGGTCTGGGACATGGGATCGACCGGCAAGCTGGCGGGGTCGGCCAACAGGACCTGGTCGTGCTGTGGCTGGCCGGACGAGTCGAGGCGGTACCAGACCGGGAAGGGGACGCCGAAGTGGCGCTGGCGGCTGATGCACCAGTCCATCTGCAGGTTCTCGGTCCAGTTCTCGTAGCGCTTGCCCATGTGGGCCGGGTGCCACTTGATGCGACGCCCGAGGTCGATCAGCGGCTCTTTCTTGTCCAGGATGCGCACGAACCACTGCCGGCTGGTCAGGTACTCGAGGGGGTTCTCGCCCTTCTCGTAGAAGCGCACCGCGTGCTCGATCGGCCGCGGCTCCCCCTGCAGCGGAGCGCCGTTGCCGGTGGCGGAGTTACTCGGGTCGCGGAGCTGCTCGACCACCACCCGCCGGGCCTGGTTGATCCGCTTGCCCACGATCTCGGCGAAGCTGCGGTTGGCGTGCTCGGGGTCGCGGCTCTCGAAGCCCTCGCTCCCGAAGCGCCGCTCCAGGATCCGCCCGTCGCGCCCGATCACCTGCCGCAGCGGCAGCGCCTGCTCGCGCCACCAGGCCACGTCGGTCTGGTCGCCGAACGTGCACACCATCAGGATCCCGGTCCCCTTCTCGGGGTCGGCCAGCGGGCTCGGGAAGATCTTGACCGGCGCGCCGTAGATCGGGGTGACGGCGCGCTTGCCGAACAACGGCTGGTAGCGCGCGTCTTCGGGATGGGCGGCGACGCCCACGCAGGCCGCCAGCAGCTCCGGACGGGTGGTCGAGATCACGAAGCGACCGCCGCCCTCGACGCCGAACTCGACGTCGTGGAAGGCGCCCGGACGCTGGCGGTCCTCGGCCTCGGCCTGGGCCACCGCGGTGCAGAAGTCGACGTCCCACATGGTGGGGGCCTCGACCTGGTAGACGTGGCCCTTCTCGAAGAGGTCGAGGAAGCTGCGCTGGGCGATGGCCCGCGAGCGGTCGTCGATGGTGGCGTACTCCTGGCTCCAGTCCACCGAGAGGCCGAGGCGGAAGAACAGGTCCTTGAAGGCCACCTCGTCCTCGGCGGTCACCTCGTGGCACAGCTCGATGAAGTTGCGCCGCGAGATCACCCGCGGCTCGCCCAGCTCCCGGGCCTTCTTCTTGGGGTCGGGCCGCTCCAGCTTGAGCCCGGGCGTGTAGGCGAGGGTCGCGTCGGCGCGCACGTGGAAGACGTTCTGGACCCGTCGCTCGGTGGGCAGCCCGTTGTCGTCCCAGCCCATTGGATAGAAGATGCTGTCCCCGCGCATCCGCCGGTAGCGGGCCACCAGGTCCTGGTGGGTGTAGGAGAAGACGTGGCCGACGTGGAGCGAGCCGCTGGCGGTGGGGGGCGGGGTGTCGACCACGAAGGTCCGGTCGCGGCCCTTCGTGGGGTCGAAGCGGTAGATCCCCCACTCCTGCCACTTCTTGCGCCATCGGGGCTCCAGCTCGCTGGCCTCGAAGAGCTTGGGCAGCGCCTCCGTGTCCAAGGGTCGGATCCGTTCGTCCTTTCCGCTCATCTCGCTTCCTTCGTACCTCACGGCCCGGTCGCCGAGAGGCGGACGCTAGCACGCGCTGGCGCTCCGTCGCAAACCGGCATACCCTCGCCCCCGAACCCCATGGGCCCGTCTGTCTCGATTCTCGAAGGCCCCTACCTGGGCGACATCCTGGCCCAGCCCCAGGCGCTCGAGGACACGATCGGGGGCCTCTCGGCGGTGCCGGCGGAGCTGGCGGCGGTGCTGGAGCGGCTCGCCCCGGGGCACCTCTCGCACCTGGTGCTCACCGGCATGGGCTCGTCGTTCCACGCCCTGTACCCCCTTCACCTGGCCCTGGTCGAGGCCGGGCTGCCGTGCGTGATGGTCGAGACCTCGGAGCTCGTCCACTACCAGCGGCGGCGGCTCGGCCCGGGCGCCCTGGTGGTGGCCGTCTCCCAGTCGGGTCGGAGCGCCGAGATCCTGCGCCTCCTCGAAGCGCGTCAGGGGAGCGCCGTGGTCGCCGTGACCAACACACCGCGGAGCCTGCTCGCCGAGCGGGCCGATGCCACCGTCCTGACCCGCGCCGGCGAGGAAGCCACCGTGTCCTGCAAGACGTATCTGGCGACCCAGGCGGCGCTCCTCTGGCTCTCGGGGATCCTCACGGGGAAGACGGCGGAGGCGGCCCGGGAGTCCCTGGCGCCGGCGCCGGCCCTGGTCTCGACCTACCTGGCCCTTTGGCGCGAGCACGTGGCCGGGCTGGCCGAGCTTCTGGAAGGGACCCGGGACCTGTTCCTGGCGGGTCGCGGACCCTCGCTGTCGGCGGCCGGCGCCGGTGGGCTGATCCTCAAGGAGTCGACGCACCTGCACGCCGAAGGCATGAGCGGTGCCGCCTTCCGACACGGCCCACTGGAGATGGTCGGGCCTGAGGCGCTGGTGCTGGTGTTCTCGGGCGAGACGCGCACCCGCGAGCTGAACCACCGGCTGGTCGAGGACGTTCGCTCGGCGGGAGGCCGCGCCGAGCGACTCGGCGAGGACGCCGAGCACCCCGGCCTGCGTCTCCCGGCCGGCCCGCCCGAGCTGCGGCCGGTGCTGGAGCTGCTGCCGGTGGAGATGGTCAGCCTGGCGCTGGCCGCTCGGGACGGCCGTGAGGCGGGCTGCTTCGCGATCGCCTCCAAGGTCACGACCAGCGAGTGAGCGTGCGCGGCCTGGTCCTCGACTGCGACGGCGTGATCTTCGACAGCGCGCCGGAGTGCTTCGTGGTGGCGCGGGAGGCCTACGCCGAGCTCGGCCCAGCCGTCGCCACCCCCGCCCGTCTGGACGCCCTCGCGGACGCGCTCCAGCGGTCGCGGGAAGAGATCCACGCCGACCCCCTCTACCCCGACTTCGTGGGGCTGATGCCGCTCGGCAACCGCGCCGAGGACTACGGCGTGATCCTGTCCGTGCTCGAGCGCGGGATCCCGCTCGCCGATCAGGAGGCGTACGACCGGGAGCGTGCGCGGGTGCCGGCCGGCTTCCTGGAGGCCTTCCACGCCCGCTTCTACGAGGTGCGGGGACGGTTCGAGAAGGAGCACCCGCGGCACTGGCGGACGCTGCAGGCTCCCTACCCGGAGATGGCCGCCCTGCTCCGCCGCCGGGCCCGCGACGTCGAGCTGGCGATGGCCACCGCCAAGGACCGTCGCTCGGTCCGGCTGATGCTCGAGGAGCACGGCCTCGCCGACCTCTTCCCGGAGTCGCGGGTGCTGGACAAGGAGACGGGCCGCTCCAAGGCCGCCCATCTGCAACACCTGCAGCCGCTCCTCGGCATCCCGTTCTCGGCCCTCACCTTCGTGGACGACAAGGTCAACCACCTCGACTCCGTGGCGCCGCTCGGGGTCCGCTGCGTCCTGGCCGCCTGGGGCTACAACGGCCCGCGTGAGCACGCGCTGGCGCGGCGGCACGGCTTTGCCGTGTGCACGTTGGAGGACGCCGAACGGCTCCTGTTCGACGAGGAGGAGCGATGACCGAGGCCAGGATCGGGTCCCCGCGTATCGAGCGCCTCTCGTGGGGGCGCATCGAGGTGGCCGGCCACGGCTCCTTCAAGGATGTGAAGCTGTTCCCCGGCGGGGCCCGCGGGTGGGACTGGCGCGAGACCGGGACCCGGCACTCGCCCGGGATCCAGCCGGGGGACGTGGCCGAGCTGCTCGAGCACGGCGCTCAGGTGGTGGTGCTCTCTCGTGGGATGCTGACCCGGCTGAAGGTCTGCCCCGAGACGCTCGACGTTCTGCGGAGGGAAGGGGTCGCCGCCCACGTGCTGGCGACCGGCAAGGCAGTGGCCCTCTACAACCAGCTCGCCGAGGAGCGACCGGTCGGCGGCCTCTTCCACTCGACCTGCTGAGCGGCCGCGTCTCGAAGTCCGGCAGTTGCCGGTGCAAGCCAGGCCCCTCGCGGGCCGGCTACCGGAAGCCCAGGGCGAAGAGGAGGGCCTCCCGCACCTCCACCATGCGACGAGCCGACAGGGTCGCGACCAGGCCTCCGAGGCGGCCCCGCGCCACAGTCTGAACGTGGTCGAGGTTGGCCGCGCATTCCTCCGGCAACCCGTCGTCCGGCCCCAAGACGATCTCGGAAGGGATGCCGCGCACCTTCCGGGTGATCGGCGCGACGGTCGTCTCGCCCAGGTACTCCAACACCGAGTCGCGAGTCAGGATCAGCACCGGACGCCTCTTGTCCGGTTGCGGGAACCGATACCACCGCACCTCGCCCCGCCTCAGTCGGGCCAAGCTTGCTCCTGCTCCCAGTCGAACTCGTCTGGCTCGACGGGAGAGGATTCGTAGCCGCGGCGGTGCCGACTCTCTTTCTCAATCGTGGCGAGATGAGAGAGCGCGGCCCGCAAGGCGTCCCGGGTGAAAGCCGACCGGGTCGTCTTGAGCTTGCGGGCGGCCCGATCCACCTTGTCCACGAGCTGCTCGTCGAGGGTCATCTGCACGGTTCGCATGACCTCATGTTATCGCTATCCTGATGTGGACGCGAATCCACATTGTTCTCTCGCGAACGGAGCAACTTGCACCCGATCAGCGAGAGCTGACGAGGCTCTCGTGGCCGTGGCGGGCGGGGCCTGGCGGAGGCGCCCGCCCCGCGAGGGCCAAAGACAGTCCGGCCTCCATGCGCCGCAGCCGCCCTTCGCTCCAGGGCCACCAGCGTCTCGAGGCTCGGCCCCGAGGCCAGGCCCTCGAGGAGCCGCGCCTGGGCGTCGAGACGGCGGATCGCCTCCAGCCGGTCCGAGAGGCCGAGCCGGGCGCGGCCGACCGCATCGCGCAGGATGCGGAGGGTCTCGTCGTAGACGTGGAGGGGCACCGGGAAGGGATGGCCGTCCTTTCCTCCCAGCGCCATCGCGAAGCGCGCCGGATCGCTGAAGCGAGATGGCGCCCCGTGCACCACCTCGGCGACCAGGGCCAGCGCTGCTACCGTACGGGCCCCCACCCCCGGTTGCAGCAGCAGCTCCTGGAAGTCTCGGGGCCCACGGTCGGCGGCGACGGCCAGGGTGGCGTGCAGGCGGCGGAGCTGGACGTCGGAGGCCAGCACATCGTGGTGGGCGGGCAGCTCGATATGAGGGAGCGTGCCGGTGCCAGGGACCCGCGGCTCGAGGCTGGCGAGGATTCTCACAACGGGGTCCGGCCCGCCGCGCGCCAGCTTCACCCCGACGCTCCTGGCGTCGCGCGCCCCGGGGTCGGTGAGGTTGAGGATGGTCCCGCGGCCGGGTCCCTCGATCGCCGCGTGCGGCTGCTCCACGAAGCTGGCCAGTCCCTCGGAGGTCCAGTGGTAGCGCCGCGCCTGACGCCGGGCGTCGGACATCCCCTGCTGCACGACTGTCCAGGCCCCGTCGTCGCTGACGATGAACGCGTGCAGGTAGAGGTCGAAGCCGTCCTGGACCGCCGCCGAGTCGACCTTGGCCACCAGGCGGCTGGTCCGCACCAGGTCGTCGGCGGGCAGGCCGACCCGTTCGCCGAGGGCCTGGAGCTCGGCGGGCGTCCGGCGTGAGTGACGACCGCGACCGCCGCAGACGTGGAGACCCAGCTCGTGCTCGACCGGCTGGAGACCGCGCTTGAGCGCCCCGATCACGGAGGTCGTGATCCCCGAGGAGTGCCAGTCCATGCCCATCACGGCACCGAAGGACTGGAACCAGAACGGGTGGGCCAGGCGCCGCAGCAGCTCCTGCCGCCCGTAGTGCTGGACGATCGCCTCGGCGATGGTCCGGCCCAGCACCGCCATCCGCGTCGACAGCCAGGCGGGCACATGGCCGCGGTGGAGTGGCAGTACGGCGGTTCCGGTGGGTCGGGCCATGACAGGCGATGCTAGCTCGCAGCACCGCCGCCCCAGGTCCGGCGTTCGGCGCCCGTCACCCAGTGTCCGATTTCGTCTCCTG
>CAZNNH010000114.1:0-9295 GCA_964574335.1 uncultured Acidobacteriota bacterium | reverse complement strand
AGTGTCCGATTTCGTCTCCTGCGGCGAGCGGCCGCCGAAACTCAGGCGTCCGGTGCCAACGTGATGGCACTTGAGGCACATACTGGGAATTGTATAGAGCCATGCCGAAGGCCAAGACTAGGGTCACACGTTCGACTGGGGACCCCTTCCGGGACCTCGGCTTCTCGCGTGCCGAAGCCGAACATCTTCGTGTCCGCTCCGAGCTCATGATCGCAATCGAGAAGGTCCTGAAAGCCAGGAGGCTGAGGCAATCAGAGGCCGCCCGGTTGATGGGCGTGTCTCAGCCCCGGGTCAGCGATCTGCTACGTGGCAAGATCGAGCTCTTCAGCAGCGATGCGCTCATCGACATGGCCGCCCGACTCGGTCTGCGGGTGCGGCTGACCGCATCTGCGACAGGCTCGCGTAGAGTCGCGTAGGCCGACCCTCCGTTCAGTGGTTGCCCAGCGAAGGCGGCGTCGGTCGGGGCCCTGGCCAGCGGGTCTCGGGGACGAACAGGGAGAGGTCCAGCGCGCAGGAGTCGCAGTGGTCGTGGTCCGGGTCCCAGTCGCCGACCGGCTGGCCGCAGCGCTGGCAGGGGGACACCGCGTCGGTCTCCCGTGGAATCGTTGTCTGCGTATCCATCGTTTCCTCCTTCAGGAAGGCCACGGCCCGTTCGATCACCTCGGGGTCCTTGAGGATCCGGCGGTGGCCCAGGCCCGCCGTCGTGTGCAGCGCGGCGCCCGGCCACGACCGGGCGATCGCGGCCCCGTGCTCCCACGGGACCTGGTCGTCGGCATCGTCGTGGACGACGAGAGCGGGGGCCGACAGACCGCGGGCGACCAGGGGAACGTCGAAGTCGGTCCATCGGATCCCGAGGCGTCTCTCCACCCTCTCCCGCACCGCGTGCACCGTCCTTCTCGATAGTCCCAGGTGCCGCTCGAGATGGGAGGTGTAGATCTCGGTGTCGCCGGGGACCGCGACCAGCACCGCGCGTCCCAGGTCGACGCCGCGCCGAATCGCCAGCGTCACCGCCGCTCCGCCCAGCGAGTGGCCGATGGCGCCGTGCAGCGGAGCGACCTGGGCCGCCACCGCCTCCAGCGCCCGGGTCAGCTCGGGGAGGTTGGTCTGGCGTCCCGGGGTCTCCCCGTGGGCCGGTGCGTCGTAGGTGACGACCCGATAGCCGGCGGCCACCAGCGGCTCGATCCAGGCGCCGAGATGGGCCGCCCGGCTCCCCCAGCCGTGAACCAACAGCACGGTGGGCCCCACGCCCCACGACCATGCGGCGATCTCGCGGCCACCGAAAGGCACGGCGAAACGCCTGCCAGTTCGAAGCCGGGCGGCGAGCCGCGGGTTGAGGCGCGATCGAGGCGGCGTGAAGAACAGGTCCTCGGCCCAGCGTGCGGCGAGGGTCGGCACGCACCACTCGGCACTGGCGAGCGCGACGCGGACACCAAGGAGCCCCAGCCTGGCGCGAACGTTCGTGCTATTCCTGCGGGGGCGATTGTGGGCCTGGAGCATGGAAGGAACCTCCTGGGGCTACGGTCGGTGGGCTCGGACGCTGGCGAGCAGGTTGTCGAACGCGGTGGCGGTGCGCTGGTCCGCCCGCGGGTCGTGGAGCAGGCGCCGGGCGTGGTGGCGGGCGAGGTAGATGCCGGTCATGTCGTGAGCGAACTGCTCGGGGTCGGCGTCCGGTCGGAAGTGTCCCTGCTCGATGCCCATCCGGAAGCAGCCTGCGACGAGCTCCATCCACTCCCGTTGCGTCTTCAGCAGGTGATCCCGGGCGGGGCCGGGCTGGTCGTCGAGCTCGGTCGAGAGTGCCACGAAGACGCAGCCGGACTTGTTGGGCTGGTTGCTCGACCACTCGAGCACGTGCTCGAAGAGGGCCCGCACCCGTGGCTCGCCCCGGGGCTCCCGAAGCGCCGGCCGCACCACCTGATCGACGAACTGCTGGGCGGTGAAGTCGATGACCTGGACCGCCAGCGTCTCCTTGGAGCCGAAGTGGGCGAACAGGCCGCTCTTGGACAGGCCCGTTTCCTGGGCCAGCCGCCCGATCGAGAGCGCGTCGAGGCCGATCCGGCTGGCCAGGTTGCTGGCCTGCTCCAGGATCGCCTGGCGCGTCAGCTCGCCCTTTCCCGTCATCCTACCCACAAAATAGACCGATCGTTCGTTCTTGTCAAGCTCCCTGCAATGCGGGGGTAACCGAGCGCCAGCGGAACACAGGGGGGAAGACCCCGCGTTCATCGGTGCCGAAACGCTGTACTGTTCTGGCGGGAGGCGTCGATGGAAACCAGCTACACCGAAGCCCGGAAGAACCTCGCGAAGCTGCTCGACCGCGTCACGGAGGAGCGGGAGATCATCGTCATCCGGCGCCGGGGCCGCGAGCGGGTGGCGCTTGTAGCCGCCGACGAGCTGGCCGGCCTGATCGAGACCACCCACCTGCTTCGTTCACCCAAGAACGCGACCCGGCTGCTGAGCGCTCTCCGCCGAGCCCTGGGCCGATCGGGTTGCACTCAGTCGGTACCCGCGCTCCGCAGGCAGCTGGGCCTTGCCCGAAAGGCCCAGGAGGCTGGATGACCCTTCCTGAAGGTCTCCTCGAGGAGCTGAATGCGCTCGGCCTGGCGCTGGTGGACGAGGAGCCCTGCTACACGTTCTTCCGGCCTGCCATCGGTGGCGACGTCTTCGTGAGGATCGAGCCTCTCGCCGGAGCGACGTTCCGGGTGGGCGTCATCCTCCGGCCGCCTCGGGAGAAGGGACGAGACGCCAAGGATCCCGTACCGTTGTCGCTGGCTTCGTACGGGGGCATCCCGGGCGTCGACACGATCGATTTCTCTGCGGAGGACCTTGTCGGGACGCTCCCGAGGCTGCTGGAGCAGGGAATCCTCCCCGCTCTCGACATGTGGGACGGATAGGACGCACGGCGTGTCTCTTGGCATGGTGCTGCCCCTCGTGCTCGCGGTCGTTGTCTGGCTGATGGCTCCGTATGCCGTCGGGCCGCCCGTCTGGGTCAGCGTGCCGCTCGCCGTGCTGACTGCGCTGGTCGCCATGGCGAGCCATTGGCGGCAGGCTGGAGCGAGGCTCCATCCGTCCATTTGGGTCGTGTCGGTTCTGCTCGCGCTGCTCCTCCCGAGCCGGGCGGGCTTGTGGCCGGCAGGGAGCATCCTTCTGTGGGGTCTCGTGGGCGATCCGCACGGCCCGTGCGAGCCTTGGGCTTCCGTCCTGGGGGGTGGTGCCGTCGTCGCGGTGTACGCCGCCGGGATCGCCGCGCTTTCGCGCCTTGCCCTCTTCCTGCGGCGAGGGGGCGACCGCCGCGGAGGAGAAGCGGCGTAGACCGAGCTTGCGGCATCGCCCACGTCGCGACCTGGAATCGAATCCGAGCCCAGCCTGAGGCCGGGTGCAATATGCTTCGCAGGTGCGGGCCGGCGCGGTGGGGGCCCGGGGGGAGGGAATCATGAGGCGTCGCGATTTCATGAAGACCACGGCCATGGTGGCGGCGGCGGCGCGAATGGTGCCGAACGCCTTCGCCGCCGGCGCTGCCGATCACAAGGTGCGCTTCGGCGTGCTCGGCTCGGGGGCGCGGGCGCAGCAGCTCATGGCCGCGCTCCAGAACCTGCCCGGGACCGAGGTGGTCGCCGTCTGCGATGCCTACAAGGGGCGCGCCGAGCGGGCCCGGGCGATGACCCAGGACCTGGCCGTGGTCTACGACGACTATCGGAAGGTCCTCGACCTCAAGGGCGTGGATGCCGTCATCATCGGCTCGCCCGACCACTGGCACCACCGGATGTCGCTCGACGCCCTCGCCGCGGGCAAGGACGTCTACATCGAGAAGCCGATGACGTACACGATCGACGAGGGTCTCGAGATCCTGGCCGCGGTGAAGAAGAGCGATCGGATCTACCAGGTGGGTAGCCAGGGGATCAGCTCCGCCACCCAGCAGATGGCCAGGGAGCTGATCGAGGGCGGCAAGCTGGGGCAAATCACCATGGTCCGGGCCTCCTACAACCGCAACACCGCGGGCGGCGCCTGGATCTACCCGATCCCGCCCGACGCCGGCCCCGAGACCGTCAACTGGAAGCAGTTCCTGGGCCCGGCGCCCGACCACCCGTTCGACCTGCCCCGGTTCTTCCGCTGGCGCTGCTACAAGGACTACTCGGGAGGGATCGCCACCGACCTGTTCGTCCACCTGGTGACCTCGATCCACTACGTGATGGGCGCCCAGATGCCCAAGACCGTCACCGCCTCCGGCCAGCTCTACCGTTGGAAGGAGTCGCGCGACGTGCCGGACACCGTCAACGGGATCCTGGTCTACCCGGAGGGCTTCACCGTCAACCTGAGCTCCACCTTCAACAACCAGGCCAGCAGCGAGTCGGGCTTCGAGATCCTGGGCACCCAGGGGAGCATCGCCTTCCGCGGCGGACGCCTGACCTTCACCCCCGAGAACGTCCACGAGGACAACCGCTGGGTGGTCTACTCGTGGAAGCAGGAGCTGGCCGACGCCTACTACGCCGACGCCAAGGTCCAGGCGGTCGAGACCCCCTCCACCTGGACCCCCGAGATGAAGGCCGGCGCCCACGTCTTCGAGGAGTGGGGCCAGAGCGACACCCTGGTCCACCTGGCCCATTTCGTGGACTCGGCGCGCTCGCGCAAGCCCCCGGTGGAGGACGCCCTGATGGGGCACCGCGCCGCCGCCTGCGCCCACATGGTCAACCTCTCGGCCGAGCTCGGGAAGACCGTCTTCTGGGACTTCGAGGCCGAGCGGCTGAAGGCCTGAGCCCGAACCGCGACGGCGACGAAAAGCTGCCGCGGCGGTTGCAGAACTCCGGCTTCTAGGCGAGCATTCGCCCACGTGGAGGTCCCAACCGCGAGCGGGCCAGGGCCCGTCGCGAGAGGAGGGCACCGTGTCGGGGAACACCCTCGCGGTCGTCATGGCCGGCGGCATGGGGGAGCGGCTGCGCCCGCTCACCGACATGCGCACCAAGCCGGCGGTCCCGTTCGGCGGCATCTACCGCATCATCGACTTCACCCTCAGCAACTGCGTCAACTCCGGCGTCCGCCAGATCTACGTCCTGACCCAGTACAAGTCCCACTCGCTCACCAACCACATCCGCTTCGGATGGAGCTTCCTCTCCCGTCGCCTCGACCAGTTCATCGAGACCATCCCCGCCCAGATGCAGATGGGCGACCAGTGGTACGCGGGGACCGCCGACGCCTTGCGACAGAACCAGGCCTTCATCCAGCGCAGCGAGCCGGAGCGGGTCCTGGTGCTGGCCGGCGACCACATCTACAAGATGGACTACCGGTTGATGATCCGGTTCCATCGAGAGCAGGAGGCCTCGATCACGGTAGCCTGCATCCGGGTCCCCTCGGACACCGCCCGCGGCAGCCTGGGCGTGGCCGAGGTCGACGAGCAGGGCCGGGTGATCGGCTTCGAGGAGAAGCCGCAGGAGCCCAAGACCATCCCGGGCTCCACCGACTGCCTGGCCTCGATGGGCGTCTACCTCTTCAACTACGACACCCTGACCCGGAGCCTCGAGCAGGAAGGCACCGACTTCGGCCGGCACCTGCTCCCGTGGATGGTGGAGAGCGGGGTGCCCATCCACGCCTACGACTTCACCACCTGCAACCGTATCGTCGACTACGTCCACGTCTGGCGTGACGGGCTGCGGGTGAAGGACGTCAGCGACTGCGCCCCCGACTCCGCCTACTGGCGCGACGTCGGGACCCTCGACACCTACTGGCAGGCCAACCTGGACCTGGTCTCGGTGGCCCCGCCCTTCAACCTCTACGGCGAGCTGTGGCCGGTCTTCAGCCGTCCCCAGCATGCCCCGCCGGCCAAGTTCGTCCACGAGGGGGACCGCACCGGCGTGGCCGTCAACTCCATCGTCTCCGAGGGGGTCATCGTCAGCGGGGCGCTGGTGCGCCAGTGTGTCCTCGGACCCGGCACCTACATCCACAGCTACGCCCAGATCGATCGGTCGGTGCTGATGGGGGCCGCCCGCGAGAAGGGGACCCGCTACGAGACCACCATCGGGCGCCACTGCAAGATCCGAAACGCCATCGTCGACAAGAACGTGAGGCTGCAGGAAGGGACGGAGCTCGGCTACGACCGCGCCGCCGACGAGAGCCGGGGCCTCTACACCCAGAGCATCCGCGGCTCGGACGACTACGTGGTGGCGGTCCCTCGCGACTCGTCGCTGTAGGCGCGGTCCCGGACGGCCAGGGGGGACACGATCCCGAATCCACGGCCTGCTGACGGATTCGGGTCATCCGGCCGCGGGGGACACGATCCCGAATCCACGGCCTGCTGACGGATTCGGGTCATGTCCCCTCGTTATTTCCAGTGGCTGGAGATGAAGGCCTCGGTCTCGGGGAGCCCTCCCTGCAGGATCAGGTATCCGTTGTGGGGCTCGCGGTCGGTGGTCTCGTGGCAGACCGGCTCCCGCATCCGGCGCATGACATCATCGGGGTCGTCGGTGTGGCCGAGCACCCAGGCGAGCTTCATCAGCGCCGTCTCCGGCAGCATGTTGGCCAGCGGCACCACGCCGAGCTGGAGCAGCTCGCGCCCGGTCTCGTAGACGTGCATCTGGACGTAGCCCCAGAGCGTCTGGACCGTCATCACCACGTGGACGCCCGCCGCCACCGCGCGGCCGAGGGCGGGGTAGAGGGGCTTGTTGACGTGGCCGAGGCCGGTGCCCGCGATCACGATGCCCCGGTAGCCCTTCTCGACCAGGGCGTCGACCAGGTCGGGGCGCATCCCCGGGTAGTAGTAGAGGATGGTGGTGCGATCGTCGTACACCGCGTCGACCCGGACCTTGCGGGAACGGTCGCGCCGGGCGAACGTGTCGGTCAGGTAGCGGAGCTCCTCGCGGTCGACAGTCGCCAGCGGGATGTCGCCGATGGTGCGGAAGGTGGAGCGGTAGGAGCTGTGCATCTTGCGGCACCGGGTGCCCCGGTGCAGCAGGCCGTAGCGATCGGAGGTCGGCCCGAACATGCAGATCTGGACCTCGGCGATCTCGCCGTAGGCTGCGGCCCGCACCGCGTGGATCAGGTTGAGGGCCGCATCGCTCGAGGGGCGGTCGCTGGAGCGCTGGGACCCGACCAGCACGATCGGCACCGGCGTGTCCTGGACCATGAAGGAGAGAATGGCGCCGGTGTGGCCCATGGTGTCGGTGCCGTGGCCGACCACCACGCCGTCGACGCCGTCCTCGATCTCCTGGCCGATCGCCCGCGCCAGGACCAGGTACTGCTCCTTTGCCATGTTCTCGGAGAAGACGCCGAACAGCTTCTTGGTGGTCAGGTTGCAGATCTCGGCCAGCTCGGGCACCGCCCCGTAGAGCTCCCCGGGGGTGAAGGCCGGGATCACCGCGCCGGTGCGGTAGTCGAGGCGCGAGGCGATGGTGCCGCCGGTGCCCAGCAGCGTGACCCGCGGCAGGTCCGGACGGGACGGGAACTCCTGCTCGGGGATCTTGTAGACGGCCTCCTTGTAGCCGATCTCGCGCAGCTCGGTGATCCGGTCGACGTGGAGGCCGACGTTGTAGCCGTTCTTGAGCTTGATCACGACGTGCTGGTCGTCGAGGGTCTCGCTTCGGGGCAGGATCACGCCTTCGAAGCGCCGGCCGGCGTCGTTGTGGGCGATCACGTCGCTCCACACTCGGGCGCCCCAGGCGATCAGACGCTCTCTGGCCCGCCCTCGGTAGCCGCGCAGCGCGTCTTTGGGCTCGGTCATGTCAGGGCCTCGAGGGCCGGTGTCAAGGCCATCCTCACCTCGTGGGCCGGGACCCGCCCCCGCCAGGCGGCGATCGCCCGTCCCAGGGCGAGGCGCGCCGGTCGCCCGTTCCGGGTGTCGTAGGCGTCGGCCCGAGCGGTCGCCACCACCTCCCCGATCGCCTGGCGCCAGGCGGCGGGCGCCTGGTCGAGACCCTCCGCCGCGATCAGCTCGGCGACGGGGATCTCCGGCGAGCCCGCTAGCCGTCGCACCAGGGGCTGCCACGCCTCGCGCAGGACCGGGCGCGCGGCAAAGGCGCGGAACAGCTCGCACCAACGCTCGACGTCAATCGTGTCCACCGCCACCCCCGCCCGTCGCTCGCCGACCAGCCGCTCGCCGAAAAAGAAGCCGGCGAAGCGCAGGTCGGCCCCACATTCGGTCGCCACCCGGTCGACCAGGGCCGCGCCGCCGCGCCGGATCAGGTAGTGGATGGTCGCCGCGGGCAGGCCCGCCTCCGCGTACCGCGCCTCCCGTTGCCAGGGGGGCTCGGGCAGCGTGGCCCTCAGCCGGAGGACCCGGGCCCGGGTGACCTGCGCGGGTGGGCTGTCGGTGTCCGGGTACATGCGGTCCGGTCCGGGCAGGATGCGCTCGAAGTCGGTGGAGCCGTCTCGAAACGGCTGGCGCGTCTCGTTGGGGACGCCGTCGATGGCCTCGACGAAACGGAGCCGGATCTCGTCGGCGGCGGTGCGGGTGTCCTGATCCGGGCCCCACACCACCACCAGGTCGTCGGCGTCGCCACAGCCCAGCCGGGAGCGCAGGCGCGAGAGCTCTTCGGGATCGCCCGGCCAGGCCTGGCCGTGGAAAAGGATCGGAGGCTGGTCCAGCCCGGCCACCACCCGGACCCGGCCCGCCAGCTCGTGGGAGAAGGTGTGACCCGGCTGGGTGGGGAAGCCGAGCGTTCCGCCCAGGCCGCACAGACGCAGCGCGCGAACCGTGAAGCGTCCGGCTCCCAACTCGAAGCCGGGTCGCCGCCCCTCCGCGGCCACGAAGTGCGCCCACTGCTCCTCGCGCAGCGCGGCGAGCCCGGATCCCGAGCAGAAACCGGTCACGTCCTGGCTGTCGAGGACGACGTCGTCGGCGCGAGCCATCCCGCGCCGGCGCAACTCGTCCCGCAGCCGCAGCAGGTTCACCTGGCGCACCGCCTCGCCGTGGACCAGCCCGGGCGCCCAGCCGGCCTGCGGCACGCCCTTGATCTCCACCCGCCGACCCCCGCGGACCGAGACGTTGACGTCCTGCCGGCTGGCCCCCAGGCCCACCCGCACGTGGCCGGTGGAGCGGCAGACCCGGCCGATCAGCAGGATCGCCTCGGCCACCTCGTCGGGGGTCTTCAGGTCGGGGCCGGTGACCGTCTCGATCAGCGGCATCCCGAGGCGATCGGTCCGCCAGACGATCAGGTGGCCGCGGTCCGAGACCTCCCGGCAGGAGTCTTCCTCGAGGCTCACCTGGGTGATCGACAGCTCGCGACCCCGGAACGGCAGTCGGCCATCCACCCCCACGATGGCGGTGCGCTGGAAGCCGGTCGGGATGGAGCCGTCCAGGTACTGCTTGCGGGCG